>NZ_JBEYYF010000014.1:0-170160 GCF_040645415.1 Pseudonocardia sp. NPDC046786 | reverse complement strand
GTGACCTGCCCCGACCAGCGCAGCGACGAGGTGAACGCGATCTCGTCGCGCAGCTCCCACGGGCTCCCCGGGAGCGCCCCGGCCAGCGCGGCCGACCTCGTTCGGTCCTAGCCTGCCCGCCATGAACCGGACGATCGACTGGAACACCGAGCTCGGCGAGCAGCTGACGTTCCACTGGGAACAGCTGCTCCGTCCCCGGCTCGCCGGGCTCACCGACGAGGAGTACCTCTGGGAGCCCGTGCCCGGCATGTGGAGCGTGCGCCCCCGGGGCTCCTCGGTGACCCCGCCGGGGGCCGGCTCCGGCGACCGGGTGATCGACTTCGCCTACCCGGTGCCGGAACCGCCCCCGGTCACGACGATCGCCTGGCGGCTGGTGCACGTGATCGTCGGTGTGCTCGGCATGCGGGTGCACGCGCACTTCGACGGCCCACCGGTCGACTACGACTCGCACACCTGCGCCGGGACCGCCGATCTGGCCCTCGCCCAGCTCGACGACGCCTACCGCCGCTGGACGGCCGGTGTCGCGGCGCTCGGCACCGCGGGCCTGGCCCGGCCGTGCGGGGCCGCCGAGGGCCCCTACGCCGACGCGCCGATGGCCACGCTGGTCCTGCACATCCACCGCGAGGTCATCCACCACGGCGCCGAGATCGCCCTGCTGCGGGACCTGTACGCGGCCGCGCCGCCGGTACGTGGCTGACCCGGCCGCCGGGCGCCACGCACCGCGAGCATTGTCACCAGTTCCAGTTACGCATGTCGCGCTCCTTTCCCGAATGTGTTCCGACGTTCTCCGCACACGGTCACCAGTTCCAGTTGCGCATGTGCCCGACCCCCTTTCGGTGCGTGCCTGCATCCGCCCGTTCCCGGGCGTTCGTCACCAGTTCCAGTTGCGCATTCCGATTCACCTCCCCGCGAACGGACCGGGAGCCCCACCCGGTGTCCCGGCGGCCCGGGACGCCGCCGACCGTCACTGTCCGCAGCGTCGACACTCTTCTGGGTGAGGTCCGCGAACAAGGGTAAACACGACTTCGCCATGTCAGGCACACTGTTGATCTTCGGCGGCCGGTTCGCCGCGCCGGCCGGACCCACCCGTGGGCCGAGTCCGGCCCCGCTGACCAGCGCCGAGTCCGGGGCCCCGCCGCTATGCTCGACAAGAGAAACGATCAGAGGTTCGGCACCGTTGTCTGGAGATCCGTCGGCATCCGGCGCCCGGGTACCGGGTTCCGGCGACGCGCCGCGCCGCCCGTCGTTCCGGGGGCTGCCACTGCGTGTACGCGGGCTGCTCGTGGCGGTCGAGCTCACCGCCGTACTGCTGCCGGCGGGCGAGATCGCGCTGCGCGGCCCGGAACTGCTCGAACCGCGATCGTGGATCGTCGTGGCGGCACTTCTCGTGGCGGCCGCGCTGCACGCGGAGCTCTCGCTCGGCGCGGAACGGATGCGCCGCCGGATAGCGGACACCCGCTACATCGACCTGAGCTCGGTGTGGACCTTCGCCGCCGCGCTGGTGCTGCCCGCCGCGCTGGCCGCGGCCACCGTCGTGGCCCTCTACACGCACCTGTACTTCCGGGTGTTCCGCCCGGCCGGGACACCCCCGCACCGGCAGCTGTACTCGACGTCCACCGTCGTGCTCGCGGTGTACCTGGTCGCGATGCTGCGCGGGCTGACCGGGGTGGGCGACGACTACGCCTCGGTCGCCGGCGCCGCCACCCTGGCCGGCTGCCTGCTGGCCTACACACTGACGAACACCCTGCTGGTGGTCTCGGTGATCCGGCTGTCGCAGCCGCGGTCGTCGTTCCTGGCGATCCTGGCCGGCGGCGAGATCGCGCTCGAGCTGGCGACGCTCAGCCTGGGTGCGCTGGTCGCCGTGGTGGTGCTGCCGGACCACTGGCCGCTGGTCGTCCTGCTGGTGCCGTTGCTGCTGCTGCTCGAACAGACGACGCTGGTCCGCCAGCTGGAGGACAAGGCGAACACCGATCCGAAGACCGGCCTGCTCAACGCCGACGCCTGGCGGGCCCGGGCCACCCGGCTGCTCGCCGGCGCCCGCCGGGACCGGGTCGCCGCCGGGGTGCTGATCCTCGATCTCGACCACTTCAAGGACGTCAACGACCGGCACGGCCACCTGGTCGGGGACGCCGTACTGGCCTCCATGGCCGAGGTGCTGACCGGTGAGGTCCGCGGCGCCGACGTGGTCGGCCGGTTCGGCGGCGAGGAGTTCGTGGTCGCGATGGGCACGATGAAGCAGGACCCGGCGGCCGGCGCGACCGCGGTGCACGAGATGTGCGAGCGGATCCGGCGCCGGGTGGAGTCGCTCAGCGTGGACGTGCCCTCGCCGACCGGCGACGTGCGGATCGACCGGCTCAGCGTGTCGGTCGGGGCCGCCGTCGCGCCCGGTGCGGGCACCGAGCTCGATCGGCTGCTCGCCGCCGCGGACGAGGCGCTCTACACCGCGAAACGGGCCGGCCGGAACCGGGTCCGGGTGCGCGCGAACGGTGCCGGACAGGCCGGCCCGGCGCGCTGAGCCGGGCTCGCGGCTACCGCTCCCGGCTGATCCGCTTGAGCACCGGTGGGAGCTCGCCGGAGTGCAGCACGCCGAGCCGCTGGGTGGCCCGGGTGATCGCCACGTAGAGGTCGCTGAGGCCGCGCGGCGACTCGGTGAGCATCTCCTGCGGCTCGACGACGAGCACGGCGTCGAACTCCAGGCCCTTCGAACCGGTCACCGCGAGCACGACGACCGCGGTGTCCAGCTCGTCCGGGTCGGTCGCGGCGTCGATGATCCCGGCGGCGACCAGCGCGTCCCGGGTCTGCTGCAGCCGCGCGGCCGGGACGAGCACCGCCGTCCGGCCCTCGCCGACCGCGTCCCGCTCGGCGACGACCCGGTCGGCCAGCACCCGGTCCCGCTCGGCACCGGCGACCGGCAGCGGCGCCGCCCACGGCGGAACCCCGGTCGAGCGGACCGACGACGGCGGCTGCAGCGACGGGTCGATCTCGGCGAGCACGTCGTCGGCGACGTCGGCGATCTCGGCGGGCGTCCGGTAGTTGACGGTCAGCTGTTCCAGCCGCCAGCGCCGGGCCACGAACGGCGACAGCACCTCGTTCCACGATCCGGCGCCGCCCCGGTCGCTGGTCTGCGCGATGTCCCCGACCAGGGTCATCGACCGGGCGGGCGCCCGGCGCATGACCATCCGCCAGGCCATCGCGGACAGCTCCTGCGCCTCGTCGACGATCACGTGCCCGTAGGTCCACTCGCGGTCCGCGGCGGCCCGCTCGGCGGTGGAGTCGTAGCGGGCGACCTGCATCCGCTCGGCGAGCCGGTCGGCGTCGATGATGTCGGTGGCGCGCAGCAGCTCCGGATCGAGGTCCTCCTCGAGATCGAGCACGTCCAGCACGCCCTGCGCGTACTCGACCTCCTCGCGCAGCGCGGCGGCCTCGGCCGCGGCCTGCGCGGCGCCGTCGTCGCCGAGCAGCTCGGCGGCCTCGTCGAGCAGCGCCACGTCCGCCGCCGACCAGCGCTGCTCGTAGGGCACGTCGGGACCGGGCGCGTCACGCTCCAGCAGCACCCGCTCGTCGGCCGGGATCCGCCGGGCCACCGAGTTCAGCCGCCTGCGGTCGGCGAACAGGTCGGTGAGCAGCTGCTCGGGCGACAGCGTCGGCCACAGCTGCTCCAGCTCCTGTTGCAGCGCCGGCGACTCGGTGAGCTCGTCGCGGATGTCGTCGACGTCGAGTCGGTCCAGCAGCTCCGCCCCGACCCGCCGGGCGACCTGCTGGGCGAGCAGCCGCAGCAGCTCCTTGCGGAACGTCCGGCGGGCCTCGTTGTGCGGCTTGCGGGAGCGCCGCGCGCGGGTCCTGGCCTGGGTGACGGTGTCCCGGTCCAGCACCACCCGTTGCTGCTCGACGACCAGCTCGATCGGCTTGCGCGGCACCTGCTGGCGGTCCCGCACGGCGGCCGCGACGACGGCCGCCATGTCCGCGCGGCCCTTGAGCTCCGCGGTCGCCGGGTCCTCCGGGCGCCGGGCGTCCAGGCCGGGATAGAGCTGGGCGACGGTGCCCAGCACCACCGAGGTCTCCCCCAGCGACGGCAGCACCTGCCCGATGTAGCGCAGGAACGTCGGGTTCGGCCCGACGACGAGCACGCCGCGCCGGGCGAGCCGGTCGCGGTGGGTGTAGAGCAGGTAGGCGGCACGGTGCAGGGCCACCGCCGTCTTGCCGGTGCCCGGCCCGCCCTGCACGACCAGCACCCCGGACGGCTTGGACCGGATGATCCGGTCCTGCTCGCCCTGGATGGTGGCGACGATGTCGCCCATCCGGCCGGTGCGCGCCTCGGACACCGCGGCCAGCAGCGCCGCCTCGCTGGTCAGCCCGGCCCCGGCGCGGGCTCGCTCGTCGTCGTCCATCTCGGCGAGGTTCAGCGGCTCGTCGTCGATCGCGACGACCTGGCGGAGCCGGGTCCGCAGGTGCCTGCGCCGGCGCATGCCCTCCGGGTTCGCCGCCGTCGCGGTGTAGAACGGCCGGGCCGCCGGCGCCCGCCAGTCCATCAGCAGCGGCTCGTACTCGTTCTGCTCGTCGAGCAGGCCGATCCGGCCGACGTAGCGGATCTCACCGTCGTCGGAGTCCAGCCGGCCGAACGCGAGGCCGTGCTCGGCGGCCCGCAGCGCGGCCAGCCGGTCGGCCAGCAGCGCCGCGGCCGCGTCCCGCTGGGTCAGCGCCTGCGGGGTGCCGACGGTCTCCTCGCGCAGCGTGTCGGCGAGCCGCCGCGCGGTGTCCCGGCGGCGGTCCTCGAGCTGCTCGTAGAGCATGCCGACGTAGGTCTGCTCGTGGAGCAGCTCCGGATCGGTTCCGGCATCGGTCCCCTGGTCGGCGGGAGGACCGACGGACGGGTCGGGCGTGGCTTCGGGCACGGCGCGGGGATCCTCCACCGAGGGGACGAGCACGGTCGCGACGCCTGCCGGTGCGGGCTCCTCCGTGGACCCTGCACCCGTCGGGCGGCGCGACGTATCAACGTACCAGCGGTGCACGACCGGCCGCCGCGCGCTCGTCGCGGCGAGCCGGCCCCGGCCTCAGCCGCGCTGGCGCGGCGCCCGCCCGGCCGGCTGCTCCACCGGCTCCACCCACTCGGTGGTCGGCGTCGGGGCGGTCACCGGGCCCTCGCCGTCCAGCGCGATCGGCTCGTCGTGGTGCCGCAGCCGCATCGGCGCGCCGTCGAGCAGCTGGTACTCGACCTCGTCCGGGGTGATCGTGACCCGGAGCCGGCGGCCCTGCCACTTCAGCCCGAACGAGATCCGGGACAGCGACGGCGGGAGCACCGGCGCGAACGAGAGGCCGTCGGCCTCGCAGCGCATCCCGCCGAAGCCCAGCACCACCGCCGACCAGGTGCCCGCCATGGACGCGATGTGCATGCCGTGGTCGGTGTTGCCGGCCAGGTCCTGCAGGTCGACCAGGGCCGCCTCGGCGAGGTACTGGTGGGCCAGCTCCAGGTGCCCGGTGCGAGCGGCGAGCACCGCCTGGGTGCACGCCGACAGCGACGAGTCCCGCACCGTGATCGCCTCGTAGTAGGCGAAGTTGCGGCGCTTCTGCTCCTCGGTGAACTCGTCCGGGAAGATCTGCATCGCCAGCACGAGATCGGCCTGCTTGACGACCTGCTTGCGGTACAGGTCGAAGTACGGGTAGTTCAGCAGCAGCGGGTACCGCTCGGCCGGGGTGTCGTCGAAGTTCCACCGCTGGTGGTCGGTGAAGCCCTCGGACTGCGGGTGCACGCCGAGCCGGGAGTCGAACGGGATCAGCATCGCGGTCGCCGCGTCCCGCCAGGAGGCGATCTCCTCGGAGTCGACGCCCAGCCGGGCCGCCGACCGCGGGTGCTTGGCGGCGACCTCCGCGGCGTAGCGCAGGTTCTGCCGGGCCATCAGGTTGGTGTAGACGTTGTTGTCGGCGATCGAGGAGTACTCGTCCGGCCCGGTCACGCCGTCGATCCGGAAGTTCCCGGCCGAGTCGTGGTGGCCCAGCGAGCGCCACAGCCGCGCGGTCGCGACCAGCAGCTCCAGCCCGACCTCCAGCTCGAACTTGGTGTCGCCGGTCGCCGCGACGTGCCGCTTCACCGCGTCCGCGATGTCGGCGTTGATGTGGAACGCCGCGGTGCCGGCCGGCCAGTAGCCCGAGCACTCGTGCCCGCGGATCGTCCGCCACGGGAACGCGGCGCCCTTGAGGCCGAGCGTCTCGGCCCGCTCGAACGCCTGCGGCAGGATCGAGCGGCGCCAGCGCAGTGCGTCCGCCGCCGCGTCCGGCGCGACGAACGACAGCACCTGCAGGCAGAACGTCTCGGTGTCCCAGAAGGTGTGGCCGTCGTAGCCGTCGCCGGTCAGGCCCTTGGCCGGGATGCAGCGCCGCTCGGCGCGGGCACCGGCCTGCAGGATATGGAACGTCGCGAGCCGCACCGCCTGCTGCAGCTCGGCGTCGCCGTCGATCTCGACGTCGGCGGTGGCCCAGAAGTCGTCGAGGTACTCGCGCTGCTCGCGGACCAGGCCGTCCCAGCCGGTGTAGCGGGCGGCGGCGATGGCCGCCCGGACCTGGTCGTAGACCGCAGGCAGGCTGCGCCGCGACGACCAGCCGTAGGACAGGTACTTGACGACGCGCAGCGTCTCCCCCGGCCGGACCCGGGCGATGATCGTGGTGCGGGCCAGGTCCTCGTTCGCGTCGGTGCTGACCTGGATGCCCTCGGGGCCGCTGACCTCGTGCTCCATCGCGGCACCGCAGCGCAGGCCGGACTTGCGGGTGGAGTGCACCAGGGTCGCGCCGGCGTCACCGGCCCGGGACTGCTCGGGCTCCAGGACGTTGTCCAGCGCGGTGTCCAGCCGCGGGTCGTCGGCGTCGCGGCCGGGGAGCTGCTCGTTGGCGACCAGCTCGGACTGCAGCACCAGCAGCGCGCCGTCGTTCTCGTCGGCGGTGCCGTTGCTGACCAGCTCGACCTCGTAGCAGATCGCGGCGATCGCCCGCTGGGTCAGCGACACCAGCCGGGTCGAGCGCACCTTGACCGCACGGCCGGCCGGCGACTCCCACTCGACGTCGCGCTCCAGGGTCCCGGCCTGCATGTCGAGCACCCGCTCGTGCCGGCGCAGGGTGCCGTAGCGCAGGTCGAACGGCTCGTCGTCGACCAGCAGCCGGATCAGCTTGCCGTTGGTGACGTTGACGATCGTCTGCCCGGACTCCGGGTAGCCGTAGCCGCCCTCGGCGTAGGGCAGCGGGCGCACCTCGTAGAACGAGTTCAGGTAGGTGCCGGGCAGCACGTGCGGCTCGCCCTCGTCGAGATTGCCGCGCAGGCCGATGTGCCCGTTGGACAGGGCGAACACCGACTCGGTCTGGCCCATCGCGTCCAGGTCGAGGCGCGGCTCACGGATCACCCACGGCTCGGTGGTGAACGTGGGCAGGTGGTCGGGCTTCACGAGCGCTCCAGCAGGTCGGCGAGATCGGTGACGACGACGTCCGCGCCGTGCTCACGCAGCGCGGCGGCCTGGTCGAGGCGGTCGACGCCGATGACGGCGCCGAAGCCTCCCGCGTGGCCGGCCTGCACGCCGGCCAGCGCGTCCTCGAACACCACGGCGGCGGACCGGTCGACGTCGAGGTCCGCGGCAGCGGCGAGGAAAGTGTCGGGGGCCGGCTTGCCGGGCAGCCCGCGCTCCCGGGCGGTGACGCCGTCGACCCGGTGGTCGATGAACGTCTCCAGCCCGGTGACCCGCAGGATCTGCTCGGCGTTCGCCGACGAGGAGACGACGGCGGTGACCAGCCCGGCCTCCCGCACCGCCTCCAGGTAGCGGCGCGATCCGGGGTACACCCGGACACCCTCGGTGATCTTGACCTGGACCAGGTCGTTCTTGCGGGTCGACAGGCCCCAGAGGGTCTCGGTGTCGGCGTCGTCGTCCGGGGTGCCCTCGGGCAGCGCCACCCCGCGCGAGGCGAGGAAGCTGCGGGTCCCCTCCAGGCGCGGCTTGCCGTCCACGTACGGGCCGTAGTCGGCGGAGATGTCGAACGGGGTGAAGTCCTCCCCGTCCCGGCGTCGCAGGTACTCGTCGAACATCTGCTTCCACGCCGCGGCGTGGACGCTCGCGGTGTCGGTCAGCACGCCGTCGAGATCGAACAGGCACGCGCGTGCGCCGTCGGGCAACCCCAGCATGGCGCGCACGCTATCCGGATCGATGAAGGTCCGTCGCCCCCGGGAGTGCCCCGGGTACCCGCGAATCGGAGATCACAACCCTGCCGGGGCGTCCAGCGGCAGGCTGAACAGGACGAACGGGGCACGGGTGGCGTGGGTGACCTCGATCCGGCAACCCGGTCCCTCCGGCGGGGTGACGAGCTGCACGTGCACCGCACCGCCGCCGGGCACCGGCTCGATCTCCTCCTGCACGGCGCGGCGCACCGCGGCCAGCACGGCCAGCGGCGGCACCGCGGCACCCGGGTCGACGCCCGCGGCAGCCGGGTCGTCGATCTCGGCGGTCAGCCGGGCGCCGAACCGGGTCCGCTCGATCTGCAGGTACGCCCGGACCGCGGCCAGCTCCTCGTCCAGCCGGATCGCGGGTTCCTCGGCCCGGTCGGCCGCCCGGGACAGGTCGGCGAAACCGAGCAGCAGCTCGCGGGCCCGCGGCGGGTCGGTGCGCACCAGCGAGGCGATCGTGTTCAGCGTGTTGTAGACGAAGTGCTGCTCCAGCCGCCGGGACAGCGGGCCGTGCCAGGTGCCCGCGGGCCCGGGCTCGGCCCCGGCCGGCGCCTGCGCGGGCTTGGGCTCGGGCTCGGCGGGGGCGGCGGGGACGGTCGCGGCTGCGGCTGCAGCCGGCACCTCGAACAGCTCGTCGTCCTGCTCGTCTGCCGGCACCAGCCCCCGCCAGGACGGCAGCGCGAGCCGCCCGGCGGCCGTCCGGCCGCGGTGCTCGACCGCGCAGGCCAGCCCGGGCGCCAGCCACCGGGCGTCCGCGGCGACGCCGTCCGGGACCCCGGCCGGCGGCGCACCGGGCGCGGCGGCGCGGACGGTGCGCGCGTCGGCGTCCGCGGCGCCGATCCCGACCCGGCCGACGTACTGCGGGCCCTCCGGCCCGGGCAGCGCCAGCAGCACCGCGGCGATCCGGTCCGGCCGCCCGGGTGCGGGCACCCAGCCCGCGACCAGCGCCTGCCTGCGCCTGCGCAGCGGCACCCGCAGCCAGTTCCGGGTCCGCCTGCCCGGCTGGTACGGCACGTCGAGCCGCTTCAGGTGCAGCCCGTCCAGCCCGTACTGCTCGGCGGTGCGCACCACCAGGTCGGCCTCGTCCAGCCCGAACGACGGCGGCACCAGGATCGCCGGACCGGCCAGCGCCAGCTCCTCCAGCTCCGCCCGGCGGCGCCGGTAGGGCAGCTCCAGCACCCGCCGCCCGTCGCACCAGAGCAGGTCGGTCACCACGTAGCCGACCGGGACCTCGACGCGCAGCGCGGCGTCCGGGGCGAGCGTCGCGGTGCGGCGCAGCAGCGGTCCGCGCGACGGGCGGCCCGCCTCGTCCAGGGCGACCACGGTGCCGTCGAGGACCAGCCCGCCCGGCGGCGCCTGAGCGGCCAGCACGCCGAGCTCGGGGAACGACCCGGTGACGCTGCGCGCCGTCGACGACAGCAGCCGGACCCGCCCGCGGCTGACGTAGGCGACGCAGCGGTGGCCCTCCCAGCCGAACTCGACGGCCCACCGCGCGGGATCGGTCGCGTCGGACAGCTCGCCGGTCGCGGGCAGCATCGGCGGGACGAGTTCGGGCATGGTCGGGCGGGACCCGCCCGACACCCCACCCCCGGTCACGGGCCCACGGTAGTCGGGCGGACGGCGCCGGGTTCCAGCCGCGGTCGCCGCGTCCGGGCCACCAGGCACAATCGGGGCCATCATGACGCTCACCGACCGGCTCCCCCGCAGCTCCGGCCCCGACGACCCGATCGACCCCGCCGACCTGGTGGAGATCTTCGCCGACTGGGCGTTCGACGAGCGCGGGCTGTCGCTGTACCCGGCGCAGGAGGAGGCGCTGCTGGAGCTGGTGACCGGCGCGAACGTCATCCTGTCCACCCCGACCGGCTCCGGGAAGTCGCTGGTCGCGATGGGCGCGCACGCCGCGGCGCTGGCCCGCGGCGAGCGCACCTTCTACACCGCGCCGATCAAGGCGCTGGTCAGCGAGAAGTTCTTCGCGCTGTGCGAGGTGTTCGGCGCGGACAAGGTGGGCATGCTCACCGGTGACGCGGCGGTGAACGAGAAGGCCCCGATCATCTGCTGCACCGCGGAGATCCTGGCCAACCTGGCGCTGCGCACCGGATCGGGCGCCGACGTCGGGTCGGTGGTGATGGACGAGTTCCACTTCTACGCCGACCCGGCCCGCGGCTGGGCCTGGCAGGTGCCGATCGTCGAGCTGCCGCAGGCACAGTTCCTGCTGATGAGCGCCACCCTGGGCGACACGTCGTTCTTCGCCGAGGACCTGACCCGGCGCACCGGCCGGGAGACCGCCGAGATCACCTCGGTGGACCGGCCGGTGCCGCTGCACTTCCGCTACGTCGTCGAGCCGCTGCACGAGACGATCGCCGAGCTGCTCGCCACCCGCGAGGCGCCGGTCTACATCGTCCACTTCACCCAGCAGGCCGCCGTCGAGCGGGCGCAGGCGCTGATGAGCGTCAACGTCACCTCCCGGGAGGACAAGGCGGCCATCGCCGAGACGATCGGCGCGTTCCGGTTCACCTCCGGGTTCGGCCGCACGCTGTCCCGGCTGGTCCGGCACGGCATCGGCGTGCACCACGCCGGGATGCTGCCCCGCTACCGGCGGCTCGTGGAGACCCTCGCCCAGGCCGGCCTGCTCAAGGTCATCTGCGGCACCGACACGCTCGGCGTCGGCATCAACGTGCCGATCCGCACGGTGCTGTTCACCGCGCTGTCCAAGTACGACGGCCGCCGGGTCCGCCCGCTCAAGGCCCGCGAGTTCCACCAGATCGCCGGCCGCGCCGGCCGCGCCGGGTACGACACCGTCGGCACCGTCGTCGCCCAGGCCCCCGAGCACGACATCGAGAACGCGAAGGCGCTCGCCAAGGCGGGCGACGACCCGAAGAAGCGCCGGAAGGTCCAGCGCAAGCAGCCGCCGGAGGGCTTCGTCGGCTGGTCCCAGACGTCGTTCGAGAAGCTGCAGCAGGCCCGGCCCGAGCCGCTGACCAGCCACTTCGAGGTCACCCACGCGATGCTGCTGAACGTGATCTCGCGCGGCGGCGACACCTACGCCGCGATGCGGCACCTGCTCACCGACAACCACGAGCCGCGCCGCCGCCAGCTCCGGCACATGCTGCGGGCGATCGCGATCTACCGGGCGCTGCGCAGCGCGGGCGTCGTCGAGGAGTACACCGTGGAGGGCGCCGCCCGGCCCCGCGCCCGGGTCGTCGACGAGCTGCAGCTGGACTTCGCGCTCAACCAGCCGCTGTCGCCGTTCGCGCTCGCCGTGTTCGAGCTGCTCGACCAGGAGTCCCCGGACTACGCCCTCGACGTGCTGTCGGTCGTCGAGTCCACGCTGGACGACCCGCGCCAGATCCTGGCCGCCCAGCAGAACAAGGCCCGCGGCGAGGCGGTCGCGGCGATGAAGGCCGACGGCATCGAGTACGAGGAGCGGATGGCCCGGCTGGAGGAGGTCACCCACCCCCGGCCGCTGGCGGAGATGCTGCACGCGGCGCTGGAGACCTACCGGCGCGGCGCGCCGTGGGTGGCCGACGCCGTGCTCTCGCCGAAGTCCGTGGTGCGCGACATGAGCGAGCGGGCGATGACGTTCACCGAGTACGTCTCGCACTACCAGCTCGCCCGCTCCGAGGGGCTGGTGCTGCGCTACCTCGCCGACGCCTACCGGGCGCTGCGCCAGACCGTGCCCGAGCACGCCCGCACCGAGGAGCTCACCGACCTGATCGAGTGGCTCGGTGAGCTGGTCCGGCAGACCGACTCCTCGCTGCTCGACGAGTGGGAGAAGCTCGCCGCAGGCGCCGACACCGGGGACGGAGAGATCACCCCGCCCGGCGCGGACGCCGGGCTCGCCGCACCGGCCGGGGTCACCGGCAACGCGCGGGCGTTCCGGGTGCTGGTCCGCAACGCGCTGTTCCGCCGGGTGGAGCTGCTCGCGCTGGGCCGTTACGAGGAGCTCGGCGCGCTCGACGGCGAGGCGGGCTGGACGGCGCAGCGGTGGCGGGACGCGGTGGCGCCCTACTTCGCGGTGCACGACCGGATCGGCTTCGGGCCGGAGGCCCGCGGGCCCGCGCTGTTCGACCTCACCGAGGAGACCGACCGCTGGCTGGTCCGCCAGGTGCTCGACGACCCGGCGGGCGACCGCGACTGGGCGATCACCGCCGAGATCGATCTCGCGGCCTCGGACGAGGCCGGGGAGGCCGTCGTCTGGGTGACGGGAGTGACCGACGGGTCACCGTCCGACGTGCACGACCCGCAGGCATAACCCGGTCGGCCCCATCGGACGGGCCGGATCGGTTACGGTGTTCCACGATCGAGAGGGCAGTCCCTCCACCGGAGCGAACGGGGGTCGGTGGATGCAGCAGGCCGATGTCGCCGCTGCATGCGTCGACCACGGCCGGGCACTCGCCGCCGACGAGCTGCCCGTGCCCTCGGAGCTCGTGACCGCCTGGACAGCCGCGCTGGCCCGCCGGTGCGCGCAGCCCGCCACCGAGCTGCGCCCGCTGCTGGAACGGCTGACCGGACGGCTGCGGCGGGCCGCGACCGCCGAGATCCTCGATCCGGCCGAGGTCACCGAGGCGGGCCGCGAGCTGGTCCGCGCGCGGATCACCGACCCGGCCTGTCTGGAGGTCTCGATGACCGTGGTCGGCGCGCACCTGGAGCGGGCGGCGGGCACCGGCGACCGGGTCCGGCGGACCGCCGCGGTGCAGGCGTCTTTCGTCCGCGGCTTCACCGAGGCACTGCGGCTGCAGGTGCTCGCCGACCAGGAGCAGGTCACCCGGGCCGCGCTGGACGCCCGCCAGGTCGCCGAGCGGGCCCGCTGGGCGTCCGAGACCCGGTTCTCGGCGATGTTCGACTCGGCCGCGGTCGGCATCGTGATCTTCGACCCGCACGGCCGGTCGATCGAGGCGAACGACGCCGCCGCGGCGATGCTCGGCTACTCCCGCGAGCAGCTCACCGGGATGAGCGTCGGCGACTTCGTGTCCGTCCAGCAGGCCCCCGAGCTGTGGGCGGAACGGCCGCGGCTGCTCGACGGCTCGCTGGACCGGCTGCGCGTCGTGCGCCCGGTTCGCCGCGCCGACGACGCCGAGATATGGATCGATGCGGTGGTCACCCCGCTGCGCGAGGACGACGGCGCGACCGACCACCTGGTCGCCGTGCTCAGCGACGTCACCGAGCAGCGCGAGCTGCAGCGGCGGCTGGAGCACCAGGCGTCGCACGATCCGCTGACCGGGCTGCCGAACCGCTCACTGTTCTTCGGCCGGCTGGCCGCGGCGATCGCCGAGTCCCGCCCGGACGGCACCCGGCCCGGCATCTGCTATCTCGACCTGGACGGGTTCAAGGTCGTCAACGACACGCTCGGGCACCAGGCGGGCGACCGGCTGCTGGAGGTGCTCGCCACCCGGCTGCGCGCCGCCCTGGAGCCGGAGGGGCATCTGGTCGCCCGGATGGGCGGCGACGAGTTCGTCGTGCTGGTGCCGCGGACGGCCGACCGGGCCGACCTGGAGGAGGTCGCCGGCCGGGCGCTGGGCACGGTCCGCAGGCCGGTCCGGATCGACGGCCGGGACATCGTGATCTCGGCGAGCGTCGGGGTGGTGCGGCACGACGGCGAGCTCGGCGCCGACGAGCTGCTGCAGGCCGCCGACACCACGCTGTACTCGGCCAAGCGCGCCGGCCGCGGCCGTTACCTGCACTACGACCGGGAGCGGCACCGCTCGGACGTCCGCCGGTTCGAACTGTCGTCGCAGATGCCGGAGGCGCTGCGCCGCGACGACTTCGTGGTCGTCTACCAGCCGCTGGTCCGGCTCGCCGACGAGCAGACCGTCGGGGTCGAGGCGCTGGTGCGCTGGCAGCGCCCGGACGGCGAGCTGCTCGGTCCGGACCGGTTCATCCCGCTCGCCGAGGAGACCGGGCTGGTCGTCCCGCTGGGCAGGCGGGTGCTGGCCGAGGCGTGCCGGCAGGGCCGGACCTGGGCCGACGCGCACCCGGAACGGCCGCTGCTGGTCAGCGTGAACGTCGCCGCCCGCCAGATCGTCGAGTCCGATCTGGTCTCGGACGTCGCGGCCACCCTGGACCGCTACGACTGGCCGGCCGAGCGGCTGCAGATCGAGCTGACCGAGTCCGACCTGATGGGCTCGCCGGGCGGGCCGCCCGCGACGCTGCGCGAGCTCGAGCGGATGGGCGTGCGGATCGCGATCGACGACTTCGGTACCGGCTACTCCAACCTCGCCTACCTGCGGCACCTGCCGGTGCACGTGCTGAAGCTGGCCGGTCACTTCGTGGCCGGCTCCGCCGAGCGCGACGACGTCATCCTGCGCACGCTCATCTCGCTGGCCTCCGCGCTGGACCTGGAGGTCACCGCGGAGGCCGTCGAGACGCGGGAGCAGGCGCTGCGGCTGCGCGAGTACGGCTGCGCGAACGCCCAGGGCTGGTACTACGCGCCCGCGGTCGTCCCGGAACGGATCCCGGACCTGCTCCGCGACCCGTTCCTGCGCGACGGCGGCTGAGCGGCCGGCGGGCCGGTCAGCCGTTGCGCTCGTCGCGCCAGGCGAGCCAGTCCTTCAGCCGGCTCAGGTCGTAGCCGCCCTGGCCGTCCTGGCCGACGGTGAACAGCCGCACGCCGGCGTCGTACAGGGCCGGGCCGAGCTCGTCGGGCCCGTGCTCGACGGCGACCGAGCGCTCGATCTCGGCCGGGTCGCGGCCGATGTCGCGGCAGTGCGCGTCCAGCACGGCGCACTTGTGGGCGACGGTCCCGACGTCGCCGAAGCCGTGCCAGATGGTGGCGTGCTCGGCGGTGTAGCGCAGCGTCTTCTTCTCGCCGCCGCCGCCGACGAGCACCGGGATGTCGCGGGTCGGCGCCGGGTTCAGCTTCGCCCAGCGGGCCCGGATCCGGGGCAGCGCCGCGGCGAGGTCACGCAACCGGTCCCCGGCGGTGCCGAACTCGTAGCCGTACTCGTCGTAGTCGCGTTCGAACCAGCCGGCGCCGATGCCGAGGATCAGTCGGCCGTCGGAGATGTGGTCCACGGTGCGTGCCATGTCGGCGAGCAGCTCGGGATTGCGGTAGCTGTTGCAGGTCACCAGGGCGCCGATCTCCACCCGGGAGGTCGCCTCGGCCCAGGCGCCGAGCATCGTCCAGCACTCGAAGTGCCGGCCGTCGGGCTCGCCGTAGAGCGGGAAGAAGTGGTCCCAGTTGAAGACGACGTCGACGCCCGCCTCCTCGGCGGCCGCGACCGTTCGGCGGATGTCGGCGTAGTCGGTGTGCTGGGGCTGCAGCTGCAGCCCGACGCGGACGGGGCGCGGATCGGTCATGGGTCCATCCTGGCCGACCGGGCCGGGTCGCGCCGGGCGGATCCGGGCCGGTGCCTGCTCGGTCCCGGCTCAGAGGTTCCGCAGCCCGGAGAGCACCCGGTCCATCAGCGCCATGCTCGGCCCGTCCTCGGCCGACGAGACGCCGTGCACGGTCAGCCTGCCCTCGCCGGCCAGGTCGTCGATGAGCACCCGCGCGACGCCGAGCGGGATCCCGGCCAGCGCGGCCACCTCGGACACCGACCGGGTCTGCGCGCAGAGGCTCAGCACGGCCGCCTGCTCGGTGCCGAGCACCGGTGCCGGGCCCGGCACCGGCCGGACCGAGACCAGGGTCTCCAGCCGCAGCTCCATCCGGACCCGGGTCCGGCCGCCGGTGATGACGTACGGGCGGACCGCGGTGAACGCGGCCTGCGGGGCGGGCTCGGCGGTGCCGCCGACGACCGGGAGCGGCGCGGTGTCGGACTCTGGGTCGGACTCTGGGTCGGACTCTCTGCCGAAGTCTGGGCCGGAGCCGGTACCGGAGTGGGTATCGGGGCCGGTGCTGCTGCCGGCGCCCGCGTTCCCGGTCCGCTCCCGTTCGGCCGCCGCGGCGCGCTCCGCGGCGCGCTGCTTACGGGTCTTGCGGCTCCGCTTGGCCGAGTGGCCGCCGAACCGGGCCCCGGTGACGCCGATCAGGTTCTCGTCGGCCTCCGGCTCCGGAGGCTCGGTCTCGGCCGCCTCGGCCGGGCGCCCGTGCGGGTGGTCCGGATCGGGGGCATGCCGGGACGGGCGGGCCCCGAACCGGGCACCCGTCCGCCCGATCTCCGACGGTGCCATCCACCCCTCCGCTCCCGAGCCGCCGGTGGCGGCGGCGTCGTGCTCTCGATCGCCGGGAGTGATCATCGCCGAGATGTGATCACTGTGGGCGATCAGGAAGACGCACAGGGTGCACCGACTTCGCTACCGAACGGTGTCCAGCGTGTCACGGGCGTGTGACACGGACGAGGATCCGCAGGTCACGAACCTGAAATTGCGCCCGATCGGAGCACGACACACCCCGGCCGTTCAGCCCAGCGGGCTGCGCGGGAGGAGCCGGTCGGCGATGATCTTCTTCTGGATCTCGCTGGTCCCCTCGAAGATCGTCGTGAGCCGGGCGTCCCGCCAGTGCCGCTCCACCTGGTGCTCGGTGGTGTACCCGTTGCCGCCGTGCAGCTGGATGCCGTCGGCGGTGACCTCGGCGGCCATCTCGGTCGCCACCAGCTTGGCCATCGCGGCCTCCCGGGCGCACGGTTCGCCCTGGTCGAGCCGGTGCGCGACGTGCTGGTAGAACGACCGCGCCTGCTCGACCCTGGCCGCCATCGTCGCGAGGGTGAACCGGACGGCCTGGAAGTCGCCGATCGGGTGCTCGAACTGCCGCCGCTGCTGCAGGTACCGCACACAGTCCTCGACGGCCGCCCTGGCCAGCCCGACGGCGCGGGCGGCGGTGTGCACGCGGGCGATGTTCAGCCAGGCCTGCGCGTCGGCGAAGCCCTCGCCGCCGTCGCCGAGCTGGTTCGCGACCGGTACCCGCAGGCCGTCGAACTCGAGATCCCAGGTGACGAAGCCGTGGTAGCCGATCTTGTCGATCGGGCTGCCGGTGAGCCCGGCCGGGAAGCTGTCCCGCTCCTTCTCGACGACGACGGTGGCCAGCCCGGCCGAGCGCTTCTCCCCCGGCGCCGGGTCGTCGGTGCGGACCAGCACCTGGATGAAGTCGGCCGCCCTGGCGTTGCCGGTCCAGCGCTTCCGGCCGGTGATCACGAACTCGTCGCCGTCGCGGACGGCGCGGGTCTCCACCGCGGCGAGATCGGAGCCCGCGTCCGGCTCGGACAGCGCGATGGCGCCGATCCAGTCGCCGCGCGCGCTGCGGCGCAGCAGCTCGGCGCGCCGGTCCGGGTCCGCCACGGCGGTGCCGGCGCCCTGCGCCCTGGCGATGATCGACCCGACGCTCATCCAGGCCCTGGCCAGCTCCTCGGCGACCATGCAGTACTCGAAGGCGCCGAGGCCGAGGCCGCCGTGCTCGCGATCGACCGTGATCCCGAAGTAGCCGAGCTCACCCATCTCGTCGAGCAGGTCACGCGGGATCTCGCCCCGGCGCGGATCGAGCTCGTTCGCCACCGGGAGCACCCGGGCCGTGGCGAACTCGCGGGCCTGCTTCTGCAGGGCCTCCCGCTCCGGCGTGTGGTGCGGCGCGGTCAGCACCGGGACGGGCGGCTCGCGGAGGTCGTCGGTCATCCGCGCAGTATCGCCGCCGGGGCCGTGATCCGCTGCGGGCGCGGTCACTCCGGTGCGCCCCGGCGGTGCGCTCCACCCGTGCGCGATGCATCCAGCCATGCGCACGTCGGCATCCTGTGTCACGGTCGGGAACGGCGGCGCGGCCGGCGCGGGGGCGGCACCCGGGCGCGTCCGCCGGTTCCGGTCCGCGACCGCGGACCGCACCGATCGTGAGGGGAGCCAGTCTCATGCCCGACAACCGCGTGGTCGTCTACAAGTCTCCGGGTGAGGTCGCCGTCGAGTCGATCGACTACCCCAAGCTGGAGCTCCCGACGGACGTCGTGGACGGCCTGAAGATCAAGAAGAAGGCCCCGCACGCCGCGATCCTCAAGGTCGTCACCACCAACATCTGCGGTTCCGACCAGCACATGGTGCGTGGCCGCACGACCGCCCCGGCCGGCCAGACGCTCGGCCACGAGATCACCGGCGAGATCGTCGAGGTCGGTGACGACGTGCTGTTCGCCCGGCCGGGCGACATCTGCTCGGTGCCGTTCAACATCGCCTGCGGCCGCTGCCGGATGTGCAACGAGGGCAAGACCGGGGTGTGCCTCAACGTCAACCCGGCCCGGCCGGGCGCCGCCTACGGCTACGTGGACATGGGCGGCTGGATCGGCGGCCAGGCCGAGTACGTGATGGTGCCGTTCGCCGACTTCAACCTGCTGCGGTTCCCGGACCGCGACCAGGCGCTGGAGAAGATCCTCGACCTGACGATGCTGTCCGACATCTTCCCGACCGGCTACCACGGGGCGCTCACCGCGGGTGTGACGACCGGTTCGACCGTGTACGTGGCCGGTGCCGGGCCGGTCGGGCTGGCCGCGGCGCACGCCGCGCAGCTGCTCGGCGCGGCCACCGTGGTCGTCGGCGACATGGTCGCGTCCCGGCTGGAGCAGGCCCGCAGCTTCGGCTGCGAGACCGTCGATCTCACCGCCGGCGGCACCCTGCCCGAGCAGCTGGAGCAGCTGCTCGGCGAGCCGGAGGTGGACGCGGCCGTCGACGCCGTCGGGTTCGAGGCGCGCGGGCACGGCAAGGACGCCGACGAGGCGCCGGCGACGGTGCTGAACTCGGTCATGGAGGTGACCCGGGTGGGCGGCGCGCTCGGCATCCCCGGCCTGTACGTGACCGGCGACCCGGGCGCGGTCGACGACGGCGCGAAGGAGGGGACGCTCGGCGTCCGGATCGGGCTGGGCTGGGCGAAGTCGCACAGCTTCACCACCGGGCAGTGCCCGGTGAAGAAATACAACCGCCAGCTGATGCAGGCGATCCTGTCCGGCCGGGCGGACATCGCGAAGGCGGTCAACGCCACCACGATCTCGCTCGACGACGCCCCGCAGGGCTACCGGGACTTCGACGGCGGCGCCTCGCGCAAGTACGTGATCGACCCGCACGGGTCGGTCGCAGCCTGATCCCCGCCCCCGCCCCGGCCCCCGCCCCGCCGCACGGGCTGCGGCGGCTCGGGGGCCGGGGTTCAGGGCCGGTCGGCGGCCCGGCGGTACAGCTCGGCGGCGGCCCGCGAGAAGCCGTCCGGGACGTCCACCGCCGCGAACGCGGCCGCGGCCTCGTCCATCTCCCCCGCCCAGCGCCAGCCCTTCGCCGCGGCCTTCGCCCGGACGTCGGCCAGCGCCGCGTCGTGCTCGATCCCGCCGCGGGCCAGCTCGTCGTGCAGCGCGGCGGTCACCCCGAACCGGGCCGCCGCCTCCGCCATCGCCAGCCACAGCGTCGGCAGGGCCTTGCTCTGCAGCGCGAAGCACGCCTTGAGACCGCTGGCGGCGCCGACCCCGTCGAGCGTCCGGACGTCGAACGGACTGCCGTCGAACAGACCCGCCAGCGCGTCCGCGCCGGGGCCGGAGAGCCACAGCACGGTCGTCCCGCGCTGCCACGCGGGCGGCCCGATCACCGCGCCGTCACACACCACGGCCCGCTCGCCGAGCAGCTGCGCGATCGCCCGGACGGTGTCCGGCGCGATCGCGTTCGCCTCCAGGTAGACCGGCCGGTCGGTGCGGCCGGTGAGACCCGCCGCCACCTGCTCGGCCACCTCGCGGGCGGCGTGCGGCGGACAGATCGAGACGATCACGTCGGACCGGGCGGCCAGCTCCGCGACGTCCGGCACGGCGACCAGGTCGGCGAGCTCGGCGCGCTTGGCCGTGGCGTGGCTGCGGCCGGCGTCGGCCCAGATCACCGCGCCCGCGCGGGCCTTGAGCGCCGACCCGATCGCGGCCCCCATCGCTCCGGGGTGCAGGATCCCGATCACCGGTCGGGGCGGCAGGCTCGTCGGCATGGGGATCATGATGCCCGCGCCACCCCGCCGGTGGCGCATCGCGGCGCGGACGGGCACGGTCGGTCCATGAGCGTTCCCAGTACCGACCCGATGTTCACCGGCGACGCCGTCGGTGGCTGGCTGCAGCTGCCCTCCCCCGCGGTCGCCGAGATCGTCGGCTCGGCCGGGTTCGACAGCGTGTGCGTCGACACCCAGCACGGCCTGATCGGCGACGACAGCGTGCTCGGGATGCTGCAGGCACTCACCGCATCCGGCACCCGGTCGCTGGTCCGGGTGCCGGGCCACGGTGCGGAAGCGATCGGCCGGGCGCTCGACCGCGGCGCCGACGGCGTGATCGTCCCGCTGGTCGACACCGCCGAGCAGGCCGCCGCCGCGGTCGCCGCCTGCCGGTTCCCGCCGGCCGGGAACCGCAGCTTCGGTCCGGTCCGGCCGTCCTGGCTGGGGCGCGAGCCGCTGGCCGGTGGGCGCTGCGTGGTGATGGTGGAGACGGTCGCCGCGGTCGCGAACCTGGAGGAGATCCTCACCGTGGAGGGGCTCGACGCGGTCTTCGTCGGCCCGTCGGACCTCGCCCTGGCCTACGGGCTCCCGCTCGCCGCGCAGGCACCGGACGCGCCGGACGCGGCCCGCTACGGCGAGCTGATCGAGGGGATCACCTCGCGCTGCGCGGCGGCCGGTGTGCCGGTGGGGATCTACTGCAACTCCCCCGCGCACGCCCGCCGCTTCCGCGGGCTCGGCTGCACCTTCACCATGCTCGCCGCCGAGCAGGCCATCCTGCGGGCGGCCTGTGCGGAGCAGCTCGCCCAGGCCCGCGCAAGCTGAACCGGCCGGGCCCGCGCCGCCGCCCCCCGCGTGCTCAGCGCAGCGTGTCCAGGATGGTCTGCGCGGCCAGGGTCGGGGTGAGCCCACCGGTCCGGACGTCCGCGGTGAGCGCGGGAAGCTTCTCCTGCAGGCCCGGGTCGTGCAGCAGCCGGTCCATCAGCCGGTCCCGCACCATCTGCCACATCCACTCGACCTGCTGGTCGGCCCGCCGGGTCGCCAGCTCACCGGCCTCGTCGAGAGCGGCACGGTGCTCGCGGACCTTCTCCCAGACCGTGTCCAGGCCCATCCCGGTCTGCGCGGAGCAGGACAGCACCGGCGTCCGCCAGGTCGACGACGTCGGCGTCATCATGTGCAGCGCCCCGGCGAGCTCGCGGGCCGCGGCCCGGGCGTCCTGCTCGTGCCGCCCGTCGGCCTTGTTCACGGCGACGACGTCGGCGAGCTCCAGGATGCCTTTCTTGATCCCCTGCAGCGAGTCGCCGGTGCGCGCGATGGTCAGGAACAGGAAGGTGTCGACCATCCCGGCGACGGTCGTCTCGGACTGGCCGACACCGACCGTCTCGACCAGCACGACGTCGTACCCGGCGGCCTCCATCACCACCATCGTCTCCCGGGTGCGGCGGGCGACCCCGCCGAGCGTCCCGGCCGACGGGGACGGCCGGACGAACGCGTCCGGGTCGACGGCGAGCCGCGGCATCCGGGTCTTGTCGCCCAGGATCGACCCGCGGGTCCGCGTCGACGACGGGTCCACCGCCAGCACCGCGACCCGGTGCCCCTGCCCGGTCAGCCGGGTCCCCATCGCCTCGATGAACGTCGACTTGCCGACGCCGGGCACGCCGGAGATGCCGACCCGGACGGCGCCGCCGGACTTCGGTGTCAGCTCCAGCAGCAGCTCCTGCGCGGCGCGCTGGTGGTCGGGCCGGCTGGACTCGACGAGCGTGATCGCCCGGGCCAGCCTGGTGCGGTCGCCGGCCAGTACCCCGCGGGCGAGGTCCGCAGGATCGGGGACACGCGGGGCCATCAGGACCTCCGGTTCTCGGGGTTCGGGACGGGGCCGCACCCGGACAGGGGGAACGGGGGCCGGCCCGGTCGTCGGGCACGTCCGGTCGTTCCCCTGCCGGGGATCAGTCCGCGTAGACGGTGCCGGTCCCGGCCGCCTCGTCGGGGTCGTCGTGGCCGAGCGCGGCCGAGAGCTTCCCGAGCAGGTCGACGGCCGCCTCGGCGATGACCGTGCCGGGCGGGAACACCGCTGCCGCACCCATCTTCAGCAGCTCCGGCACGTCGGCGGGCGGGATGACGCCGCCGACGACGACCATGATGTCCTCGCGGCCCAGCTCGGCCAGCTCGTGCCGCAGCTCCGGGACCAGCGTGAGGTGACCGGCGGCCAGCGAGCTGGCGCCGATCACGTGCACGTCGGACTCGGCGGCCTGCTTCGCGACCTCGGCCGGGGTCTGGAACAGCGGGCCGACGTCGACGTCGAAGCCGATGTCGGCGAACGCCGTCGAGATGACCTTCTGGCCGCGGTCGTGGCCGTCCTGGCCCATCTTGGCGACCAGGATCCGGGGCTGGCGGCCCTCGGCGGCGGCGAAGGTGTCCACCAGCTCGCGGGCGCGGTCGATCGCCGGGTTCTTCCCGGCCTCCGAGGAGTACACACCGGAGATGATCCGGATCTGACCGGCGTGCCGCCCGAAGACCTTCTCCAGCGCGTCCGAGATCTCACCGACGGTGGCCTTGTTCCGGGCCGCGTCGACGGCCAGGCCGAGCAGGTTGTCGGCGTCGTCGCGCCGTCCGCCCTCGGCGATCTTCTCGGCGACGGCGGTGAGCCGGCGCAGCGACTCGTCGAGCGCCCGGTCGTCGCGCTCGGCCCGCAGCTTCTGCAGCTTCTCCAGCTGCTCGCGGCGCACCCCGGCGTTGTCGACCTTGAGCACGTCGATCTGCTCGTCGACGTCGACCACGTACTTGTTGACGCCGATGACCGGCTGCCGGCCGGAGTCGATCCGGGCCTGGGTGCGGGCCGCGGCCTCCTCGACGCGCATCTTCGGGATGCCCGCGTCGATCGCCTCGGCCATCCCGCCGGCCTTCTCGACCTCGTCGATGTGCGCCCACGCCCGGCGTGCCAGGTCGTAGGTGAGCTTCTCGACGTAGTAGCTGCCGCCCCACGGGTCGACGACGTTCGTCGTGCCCGACTCCTGCTGCAGCAGCAGCTGGGTGTTGCGGGCGATCCGCGCCGAGAAGTCGGTGGGCAGCGCGAGCGCCTCGTCGAGCGCGTTGGTGTGCAGCGACTGGGTGTGCCCCTGGGTGGCGGCCATCGCCTCGACGCAGGTGCGGACGACGTTGTTGTAGACGTCCTGCGCGGTCAGCGACCAGCCGGAGGTCTGCGAGTGCGTGCGCAGCGACAGCGACTTCGCGTTCTGCGGCTCGAACCGGTTCACCAGCTTCGACCAGAGCAGGCGCGCGGCCCGCATCTTGGCGACCTCCATGAAGAAGTTCATGCCGATCGCCCAGAAGAAGCTCAGCCGGGGGGCGAACTTGTCGATGTCGAGCCCCGCGTCGACGCCGGCCCGCAGGTACTCCACGCCGTCGGCGAGCGTGTAGGCGAGCTCCAGGTCGTTCGTCGCGCCGGCCTCCTGGATGTGGTACCCGGAGATCGAGATCGAGTTGAACTTCGGCATCTTCGCGCTGGTGAAGCCGAAGATGTCGGAGATGATCTGCATGGACGGCTGCGGCGGGTAGATGTAGGTGTTGCGGACCATGAACTCCTTCAGAATGTCGTTCTGAATGGTCCCGGTCAGCTTCTCCGGCGCGACGCCCTGCTCCTCGGCCGCGACGATGTAGAGCGCGAGCACCGGCAGCACGGCGCCGTTCATGGTCATCGACACCGACATCCTGTCCAGCGGGATGCCGTCGAACAGCTGGCGCATGTCCAGGATGGAGTCGATCGCCACGCCCGCCATGCCCACGTCGCCGGCGACCCGCGGATGGTCGGAGTCGTAGCCGCGGTGGGTCGCCAGGTCGAACGCGATCGACAGGCCCTTCTGCCCGGCGGCGAGGTTCCGGCGGTAGAAGGCGTTCGACTCGGCGGCGGTGGAGAACCCGGCGTACTGGCGCACCGTCCACGGCTGGTTGGTGTACATCGTCGGGTACGGCCCGCGCAGGTACGGGGTGATGCCCGGGTAGGTGTGCAGGAAGTCGACGTCGGCCAGGTCGTCCGCGGTGTACAGCGGCTTGACGCCGATGCCCTCCGGGGCCTCCCAGGTGGGGGCGGATCCCGCCCAGGCCGACGACGGTGTGCTGCCCGAGCGCAGCGGCACCGAGCTGAAGTCGGGAATCCGGGTCACTTCGATCCCTCCAGCGAGGTGTGCACGTCGTCGATCACGGCCAGGGCGTCGCAGCCCGCGAACAGGTACCCGTCCACCCCGGGGACCTCCTCCTCCGGCTTCCCCGCCAGCAGGATGCGGGTCGCGCCCGCCGCGCGCAGCGCGGCGGCGGTGTCGGCGGCCCGCTCGGCGTAGAGCTCGTCCGACGAGCACAGCACGGCGACCGCCGGGCGGTCACCGGCCAGATAGGCGTCGGCGACGGCCTGCGCGGTCTCGGTCGGCCCGGCCTCGGCGGCGTCGATCCCGCCGGCGCCGAGCAGGTTGCGGGTGAACCCGGCCCGCGCGGTGTGGACGGCCAGCGGGCCGATCGTGGCGAGGAAGACGGTCGGGCGGCGCCCGTCCCGCTCCAGCGCGGCGTCCGAACGGTCCCGCTGGATCTCGTACGCCTCGGCGGGCCGGTAGAGCGGCAGGCCGCCGCGGGCCACCGGGGCCGGCAGCGGATCCCGGGCGACCGGCTTCTCGTTCAGGTCGGGGAACTCGGAGACGCCGGTCAGCGGGGTCTTCCGGCGGGCGACGTCGGCCTCCCGCTTCGCCCGGACCTGCTCGACCCGCTCGGCCACCAGCCCGGAGTCGAGCGCGGCGACGGCGCCGCCCGCGCCCTCGATCTCCTGGAAGAACTCCCAGGCGACCCGGGCGAGATCGTCGGTGAGGTGCTCGACGTACCAGGAGCCGCCCGCCGGGTCGATGACGCGGGCCAGGTGCGACTCCTCGACCAGCAGGTTCTGGGTGTTGCGGGCGATCCGGCGGGAGAACGGCTCGGCGGCGCCGATCGCGGCGTCGAACGGCGGCACGGTGACCGCGTCCGCCCCGCCGACGCCGGCGGCGAAGCCGGCCACGGTGCCGCGCAGCATGTTCACCCACGGGTCGCGGCGGGAGAACAGCACCTCGCTGACGACCGCGTGCTGGCGCTGCGGGACGTCGGTGCTGCCGGCGGCCTCCAGCACCCGCGCCCACAGCCGGCGCGCGGCACGCAGCTTCGCGATCGTCGGGAACTGCTCGGGGGTGGCGGCGTAGCGGAACTCCAGCACCCGGGCCGCGGCGAGCACGTCCAGCCCGCCGGTCGTGCCGTCCACCAGGGCGCGCAGGTAGGCGACGCCGGCGGCGAGCGACCAGCCCAGCTCCTGGGCGTCGGACCCGCCGGCCTCACGGATCACCCGGGCGTCCACGGTGACGGCGGTGACCTTCGGGAACGACCCGGCGACCCGGCGGGCCAGCTCGGCGACCGATCCGGTGTCCGGCCCGGACCCGGTGCGGGCGCGCAGGCCGATCGGGTCGGCACCGAGCGAGCCCAGCAGCTCGGCGTCCTCGACGCCGTTGCGGGCGGCCAGGTCCAGGTACGCGCCACCGGCCTCGACGGCGTCGGCGCCGGCGTCCAGCGCGACCGCGGCCAGGTCCAGGTAGACGCCGTCCACGGCGGCGGCGATCGCGTCGATCGGGATCCCGCCCTCGCCGACCTGCAGCCAGACCGAGTTGACGCCGCACTCCAGGTCGGCGAGCAGCGCCTCGCGGACCGCGGCCGGATCGGTGCCGGTGTGCCGCTGGCGGATGTCCCAGCCGCCGGGGACGTGCCCGTCGGTCAGCGCACCGCGGGTGAAGGGCCACGCCCCGGGCACCCCGGTGGCGGGCAGCTCCGCCACGTCCTCGGACGCGTAGAGCGGGGCCACCCGGATGCCGTCGGCGCTGGTCCGGGTCAGCGCGGCGACCCCGGCCCCCGGTTCCGCGTCCTCGCCGATCCGGCCGGACCTCCGTACCACCGCGTCGACGGCGGCGGTCCACTGCTCCCGGGTGACCGGGTCGAACCCGCCCGCGAGGACCAGCTCGTCCGGCTCCGCCGGACCGTCACCTGCGTCGACCGCCGCCCGGTCGCTGCCCGTCATCCGCTCAGTTCTCCTCACCGGCCCGCGGGCGGCCTCGTTGCCCCGCCCGGCGCCGCCGTGATGACGCCGCCGAAGTGCAACGGAGTCTAGTGACGGCACCCGGCCGGGGGCATCGGCTGTGGTGCGACGCGCACGGCCTGTGACGCACCCGACGGCCTGGAACACACCGGGCCGGTGCGGCATTGTGCCGTCCATGCCACCCGTGACCCGAGGCTTCGTCGGCAGGCGCAAGCGGGACCCGCGACTGCCTCCCGGCCAGTACGACGTCGGTGACCAGTGGCCGGTGCTGACCGCCGAGCCCGCGCCGAACCTGGACACCGCCCGCTGGACGTTCCGCATCGACGGCCTCGTCGAGCGCCCGGCCGAGTGGACCTGGGACGAGATCCGGGCGCTGCCTCGCGAACGCTGGGACGGCGACATCCACTGCGTCACCACCTGGACGAAGTTCGGGATGACCTGGGAGGGGATCCCGATCGACACGCTGCTGGAGGCGGCCGGCCCGCTGCCGGGGGCCCGCTACGTGGTGGCGCACTCGCACACCGGGTACACCACGAACCTGCCGCTGGCCGACATCACCGGCGGCCGCGCCTGGCTCGCCTTCGCCGCGGGCACCGCGCCGGCGGCGCCGGCCCCGCTCACCCGGGAGCACGGCGGCCCGGCCCGGCTGCTGGTGCCGCACCTCTACTTCTGGAAGAGCGCGAAGTGGGTGGCCGGGCTGCGGCTGCTCGCCGAGGACGAGCCGGGATTCTGGGAGCGCAACGGGTACCACGACCGCGGCGACCCGTGGGCCGAGCAGCGGTTCGGAGGGGACTGATGGAGACGACCTCCCGCCGGACCCTGCGCTGGCAGCTCGCGACCGTGCTCGACGTCCACGACGAGGCGCCGAAGGTGCGCACCTTCCGGCTCGCGCTGGCCGAGCCGGCCACCCACCTGCCCGGCCAGTACTACGTGGTGCGGCTGACCGCCGAGGACGGCTACACCGCGCAGCGCTCCTACTCGGTGGCCTCGGCGCCGGACGGCCGCGCGGAGATCGAGCTGACCGTGGAACGGCTCGACGACGGCGAGGTGTCGGAGTTCCTGCACGACGTCGTCGTGCCCGGTGACGTGCTGGAGGTGCGCGGGCCGGTCGGCGGCTGGTTCGCCTGGGACGGCTCCGGGCCGGCGCTGCTCGTCGGCGGCGGCTCCGGGCAGGTGCCGCTGGTCGCGATGCTGCGGCACGCCCGGGCGCTGGGCCGGCCGGACCTGGTGCGGATGGTGCTGTCGGTGCGCACCCCGCGCGGCCTCTACTACGGCGACGAGCTGCACGGCCCGGAGGTGCATCCGGTGTTCACCAAGGTCGTGCCGGAGGGCTCGACGCGCCCCGCGGGGCGGTTGCGGCTCGACGACGTCGCGCCGCTGGTCCGCGGCGGGGAGACCGCGTTCGTGTGCGGGAGCCCCGCGTTCGCCGATGCCGCGGCGGCGCTGCTCGCCGAGGCCGGCCTGCCCGCCGCGGCGATCCGGATCGAGCAGTTCGGCCCGACCGGCAGCTGATCCTCCCCGGGCGACGCCTCGGCGTGACAGGCCGGGCGCGCTGCGCCACCATGATCGGCGCGGCCGTGCCGGTGACCACCGGGCAGGACCACCAGCCAGGGAGCACCGATGACCGTCACCCCCGTCGAGACGTCGTTCAGCAGCGCCGGCAGCCGGTGCGCGGCCTGGCACCTGACCGCGGCGTCGGACGCGCTGGCCGGGCATCGGGGGCGGCCGTGCGTGGTGATGGCGCACGGCTTCGGCGCCACGCGGGACTCCGGGCTGCTGCCGTTCGCGCAGCGGTTCGCCGCGGCCGGCTGCGACGTGCTGCTCTTCGACTACCGCGGCTTCGGCACCAGCGACGGCACCACCGACCCCGCGCTCGCCCACGACGTGCACCACCTGCGGCACCGGGCCGACTACCACGCGGCGATCGCGCACGCCCGGACGCTGCCCGGGGTGGACCGGGAACGGATCGTGCTGTGGGGCAGCTCGTACTCCGGCGGGCACGTCGTCCCGGTCGCCGCCCGGGACGGCCGGGTCGCCGCGGTGATCTCACAGGGCGCGGCGATGGACGGCCTCGGCGCACTGTGGGCGGTCGCGCGCCACGCCGGTCCCGGCGGGCTGCTCGCGCTCACCGGGCACGGGCTGCGCGATCTCGCCGGGGCACTGCTGCGCCGCCCGCCGCACCGGATCGGGGTGTACGGCCCGCCCGGCTCGGCCGCCGCGATCACCGCGCCGGATGCCGAGGCCGGCTACTCGTCGATCACCGGGCCGTCGTTCCGCAACACCGTGCGGGCCCGCGCGGCGCTGCGCATCCCGGTCAACCGCCCGGTGACGGCCGCCCCGCGGCTGCGCGCGCCGATGCTGGTCGTGGTGGCCGCCCGGGACTCCATCGCGCCGCCCGCGGCGGCCCGGCGGGCGGCGGCCAGGGCGGGGGCGGGCGCCGAGGTGCTGGAGCTGCCGTGCGGGCACTTCGACATCTACACCGGTGCCCCGTTCGAACGCTCGGTGGCCGCCCAGGTGGACTTCCTCACCCGCACGCTCTCCCCGGCACCCGCCGGCACCTGAGCCGGCCCGAGCCGGATCCCGGGACAACCGGCCGCCGTTCCCCCGGACGGCCCAGCGCAGGCCACCGACAGCGGCAGTGAACCCGGATCCGACTGCGCGCAGCCGAACAGCGTCACCCTGTCGGCGCAATGTCGCCGTAACATCGTTGCCCTCCGTCGTCGACATACCCGGTGCACCACGGCGTCCCGGCCGAGCGGCTCCCCGACCTCCCCTGCTCCGCGCCCGGTCCGGCGCGCCGTCGTCCGAGGGAGTTGACGGCACGTGACGATGTCCCCGCCCCGCGCGGGCCGCGCCATCCCGCGCACCGGCCCGCACACCGGTCCGGGGCCGCAGCGGCATCCGGACCGGCTGCACCGGTTCTTCGAGGCCACCGTGGCCCGCACACCGGACGCGGTCGCGCTGCAGGACGGCGCGCTGGAGCTCAGCTACGCCGAGCTCGACGCCCGGGCCGCCCAGCTGGCCCGCTACCTGCGCGGGCACGGGGCCGGGCCGGGCGGCCGGATCGGGATCCTGCTGCACCGCTCCTGGCGCACCTACGCCGTGCTGCTGGCCGTGCTGAAGACCGGCGCCGCGTTCGTCCCGATCGATCCGGCCGCGCCACCGGACCGGGTCGGCTACATCCGGTCCGACGCCGGCCTGGACCTGCTGGTCACCACCTCGGACCTGGCCGCCGAGCTGGACCGGGAGCGGCTGGTGCAGCTCGACCTGTGCACCGCCGAGGTGGCCCGGCTCCCCCGGCACCCGGTCGAACCGGTCCCGCCCGGCGCCGATCCGCTCGCCTACATCATCTACACCTCGGGCTCCAGCGGGCGACCCAAGGGCGTCGCCGTCGCGCACCCGAGCATCTGCAACTTCGTGCACGTGATCACCCGGATCTACGACGTCCGCCCGCGCGACCGCGTCTACCAGGGCATGACGATCTCGTTCGACTTCTCGATCGAGGAGATCTGGCCGACCTTCGCGGCCGGGGCGACGCTCGTCGTCGGGCCCACCGACTCCCGGCGGATCGGCGCCGAGCTCGGCGAGTTCCTGGCCGGCACCGGCGTGACGGTGCTGTGCTGCGTCCCCACCCTGCTCGCGACCATCCCGGTCGAGCTGCCCGCGCTGCGCACCCTGCTGGTCGGCGGCGAGGCGTGCCCGGCCGGGCTGGTCGAGCGCTGGGCCCGGCCCGGGCGCCGGATGCTGAACACCTACGGCCCGACCGAGGCCACCGTGACCGCGACCTGGGGCGAGCTGCTCCCCGGCCGGCCGGTGACGATCGGTGTCCCGGTGCCCACCTACTCGGTGGTGATCCTGGACGACGCACTGCGCGATGTGCCCCGCGGCGAGGTCGGCGAGATCTGCATCGGCGGGCCCGGCGTCGCCGTCGGCTACGTGAACCTCCCGGAGAAGACGGCCGACCGGTTCGTCCGGCACCGCGCCGCACCACCCAACGGCGACGGCCGGCTCTACCGGACCGGTGACCTCGGCCGGATCGACGAGCGCGGCGAGATCGTCTACCTGGGCCGGGCCGACGACGAGGTGAAGATCCGCGGGCACCGGGTGGACCTCGGCGAGATCGAGAGCGTCGCGCTGGAGCACCCGGGCGTGGAGAGCGCGGTCGCCGCGCTCAGCACGCCGGCCGACGGCACCGGCGAGGAGCTGACCGTCTACGTGGTGCCCGCCGGGCCGGCGCACCCGGACCGGGCCGCGTTGCACGAGCTGCTGCGCACCCGGCTGCCCGAGTACATGGTCCCCGGCTACCTGGAGGTCATCGACCGGCTGCCGATGATGCCCAGCGGCAAGGTCGACCGCCCGGAGCTGCCGCCGCCGTCCGGGCCGCGGATCGTGCTGTCCGCAGGCCCGGTGGTGGGGCCGGCGGCCGGGCTGGAGACCCGGGTTCGCGACGTGCTCGCCGAGGTGCTGTCGCTGGAACCCGGCCAGGTGTCGGTGACCGCCGACTTCTTCGACGAGCTGGGCGGGCACTCGCTGCTCGCCGCCCGCGTGGTGACCCTGCTGCGGGAACGCGCCGTCGGGCGGACCGCCGCGGTGCGCGACCTCTACGACCATCCCACGGTCCGCGGGCTGGCCGGGGCGCTCGATCCGGCGGCCGGCCCCGCGGCGGACGCGGCCCCGCCGCCCCCGCCGCGGCCGCAGCCGCTGCGCCACTCGCGCGGCCGCTACTCGCGCGCCGGGACCGTCCAGGCCGCGGCACTGTTCGTGCTGCTGCTGGTGATGACGCTGCCCGCGGCGGCCGTCTACGCCTGGCACGGCGGCCGGGTCGCGCCGGACGTGCTGGCCCAGCTCGCCGTCGGCGCGACCGCGGTGTTCCTGCTGCAACGCTGGGTGCTCGCGCCGCTGGCGGTACGCGCGCTGACCGCGCGGGTGGCGCCGGGCCGGTACCCGATGTGGGGCGCGGTGCACCTGCGGCTGTGGGCGGCCGACCAGCTGCTGGCGATGTCGCCGCTGCCGGTGCTCTCCGGTGGCCCGCTGGCCGCACCCTACCTGCGGATGCTCGGCGCCCGGATCGGCCGGGACACCCACCTCGGCACGTCGGTGCTGGCGCTGCCGCGGATGCTGCAGGTCGGCGACGGCGCCACCATCGGCTACGGGGCCGCGCTGCGGCCGTGGACGCTCGGCGACGGATGGGTCACGGTCGCGCCGATCGCGGTCGGCGAGGGCGCGCACGTGGGCGCCAGCGCCGTCGTCGAACCGGGGGCGGTGATCGGCGCCGACGCGGTGCTCGGCGAGCAGTCCGCGGTCGCCGCGGACCAGGTGGTGCCGCGCGGGGAGCACTGGGCCGGTTCGCCCTGCGTGCCCGACGCCGCCGACGCCGCGGTGGCCGAGCTGACCGAACGCGGGCCGGCGCCGTCCTGGACCCGGCCGCAGCTGGCCGCCGCCGTAGCCGGCGTGCTGGCTCTGGAGCTGGTCGCGCTGGCCTCGCTGGTCCCGGCGGTGCTGCTGGTGTGGACCTCGCTGCTGCTGTTCGGCAACGGACCGGCGCTCGCCGTCGCGGTGGCGGTGGGTCCGGTGTTCGTGCTGACCGTCTGCGCGCTGGTCGCGGTCGGCCGCCGGGTGGTCGCCCCGCGCACCGGGCCCGGGGTGTTCCCGGCCCGGTCCGCGCTGGGCCTGCGGAAGTGGTTCGGCGACAAGCTGCTCGAGATGAGCCTGACCTACACCAACGCGCTGTACTCGACGCTGTACACGGTCGGCTGGCTGCGGCTGCTCGGCGCGAAGGTGGGCCGCGGCGCCGAGGTGTCGACGGCGTCGCACATCGACCCGGAGATGCTCACGATCTCGCAGGGCAGCTTCGTCGCCGACATGGCGAGCGTGGGCAGCGCGACCTTCCACAACGGCTGGATGGTGCGCCGCCCGACACTGGTCGGCCGGCGGGCGTTCGTCGGGAACGCCGCCGTCGTACCGGCCGGTTCGACACTCGGTGACGAGTCGCTGATCGGGGTGGCGACGGTGCCGCCGCCCTCCGGTGTCCCGCAGGACAGCACCTGGCTCGGTTCACCCGCGATGCACCTACCGGTGCGGCAGGACTCCGGCGACCATCCGGAGTCGATGACGTTCCGGCCGTCCCGCGGCCGGGTCGCCGAGCGGCTGGGCATCGAGTTCCTGCGCGCCACGCTGCCCGCATCGGCGATCTCGGTGTCGATCTACCTGTTCCTCCAGTGGCTCTCCGACGTCGCCCGCACGGCGCCGTCCTGGGTCGTGGTGCTCGCCGCGCCGGCACTCGCGCTCGGCACCGCGCTGCTGCTGGTGCTGCTGGTCGCGGCGGTGAAATGGCTGGTCGTCGGCGCGTACCGGGTACGCACCGAGCCGCTGTGGAGCCGGTTCGTGCGCCGCTCCGAGTTCGTCACCGGGCTGTACGAGGCCGCGGCCGTGCCGGGTCTGCTGACGATGCTCTCCGGTTCGCCGATGCTGCCGCCGCTGCTGCGCCTGATGGGTGCCCGGATCGGCAGGCGGACCTGCGTGTCGACCACCTACCTGACCGAGTTCGACCTGGTCGACATCGGTGACGACGCCGTCGTCGGGCGGGACGTGTCGTTGCAGACGCACCTGTTCGAGGACCGGGTGATGAAGATGTCCACGGTGACCGTCGGGGCCGGTGCGACCGTCGGCGACCGGGCGATCGTGCTGTACGACGCGGTGGTCGGCGCCGGGATGCGGTTGGAGCCGCTGTCGCTGGTGATGAAGGGCGAGCACCTGCCGCCCGGCACCCGCTGGCGCGGGATCACCGCCCAGCCGGTCTCCGACGCGGCGCCGCCCGTCCCGGCCCCGGCCCCGACCCCGGTCGCGCAGGCGGAGCCGACCGTGCGGACCGCCGCGGTGGACGCGCAGCGGACGACGGTCCTCACCCGGGTCGGCCCGGCCGTCGATCCGGGGCGGACCGTGCGGATGCGCTCGGTGCAGGCGGCGCGTTCGGCGCCGCGCCCGTCCGGGCCGCCGACGTACCGGGTGCCGGCGCCCCGGCCCGGCGGCGCGCGGCACCGCAGGCCCGACCGGTGAGGCTGCCCCGCCCGTTCCGGCGGCCGGGCCGTCGCGCGCGGCCCGGCGCACCGCTCGCCCTGGTCCGGCGGGGCCCGGACGCGGTGCCCGGCTGCGCGGAGTCGGTGGCGGCCCTGCTCGCGTCCTCCCGGCACGGGTTCGACGTGCGGTTCGCCGGGCGCGGCGAGGAGCTGGACCTGTCCGCGGGGACGCTCGCCGCGGCGGCGCTCTACGCGGAACCGGGCGGCGGCGGCCTGGACGCGGCCTGGCCGGTGGTCCGCCGGATCCGCGGCCCGGTCCGGGACCTGGTCGCCGGCGGCGGCCGCTACCTGGGCTTCTGCCTCGGCGGCTATCTCGCCGGGGCGACCCCCGGCTTCGGGCTGCTGCCCGGCGACACGGACCGCTGGATCGGCACCCGCGCCGCCACCGTCGAGCACGACGGCGACGCGCTGGTCCGGATCGACTGGCGCGGCCGGGAGCGCACCCTGTTCTTCCAGGACGGGCCGCGGTTCCTGCTCGATCCCGGCGCCGCGGGCGGCGTGCTGGCCCGCTACCCGAACGGCGAGATCGCCGCGGCCGTGCTGCCGTTCGGCGCCGGGCGGGTCGGCGTGGTCGGCCCGCATCCCGAGGCCGGACCGGACTGGTTCGACGACGCCGGGCTCCCCCGGGCCGACGCCCGCGACCTCGGCCACCAGCTGATCGACGAGGTGATGGCATGACCCGACCGACCCCACCGCCGGGACCGCGGGTGCCCGCGCCCCGCATCGACGGGCCGACCGTGCGCACCGCGCCCGGCCGGATGCCCCCGCCCGCCCGGGTGCCCGCGCCCCGCGGTCCGCGGCGCCCGGCCCACGGGACGCCCGAACCACGACACCCGGTCCCGCGCCCCCGGTCCCGCACGGCACCCCCGGCGGGCCCGGTCACAGCCCCGCCCACTGCACCGCCGCCGGCTCCCCCACCCACCGGCACGTCCGGCCCGCCGGCCGCCACCGCCGAACCCCGCCGTCCCGCGCAGCGGTCCCGGCTGATCGGCGTGGACGCCGCCCGCGGCGTCGCGCTCCTCGGGATCATCGCCGTGCACGCGCTCGTCGAGACCGCCGACGACGGCGTCGCCACCGCCAGCTACCTGATCTTCGGCGGCCGCTCGGCCGCGCTGTTCGCCGTGCTCGCCGGGGTGTCGTTGGCGCTCCTGACCGGCCGGGCCCGGGTCCGGCCCGGACCGGACCTGTGGTCGGCCGCCGCGATGCTCGCCACCAGGGCCGGCATGCTGATGCTGATCGGGCTGGCGCTGAGCTGGACCGATCCGACGATCGCGGCGCTGATCCTGCCGTACTACGCGATCGCCTTCCTGCTCGCGATCCCGCTCGTGGCGCTCCCGACGACGGTGCTGGCGCCGCTGGCGGCGGCGCTCTGCCTGGGCGTCCCGGTGCTCTCGCACCTGGTCCGCCCGGCCCTGCCGGTGCCCGACCTCGGCAATCCCTCGCTCACCGGCCTGGTCACCGATCCGCTGGGCCTGCTGTCCGAGCTGACCGTCACCGGCGCCTACCCGGGCGTCGTGTGGCTCGCCTACCTGGCGGTGGGGATCGTGGTCGGGCGGCTGCGGCTGTCCTCGGCGCGGACCGCGGCCGGGCTGCTGGTCGGCGGGACCACCGCCGCACTGGCCGCGACCGCCGCGTCGATCTGGCTGCTCGGGCCGGGCGGCGGCTACGCCGCGATCGCCGCGGCGGGCCCGCCGGAGCTGCTCGACTCGGCACCGACGATCGCCGACGCGGTCACCGGCTACCCGGACGGGGTCACCCCGACCACCACCTGGTGGTGGCTCGCGACGGTGGCGCCGCACTCGGGCACCCCGCTCGACGTCGTGCAGACCAGCGGATCGGCGCTCGCCGTGCTCGGCGCGATGCTGCTCCTGGCCGGGATCGGCACCCGCGGCGGGTCGACGGTGCTGGGGCACCTGCTGCGCCCGCTCGCCGCGGCCGGCTCGATGACGCTGACGTTCTACGTCGCGTCCATCCTGTTCATGAACTCGCCGCTGGACACGTTCGGCCCGCTGGAGGGCTACCTGTGGCAGGTCGGCGTCGCGCTGGCGGCCGGGCAGGCCTGGCGGCGGGCGGTCGGGCGCGGCCCGCTGGAGACGCTGGTGTCCGCCCCGGCGCACGCGGTGCGCGACCGGGTGTGCTCGGCGAGGCGCACCGGCACGCCGGCCGCCGCGGGCCGGCACCGGGGCTAGCCTCGTCGCATGATCGACCCGAGCGGCCGGTGGTACCGCGCGTTCGTCATGCTCGCCGTGGTCCCGGCGGTGCTCGGCGGGTGCGCTGCCGCGGGGAGGGGTGCCGGGCGGGCCGCGCCGGACCCGGACCGGCCGGTCGTCGACGCCGCCCTGGACCTGGCCCCCGATCTCGGCTCGGCGACCGGTACCCAGACCGTCCGGTTCACCCCGGACGACCGGACCTGCGAGCTGGTGTTCCGGCTGTGGGCGAACCGGCCGCCCACCGTCGCCGACGGCACGTCGTCCGAGATCACCCGGGCCGCCGTCGACGGCATCCCGGTCACCCCGGTGACCGAGCGGGCCGGCGCCCCCGAGGGCGCGCCGGGCACCCTGGTCGAGCTGCCGCTGCCGGCCTGTGTCGACGCGGGCACCCCGGTCACCGCCGAGCTCGGCTTCCGGATCACCCTGGGTGCGGACTCCGGGCAGCGGATCGGCCGGTCGCCTGCCGCCGGAACCGCCTGGCTGGGCTCCCCGCTGCCGCTGCTCGACCACGTGCGCGGCCGCGGCTGGGTCCGCGGGGACGCCGTGGCGCTGGCCGGTGAGACGGTGGTGTCGGAGGACTTCCGGCTCGCGTCGCTGGCCGTCACGGTCGGCGACGACCAGCAGGTCGTCGGGGTCGGCACCCCGGCCGGCCGGACCGCGGCGGGCCCCGGCCGCAGCACCCACACGTTCACCGCGGACGCGATCCGCGACGTCGCGATCGCGGCGGGCGACTACACGGTCACCGAGTCCACCGTCGGGACCACCCGGGTCCGCATCGCGCTCCCCACCCCCGGCGGGCCCGGGGTCACGGACACCACGGGCGGGCTGCGCGGCACCGCCGCCGACTGGACCGCCGCCGTCGCCGAGTACCTCCCCCGGCTGGAGGCGCTGCTCGGCCCGCACCCCTACCCGGACCTGTGGCTGACGATCGTGCCCACCCAGAGCGACGGCGTCGAGTTCCCCACCCACCTGCAGTTCGGTGACGTCGACGACGACACCCGATCCGCGCTCACCGCGCACGAGCTGGCGCACATGTGGTTCTACGCGCTCGTCGGCAACGACCAGGGCCGCGACCCGTGGCTGGACGAGTCGTTCGCCACCTGGGCCCAGGCCGTGGTCGCCGACCAGGCCGGGTACTACCGGCCGGAGCGGTACTCCCCCGCCGCGGACGGCCGGATCGGCGACCCGATGACGGCGTGGGACCGGCGCGGCGGCGGGTTCTCCGGGTACGTCACCGGCGTGTACGACCAGGGTGCCGCGGCGCTGCTGGAGGGCCGCCGCCGCGTCGGTGCGGACCGGTTCGACGCCGCCGTACGGGACCACATCGACCGCAACGCGCACCGCGTCGTCGAGCCGGCGGACGTGCGCGAGTCGTTCGCCGGGCTGCCCGAGGTGCTGGAGGTCCTGCGCGAGCACGGCGCGTTCGACGGGCGGTGAGCGAGCGGACCGGTGACCACCCGGGGGCGGCGCGCACACCACCCCCGGGCTGTCGCCGGGGATCCCGGGGCCGGGTCGGCGCTGGTCAGCGTTCGTCGACCACCCGGCGGGCCTTGAACGTGGTCTCCGGCAGTGTGCCGTGTGCGAGCAGCACCGCGGGCACCCGGATGCCGAGCACCCTGCTCAGGGCGGCCTCCAGCTCGGGCTTCAGCGCCGGGTCGCCCTCGGCCTCGACGGTCATCTCGTCCAGCGCGCCCGGCCGGGTCACCCGGATCCGGAACTCCGGGCCGAGGCCGGGCACCGAGCGCACCGCGGTGTCGACGGCGCTCGGGTAGATGTTGGCGCCGCGGATCACCAGCATGTCGTCCAGCCGGCCGAGCACGCCCTCCGGCAGCCGCGGGTAGGTGCGGCCGCAGGGGCACGGGTCGTCGGCGAGGTAGGACTCGTCGCCCGGGGCGAACCGGATCATCGGCTGGGAGTCCCGCCACAGGTGGGTGTAGACGACGGCGCCCCGGGTGCCCGCCGGGACGGCCGCATTCGGGTCGTCGGCGTCGACGATCTCGGTGAACACCTCGTCGGTGAACAGGTGCGTCCCGGTGCCCGCCTCGCAGCCGACGTTGGTCTGGAACGGGTACATCTCCGACGTCGATCCGGCGTCCGCGACGACCGCACCCCAGCCGTCCTCGATCACCCGGCGGGTGCCCGGCAGCGAACCGCCCGGCTCGCCGCCGACCAGCAGGTGCGCGACGGTGTTGGCGCGCAGGTCGAAGCCGTGCTTCTCGGCGACCGAGAGCAGGTGCACCGCGTACGACGGGGTCGCCGAGAACACGGTGGACCCGAGCCGTTCGATCAGCTCCAGGTGCCGGACGGAGTCGGTGATCCCGATCGGGAACAGGGTCGCCCCGATCCGCTCGGCGCCCTGCACGACGCCCCAGCCGCCGAAGAACAGCCCGAACGGGAAGCCGACCTGCACGACGTCGTCCGGGCGCACCCCGGCGCACCACTGCGCCATCGCGTGCACCTCGCCGGCCCGGTCCCAGTCGCCGCGGGAGACCGCGTACATCGTCGGCGTCCCGGAGGTGCCGGACGAGCCATGGATCCGGGCGATCCCGCCGGTCGGCCGCTCCGGTGTGTAGCTGCCGAACGGCGGGTGCTCGGCCTGGTCGGCCACCAGCATCGCCTTGGTGATCACCGGGACCTTCGCGGTGAAGTCGGCGAGCGAGCGGACCTGGTCGGGATGGAAGCCGTGCGCGTCGTAGTGCCTGCGGTAGAACGGCAGGCCGTGGTAGACGTAGCCGAGCTGGGCCTGCACCCGTTCCAGGATCAGCCCGTCGCGTTCCGCGGGATCGCGGGTCTCCCGCTCCGCGTCCCAGTACCGGGGCCAGTCCCGCCCGTCGGCATCGGCCATCAGGCGATGCCGAGGGCGACGTTCGCCATCCGCTGCCTGCGGTCGAGCCGCTCCCGCCGGGTGAACTGCGGGACGACGTAGCGGGCGAACAGCTCCAGCGAGCGGTTCCACTTGTCGGTGGTCACCCAGTCCCGGCAGTTGATCAGCAGCGTGCCGAAGCCGCCGACCTCCTCCTCCAGCTCCTTGAGCTGGCGGGTGCAGTCCTCCGGGCTCCCGATGATCCACGGGATGTTGTCGACCATCCAGTCCAGCGTGAGATCGGCGTCGGACATCTCCTCGCCGATCAGCATGAGGCCGCCGAGGCCGAGCCCGAACAGGTAGTCGTAGGACCGCTCGACGCCCTCCCGGATGTCGCGCAGCGCCTGGTCACGGTCGTCGGTCACGTAGACCTCGCGGACGATCCGCCAGTTGTCCCGGGTGACGGCCGGGTCGATGCCGGACCGGGCGCCGGCCTCCAGCATGGCCGTGCCCATCGCGCGCAGGTCGGGGGCGTGCGGGTAGGTGCCGTTGTCGATCGGGGCGAAGTGCACCGACAGTGGCTTCCAGCCGCGCTCGCCGCACTTGGCGTAGTTGTGCACCCCGGTGAGCCCGGCGATCGCGAACGGCGGGACGTCCTGGTAGGGGCCGACCTGGAGCTGGCGGTTCTCGTACTTCCAGTAGAGGCCCTCGTAGCTGACCGGGTCGTCGGAGGTCAGCAGCTGCCAGATGATCTCCAGCGCCTCGTTGGTCCGGGGGGCGGCCTCGGCCGGCTCCAGCCCGAACAGCGCCTTGTCGGTGGGCAGCCCGCCGCCGCCGAACCCGTACTCGAGCCGGCCGTGCGTCAGGTGATCGAGGAACGCCATCCGCTCGGCCACCATGAACGGGTCCTGGTAGGGCAGGTTGATGACGCCGGTCCCGAGCCGGATCCGGTGCGTCAACGCACTCGCCTTCGCGATCATGAACTCCGGCACCGGGACGTTCTCGAAGCCACCGGTGTGGTGTTCGCCGATCCAGAACTCGTCGAACCCGAGCCGCTCGGCCTCCACGATCGCCGCGATGTCGCGGTCGTAGGACAGTGTCCAGTTCTCGATCGGCGGGTGCTCCGGCATGGTGAAGAAGCCGAACTTCATCGGTCGGGTCCTTTCGGGCGGTCCGCGGAGCGGCAGGTGGACAAACACATGTTTGGCGTCAGCGCTGCAACGAGCCTGTCGGGGATCAAGGTGACTGTCAATAATGCCTGCGGGGTCAAACGCATGCCGTTGATAGTCGAACCACTGTTTGCTTTCATACGGCTGTGACCATCGTCGATCCCCGGCCCCGCATCGTCGCAGCACCGGACGGTGCCGGAGTTGTGGCCGGAGTCCGCTGCACCGACCACGAACGGTGCCCCGGCCGGGCGGCGTTCGACTGGCCCGCCTGCCCCAGCTGTGGCGGCACCGTCGAGCCCGCCGAGTTCGGGCCCGGCGGCACCGTGTGGAGCAGCACCGTCGTCCGCATCCAGGTGCCCGGCCGCACCCCGCCCTACGCACTCGCCTACGTCGATCTCGACGACGGCCCCCGGGTGCTCGCGCACACCACCGAGCAGCAGCCGGTCGGTTCCCGGGTGCGGCTGCTCGGGCCCAGCACACGGCACCTGATGGGCCACCCCTGCGACGGGGACGACGGCGACGTGCGCGCCGAGCCGTCCCCGTGAGCAACCCCCCGATCGCCGCCGTCGAGGGGGTCGGCACCTCCCGGTTCGGCAGGCAGCCCGGGACCGGGCTGGTCCGACTGGCGTTCCAGGCCGTCGACGAGGCGTTCCGGGACGCGGGCGGACCGCGCGCGGTCGACGCCGTCTGGGTCGGCTCGGTGTTCGCACCGGCCGGCACCGCGCAGCGGGTGCTGCGGGCGATCGGGATCTCCGGCGTCCCGGTGCTGAGCGTGGAGAGCGCCTGTGCCAGCGGCACCTCGGCGTTCGCCGAGGGCTGCGAGGCGATCCGGACCGGCCGGTACCGGCGGGTGCTGGTACTCGGCCTGGAGCAGATGAGCACCGCGTTCGACGGCGCGATCGTGCCCGAGCCGAGCGACCCGGAGGGCTGCTCCGGACTGGCCCTGCCCGCGCTCTACGCGATGGCCGCCACCCGCTGGCTGGCCGAGGACCGGGTCACCGCCGGGCAGCTCGCCGCGGTGTCGGTCAAGAACCACGCGCACGCCGTGCACAACCCGCGCGCCCAGTACTCCGGGCGGCACACCGTCGAGGAGGTGCTGGGCTCCCGGATGGTCGCCGATCCGCTGACCCTGCTGCAGTGCTGCCCGGTCTCCGACGGCGCCGCCGCGGCCGTGCTCGGACCGCCGGCACCCGGCCGGGTCGGGGTCCGCGCCGTCGCCGCCCGGTCCGGGCGGCCGTGGGACCACACCTCGGACCGGGTGTGGGGGCACGACCTGGTCCGCGACACCGGCGCCGACGTGTGGGCGGCGACCGGCGTCGATCCGCGCGAGGTGGACCTGGCCGAGGTGCACGACGCGTTCACCATCGGCGAGCTGGTGACCGCCGAGGCGCTGGGGCTGAGCGCCCCCGGTGCGGCGGGCGCGGACGCCGCGGCCGGCCGGACCGCGCTCGGCGGGTCGCTCCCGGTGAACCCGTCCGGCGGGTTGCTCTCCCGCGGGCACCCGCTCGGCGCGACCGGGCTGGCCCAGGTGGCGGAGATCGTCTGGCAGCTGCGCGGCGGGGCGGGCGGGCGGCAGGTGCCCGGCGCCCGGCTGGGCCTGGTCGAGACGATGGGCGGCGGCGTCAGCGTACTCGACGGCAACGCCTGCGTGGTCGCACTGCTGGAGCGCCGGTGAGCGACGACGGCGGCACCCGGCGGCACGGCAGCCCCGCTCCGCGCCGCGACCGTCCGGCACTGCTGGAGCGCGGGTGAGCGCTCCCCCGGAGACCGTGGAACTGCTCGACGACGCCGCCGTCGCCGATCCGTATCCGCTGCTCGCGCACTGGCGGGAGCACGATCCGGTGCGCTGGAGCGAGCGGTACCGGTCGTGGTTCGTGACCCGCTACGCCGACGTCGACGCCGCCCTGCGCGATCCGCGCTTCTCCTCCGACCGGATCTCGCCGTACCGCCGGGCCCGCGGGCGCGCCCCCGGCGACCCGCGGGTGGAGGCCGCGTTCGCAGTGCTGGAGGACTGGATGGTGTTCCAGGACCCGCCCCGGCACGGCAGGCTGCGGCGGCTGCTCGGCCGGGCCTTCACCCCACGCGCGGTGCAGCGGCTGCGGCCGCGGATCGCCGAGCTGACCGACCGGCTGCTCGACGACGTCGCCGCCGCCGGGTCGGCGGACCTGATCGCCGATCTCGCCTACCCGCTGACCGCGTCGGTGGTCGCCGAGCTGCTCGGCGTGCCCGCCGACGACCTCGACCGGTTCAAGTCCTGGTCGGACCGGATCACCGGGCTGGTGTTCGGCGGCCTGGGCGATCCGGACCGGCACACCGACGGCGCCGAGGGGATGTCCGAGCTCACCGGGTACCTGGCCGGGCTGATCGGGCAGGACCGCACCGAACCGGCGAGCGGGCTGCTCGGCGCGCTGCTGCGGGCCCGCGACGGCGACGACACGCTCACCCACGACGAGGTCGTCGCGACCGGCGTGCTGCTGCTGTTCGCCGGGCACGAGACCACCACCAACCTGATCGGCAACGGGGTGCTGGCCCTGATCCGCCATCCCGGCCAGGCCCCGGACGCCCCCGGCACCGTCGAGGAGGTGCTCCGGTTCGACGGCCCGGCCAAGACGATCGCCCGGTTGATGATCTCCGACGTCGAGCTGGGCGGCCGGACGCTGCGCCGCGGCGACCGGGTGTTCCTCTGTCCGGCGGCGGCCAACCGCGATCCGGAGGTCTTCCCCGACCCGGACCGCTTCGACGTCACCCGCAACCCCGGCCGTCAGCTCGGGTTCGGGCTGGGCCTGCACTACTGCCTGGGTGCGCCGCTGGCCCGGCTGGAGGCGTCGATCGCGATCCCGGCGGTGTTCGACCGGCTCGGCAGCCCGGTCGTCGACGGTCCGCTGCGCTGGCAGCCGGTGCTGCTGTCGCGGGGGCTGGACCGGCTGCCGGTGCGGTTCACCCCGGCCTGAGCGCTCAGCGCGCGCTCCACCCGCCGTCGACGGCCAGCGTCGTCCCGGTCAGGTAGGACCCGGCGTCGGAGGCGAGCAGCAGCAGCGGCCCATCCAGCTCGTCGGGGCGGCCGATCCGGCCGAGCAGCGCACAGTCCGCGATCCGCCGGGCGTGCCCGTCGGAGGCGAGCAGCGGGCCGGTCAGCTCGGAGGCGAACCAGCCGGGGGCCAGCGTATTGACCCGGATCCCGTGCCGGGCCGACCACTGGGCGGCCAGGTCCCGGGTCAGGCCGGCGATCCCGGCCTTGGACGCCGAGTAGGCCGCCTCCGGCAGCGGCCCGGTGGCCGAGCCCAGCGCCGATCCGATGTTGACGATCGACCCGCCGCGGCCCCCGGCGATCATCGCCCGGCCGGCGTGCACGGCCATCCGGTAGGCGCCGAGCAGGTTGACCGCGAACAGCGCCGCGGCCCGGCCGGGATCGTCGTCGGACTCGGCCCGGGCCGCGTAGCCGATCCCGGCGTTGTTCACCAGCACGTCGAGCCGGCCCAGCTCGCGCACCGCGGCGTCGGCCAGCCGTGCGCAGTCGCCGTCGTCGGTGACGTCGGTGGGGACCGCGACGCAGCGCCGGCCGGCCGCCCGGACCGCGTCCTGCGCGGCGGCGAGTCCGTCTGCGCGGCGGGCGCCCACCACCACGTCGGCGCCGGCCGCGGCGAGCACCCCGGCGAACCGCAGGCCCAGCCCGGACGACGCCCCGGTCACCACGGCCACCCGCCCGTCCAGCCGGAACGACGGGTTCGCCTGCGGGGTCACAGCCCGTGCTCGTCCGCGAAGGATCGCGAGATCCCGAGCATCCCGGAGCCTGCCACCAGGCCGCCCAGCAGCTGCGCGAACAGCTGGTCGGCGAGCACCCGGTCGGCCTCGGGGCCGCGCGGGACGAACCAGTGCTGCATCCAGCCCAGCGTGCCGACGACGACGTAGGCGGCGGTGCGCGGCTCGCCGGCCAGCGCGAGCTCGCCGGTCCGGACGCCCTCGGCGAGCAGCGCCTCCAGCGCGTCCATGTACTGCTCGTCCATCTCGCGGAACTCGGCGAACCGGGGCGAGGGCATCCGGCCGAGGTGCTGCAGATAGACGAACGCGGCCGGATGGCAGTCGGCGAAGATCCGGACCTGCATCCGGATCAGCTCCCGCAACCGGACGGTGACGGTGCGGCCGGAGGAGGTGCGCAGCCGTTCCAGCTCGGCGAGCAGCTGCCGGGCCGGCTCCTCGACGACGGCCAGCAGCAGCTCCTCCTTGGAGGCCACGTAGTTGTAGATGCTGCCCTTCAGGATCCCGACCCGAGCGCCGATGCTCTCCAGCGTAGCGTTCTCGTAGCCGCGGTCGCGGAACTCCTCGCTGGCAGCGGCGACGATCTCCGACCAGCGGCTCGGGCGGGGCACCCGGACAGCCTAGTGCCACGGAGGCCGTGTCGGGGGCCACGCCACCCCGTCCACCATCGATCTTCTACTTCCGGTAGAACTACTACTGGACGTAGAACTTCGCGGAGACGAGGTCCGGATGGACGCGCTCGACCTGGCACGCTGGCAGTTCGGGATCACCACGGTCTACCACTTCCTGTTCGTACCGCTGACCATCGGACTGTCGGTGATCGTCGCGTCACTGCAGACCGCGTGGTACCGCACCGGCCGGACCGAGTACCTGCGCGCGACCAAGTTCTTCGGGAAGCTGTTCCTGATCAACTTCGCGATGGGCGTGGTCACCGGGATCGTCCAGGAGTTCCAGTTCGGGATGAACTGGAGCGCCTACTCCACCTTCGTCGGCGACGTCTTCGGCGCCCCGCTGGCGATGGAGGCGCTGATCGCGTTCTTCCTGGAGTCCACCTTCATCGGACTCTGGATCTTCGGCTGGGACCGGTTGCGCAAGGGGGTCCACCTGGCCTGCATCTGGGCCGCGGCGATCGGCTCGAACCTCTCCGCCTACTTCATCCTGGCCGCGAACGCCTGGATGCGGAACCCGGTCGGCTACGAGGTCGACGAGGCCACCGGGCGGGCCCGGCTCACCGACATCGGCGCGGTGCTGACCAACCCGCAGGCCTGGTCCACCTACTTCCACGTGATCGCCGCGTCGTTCGTGATCGCCGGCCTGTTCGTCGCCGCGGTGAGCGCCTGGAAGCTGATGCGCGAGCGCTGGCCCGGCCCGCAGCACGGCGCCCCGCACCACACCGAGCACGAACTGTTCCGCACGAGCCTGCGCGCCGGGTTCCTGGTCACCGCGCTCGCCGGTGCGCTGGTGGTGGCCTCCGGCGACCACCAGGCCAAGCTCGCCGCCACCTACGAGCCGATGAAGCTCGCCGCGGCCGAGGCGCTCTGGGAGAACGAGCAGTCCGCCGGCTTCTCGCTGTTCGCCGTCGGCGACGTCCAGGGCAGCCGCAACCACGTCAACGTCCAGATCCCGGGCGTGCTCAGCTTCCTCGCCACCGGCAGCCCGTGGGGCGAGGTGCAGGGCATCGAGAACGTCCAGGCCCAGTACGAGCAGCTCTACGGCCCCGGCGACTACCGGCCCAACATCGCCGTCCTGTACTGGTCGTTCCGGCTGATGATGGGGCTCGGTCTGGCCGGGGTGGCGGTCTCGGTGGCCGGGCTGTGGCTGACCCGCCGGGGCGCGCTGCCCGGCCGGCGGTGGATGTACCGGGTGGTCGTCGCCGCGCTGCCCGCGGCGCTGACCGGGAACATCTTCGGCTGGATCCTCACCGAGATGGGCCGCCAGCCCTGGACGGTGCGCGGTGAGCTGCTCACCGCGGCGAGCGTCTCCCCCGGCGTGAGCCTGGGTCAGGTCGCCTTCTCGCTGGCGACGTTCACCCTGCTCTACGGCGTGCTCGCGGTGGTCGAGGCCGGCCTGCTGTTCCGCTACGTCAAGGCCGGGCCGGGGGCCGCACTGCCCTACGAGCCCGATCCCGAACCGCAGGAACGCCGCGACCCGGCGTTCAGCTACTGACCGCGCCGCACCCACGAGGAGATCCGCGATGGACCTGCCCACCGTCTGGTTCCTGGCCGTCGCCGTGCTGTGGACCGGCTACCTCGTCCTGGAGGGCTTCGACTTCGGGGTCGGGATGCTGCTGCGGGCGTTCGGCCGCACCGAGGACGACCGCGAGGTCGCGCTCGGCGCGATCGGCCCGGTCTGGGACGGCAACGAGGTCTGGCTGATCGCCGCCGTCGGCGCCATGTTCGCGGCGTTCCCGGCCTGGTACGCCGCCACCTTCTCCGGCTTCTACCTGCCGGTGCTGTTCGTGCTGCTGGCGCTGATCGTGCGCGGCGTCGGCCTGGAGTACCGGGCCAAGCGCGACGACGCCCCCTGGCGGGCCCGCTGGGACCTGATGATCGGGCTGGGATCGCTGGTGCCGTCGTTCGTCTGGGGCATGGTGCTGGCCAACCTGGTCCGCGGCCTGCCGACCCGGGTCACCGAGCCGGGCAGCGGGGCGAACACCGTCGTCACCGCCTCCCCCGGCGACCTGTTCAACGGCTACGCGGTGCTCGGCGGGGTGCTCACCACGGCACTGTTCCTGCTGCACGGCGCGGTCTTCCTGGCGCTCAAGACGGACGGCCCGGTGCGGTACCGGGCCCGCCGGTTCGCCGTCCGGGCGGTGCTGCCGGTGCTGCTGGTGACGATCGCCTTCCTGGCCGCCACGCTCGCCCTGCGCGACCCGTCCTGGACCACCCCGGTGGCCTGGGCGGCCGGTACGGCGCTGGCGGTGGCCGGGATCGCCCTGCTGCTGGGCCGCGAGGGCTGGGCGTTCACCGCCACCGCGACCGCGATCGGCGGCCTGTCGGTGGTGCTGTTCGGGCAGCTGTTCCCGGAGCTGCTGGTGTCGGCGACCGATCCGGCGCACACCCTGACCGTGGCGAACGCGGCGTCCGCCCCCTACACGCTGACCGTGATGAGCTGGGTGGCCGTGGTGTTCCTGCCGCTCGTGCTGGGCTACCAGGCCTGGAGCTACTGGGTCTTCCGCAGGCGGCTGGGGGGCGAACGGGTAGAACCGGGCGGGACCGACGGCCCTGCCGGGGCCGCGGTCCCGGCACCACGATGAACGACGTGACCCCGGCCGCCCCAGCCGCCCCACCGGCCGCCGCCGGACCACCGGTCGATCCCCGGCTGCTCCGCTCGACGAGCGCCGTGCGGCTGCACCTGCTCGTGGCCGCGGGCTGCGGTGTCGCCGCGACCGCGCTGATCCTGGCCCAGGCCTGGCTGGTGTCCCGGGTGATCGCCGGCGCGACCCCGCAGTGGGGGCTCGACGGCAGCCCGATCGGTCCCGGTTCCGGCCTGGACATGCTGTTCTGGCTGGTCGTCGCCGTCGCCGGGATCGCGGTGGCGCGGGCCCTGCTCGCCTACGGCGCCGAGGCCGCCGCGCTGCGCAGCGCCGCCCGGGCGAAGTCCCAGCTGCGGATGCAGCTGGTGCGCAGGCTGGCGGCCGGGCCGGACCCGGGGCGCTCCACCGGCACCACGGTCACCCTGGCCACCCGCGGGCTGGACGCGCTGGACGACTACTTCGCCCGCTACCTGCCGCAGCTGGTGCTCGCCGCGCTCGTCCCGGTGGCGGTGCTGGTCGTGGTCGCCGACGCAGACTGGATCTCGGCCGTCGTCATCGGAGTCACGCTGCCGCTGATACCGATCTTCATGGCGCTGGTCGGCATGCACACCCGGGCCCGCACCGAGCGGCAGTGGCGGATGCTGTCCCGGCTCGGCGGGCACTTCCTCGACGTCGTGCAGGGGCTCCCGACGCTGGCCCTGTTCCGGCGGGCCGGGATCGTCGCGGAGAAGGTCCGGGACACCACCGACGAGCACCGGCACGCGACGATGGGCACGCTGCGGGTGGCGTTCCTGTCGGCGTTCGTGCTGGAGCTGCTCGCGACGCTGGCGGTCGCGCTGGTCGCCGTGGAGGTCGGGCTGCGACTGCTCTACGGCAACCTCGACTACGCCACCGCGCTGTTCGTGCTGATCCTGGCCCCGGAGGCGTACCTGCCGCTGCGCGAGGTCGGCGCCCGGTTCCACGCCAGCATGGAGGGCGTCGCCGCCGCCCGCCAGGTGTTCGACGAGCTGGACCGCCCGGCCGGTGGCCCGGCCGGCGGCACCGGCACGCCGCCGCCCGCGGCACCGGCCGGGCGCGGCCTGGCCGTGCACGACCTGCGGGTGCGCTACCCGGGGCCGGACGGCGGCCCCGGCGGCACCGACGCGCTGTCCGGGCTGTCGCTGACCGTGCGACCGGGCGAGTCGGTGCTGCTGCGTGGGCCGTCCGGGTCCGGGAAGTCGACGCTGCTCGGCGTGCTGCTCGGGTTCGTCGCCCCGGCCGCGGGCACGGTCCGGATCGACGGCCCCGGGGACGGCACCCCGCTCGCCGAGCTCGATCTCGACGCCTGGCGGCGGACGGTCGCCTGGGTGCCGCAGCAGCCGCACCTGTTCGCCGGATCGGTCGCCGACAACGTCCGGCTCGGCGAACCGGACGCCCCGGACGCCGCGGTGCACGCCGCCGCCCGCCGGGCCGGGCTGGACGCCGTCGTCGCCCGGCTCCCGCAGGGCTGGGACACCCCGCTGGGCGAGAGCGGGGCCCGGCTGTCCTCGGGCGAGCGGCAGCGGGTCGCGCTGGCCAGGGCGTTCCTGCGGGACGCGCCGCTGGTACTGCTCGACGAGCCGACCGCGCACCTCGATCCGGACTCGGCCGAGGCGGTCCGGGCCGCGGCCGCCGAGCTGCTGCGCGGGCGCACCGCGATCGTCGTCGCGCACGACGCGGGCTGGACCGAACACACCGACCGGACCGTCCGGATCGACCGGCCGGCAGAGCCGGAGCCAGAGCCGGGGCCGGAGCGGGAGCCGGAGCCCGCCGGAGCGGCTCACCGGAAGGCGCACCGATGACCCGCGACACCACCGTCCCCGGCTCCCCCTGGGCGCTCGCCGGCACCGTGCTGCGCCCGCGGGCCCGCGGCATCGTCGGCGGCGCGCTGCTCGGCGCGCTCGCCACCGCCTGCGGCGCCGGGCTGCTCAGCCTCGCCGCCTGGCTGCTCGCCACCGCCGCGCAGCACCCGTCGGTGACCGCGCTGAGCATCGCCGTGGTGCTCACCCGCGCGCTCGGCGTGGGCCGCGGCGTCGCGCGCTACGCCGAACGGCTGGTCGGGCACGACGCGGCGCTGCGCGCGCTGGCCGACATGCGCAACCGGGTCTACGCCCGGCTCGCCGCCGCCGAGCCGATCCGCCGGTTCCGCTCGGGCGACCTGGTGTCCCGGCTGGTCAACGACACCGACTCGGTGCAGGACCTGGTGGTGCGCGGCGTGCTCCCGCCGGTCGCCGCGCTGGTCGCCGGGTCCGGCGCGGTGCTGCTGGCGACCGCGTTGCTGGTGCCCGGCGGCGCCCTGCTCGCGACCGGCCTGCTGCTCGCCGGGGTGGCGGTGCCCGCGGCCGCCGCGGCGCTGTCCCGAGGGCCCGCCGCGCGCTCGGCACGCGCCCGGTCGCGGCTCGCGACCGGCCTGGTGGACCTGCTCGACGGCGCCCCGGACCTGCTGGCGCACGGCGCCACCGGGCGGATGGTCGCCGAGGTCGAGCGGGCCGACGCGGAGCTGACCCGGGCCGCCCGCCGGGACGCCGGGCTGCTCGGCCTGAGCGCGGGCGCCGGCGCGCTGGTCGCCGGGCTGACGCTGGCCGGGATGCTGCTGCTCGGGGTCGCCGCGGTCGACGCCGGGACGCTCGGCTCCGTCCCGATGGCGGTGCTGGTGCTGACCGCGCTGGCCGCGTTCGAGATCGTCGCACCGCTGCCGGCCGCGGCCGCGAAGCTGGCGGCCGTGCGGGCCGGTCTCGCCCGGCTGGTCCCGGTCCTGCGGGCGGAGCCCGCGGTCCGGCACCGCGAGCCCGGCGGCACGCCGCTACCGGCCCGCGGCGACCTGCGGATCCGCGGGCTGACGGTGACCCACCCCGGTGCGCAGGACCCGGTGCTCGACGGCCTGGACCTGGACCTCGCCGACGGCGAGCACGTCGCGCTGGTCGGAGCGAGCGGCTCGGGCAAGTCGACGCTGGCGGCCGTGCTGTTCCGGTTCCTGGACCCGGTCGCCGGGTCGGTCACCCTGGGCGGCGAGGAGCTCACCACCCGCCCGCCGGACGAGGTCCGCGCGGTGGTGTCCGGGGTCCCCGCCGATCCGCACGTGTTCGACTCGACGGTGCGCGAGAACCTGCGCCTCGCCGCACCGGGGGCCGGCGACGACGAGCTGGCCGCCGTCCTGCGCCGGGTCGGCCTGGGCGCGGGCCCCGGCCTGGACGACGAGGTGGGCGCGCACGGCGCCCGGCTCTCCGGTGGCATGCGCCGCCGGCTCGCGCTGGCCAGGGCGCTGCTCGTCGATCCGGCCGTGCTGGTGCTCGACGAGCCGACCGCGCACCTGGACCCGGACACCCGCGACGCCGTCCTGGACGACCTGCTCGCCGCCGCGGCGGACCGTTCCGTCCTGATGATCACCCACGATCCGGCCGTCCTGCACCGGCTCGACGCCGTGTACACGTTGCGTGACGGACGGCTGCACGCCCGCACGGGGGTTGTGGTCGGCGCGACCGAACCACGGCAATACCCTGATGCGAACGTCTGAGGGCGGTTGCCGCGGTTCCTGCTCTCAGTCGGGTCACAGGAGCCCACTGCAACCCTGGGGTCCGGCCCCCGGGTGACACGGTCTCGTCCGGTGGTCGTGAACCCCCCGTGTCAGCGACCGTGTCAGAACGTGAGGTCCCACCCCGTGCGAGCGTCCCGCCATCCATCCCCGACGTCCCCGGCGCGGTCCCTGCCGTCCGGCCCGTTCCGGATACGGCGGGTGCCCGCCCTGGCCGCCTTCGTCGTCGGCCTGCTCGCCGTGGCGTCCTGCACACCGGGTGACACCGGCACGACGGAGAACCCGCCGTCGACCTCCCTGGAGGCGTCCGCCCGCGCCGTCGACCTGGACGCGGGCTGGACCTGGGACCGCCGGTCCGGGCCGATGGAGCTGGGCGTCACGCACACCCAGAACAGCCTGGACGACACCGAGCCCGCCGAGGCCCGGCAGCGCGGCGTGGACATCCTGTCCAACCTCGGCGAGGAGTACCAGAACCACCACCTGATGGGCTTCGGCACGCTGAACCCGGAGCCCTCGCCCGGCGAGTTCGAGTGGGGCTCGCTGGACCGCCGGATGGAGCTCACCGAGGAGACCGGCGGGAAGGCGATGCTCACGCTGTGCTGCTCGCCGGACTGGATGAAGGGCGGCCCGCCCGGCGTCACCTCCTGGGAGCGGATCGAGATGGCGCCCCTGCCCGAGTACTTCCGCGACTACGCGAACCTCGCCCGCGAGGCCGTGCAGCGCTACCCGCAGGTCGACCGGGTCCTCGTCTGGAACGAGCTCAAGGGCTTCTACAACGAGGAGGAGAATCGCTGGGACTACGAGGGCTACACGGCCTTCTACAACGAGGTCTACCAGGCGGTGAAGTCGGTCCGGCCGGACATCCTCGTCGGCGGGCCGTACGTGGTGATGAGCAGCCTGCCGGTGGACTCGCCGGACGCCTCGGACATCCGCGGCCCGTGGGGCGCGCTGGACCAGCGGCCGCTGGACGTCATCGAGTACTGGCTGGAGAACAACGTCGGCGCCGACTTCATGGTGGTCGACGGCGCGACGACCAACCGCGGCCAGCAGGACGCGATCTCCCCGGTCGACGTCGGCGCCGAGAAGTTCTCGGTGATCGACCGGTGGATCCAGGAGCGCACCCAGCTGCCGATCTGGTGGGCCGAGTTCTACGCCAACGTCCCGGCCGACTCCGAGGCCGGCTTCGGCACCGAGGCCAGCGCCGTCTCCACCCTCGCCGTGATCCAGGCGATGGCCCGCAGCGGCACCCAGGGTGCGCTGCTCTGGGGACCGGAGGGCAGCGAGTCGCTGGACTACTCGTCGCTGTGGAGCCCGGCCACCGAGCCCGACGGCGGGCAGCCGACCCCGCTGACCGACGCCTGGCGCTGGCTGGTGCCGAAGATGCGCGACGGCGACGTCGAGCTGGGCCGCGCGCAGGGCGACTCCACGCTGGCCGCGTTCCGCACCGCGGACGGCTCGGTGCTGATGATGAACCTGGCCGCCGAGCCGGTCGCGGTGCCCGGCCAGGAGGACATCCCGGGCTGGGCGATCATCCCGATGGACAACTCCGCCTGACCGCCCGGGCGGGCCGGACCGGACCGGTCCGGCCCGCCACCGGGCCGGGGCGTCGTCAGGTCTTCGGGCCGCCCGCCACGTAGACGACCTGCCCGCTGACGAACGACGACCGCTCGTCGACGAAGAACGACACGGCGTTCGCGATGTCCTCCGGCGCGCCCGGCCGCTGCACCGGGATCTCGGCGGCGCGGGCCGCCTTGAACTCGTCCCAGTCCACGCCGAGCCGCTCGGCGGTCGCCTTGGTCATCTCCGAGGCGATGAACCCGGGCGCGATGCAGTTCGCGGTGACGCCGAACTTGCCCAGCTCGATCGCCAGGGTCTTGGTGAAGCCCTGCAGGCCGGCCTTCGCGGCGGAGTAGTTCGCCTGGCCGCGGTTGCCCAGCGCCGAGGTGGACGACAGGTTGACCACCCGTCCCCACGTCGCCTCGACCATGTACTTCTGCACGGCGCGGGTCATCAGGAACGAGCCCTTCAGGTGGACGCCCATCACCGCGTCCCAGTCACCCTCGGACATCTTGAACAGCAGGTTGTCCTTGGTGATGCCGGCGTTGTTGACCAGGATCGTCGGGTTACCGAGCTTCTCCACGACGGCCCCGACGGCGGCCTCGACGGCAGCCGCGTCGGCCACGTCGGCGCCGAACGCGACCGCGGTGCCGCCCGCGCCCTCGATCGCCTCGACCGTCGCTTTCGCGGCCGACTCCTCCAGGTCGAGCACCGCGACCCGGTGCCCGTCGGCGGCCAGCCGGACCGCGGTGGCCGCCCCGATCCCGCGGGCGCCTCCGGTGACGATCGCGGTCCTCTGCTGCTGGGTCATGTCTCTCCTCGCGTGCGCGCGTGCCGCCGGTGCCCGGCGGGCCGGATTCCGGGTGGCCCCGGTTCGGCGCTCCGCCGGACGGACGTCCCGGACACGGACATCCCTCACACGGACATCCGGTACTCCGACATCACGGACACGGCGGCGGCGCCGGGTCGATCGTGTCACTCCGGCCCGCCCGGTGCGGCGCGGGCGGTGCGGCGTTGGTCACGCCGGACGAGGGGCGCCGGTTCGACTACCGTCGGAGGGCCCGTTCCCGACCAGGAAGGTGCTTCTATGGCCGTCGAGCGTTCCGAACTCCCGTACCGGCTGGCCCTGCCGGAACCCACGGAGACCTACGAGCAGGACGTCGAGTACTGCGTTCTCGACACCGGCGAGGGCTGGCAGGAGTACCGCTTCCACGACTACGACGCGCTCTACCGGATCCCCGGGCTCTACGAGAAGCTGTTCTACGAGATCCTGCAGTGCCAGTCGCCACCGGTGGTGTGCGATCTGCTCGTCGAGCAGCTGCGGGCGCACCAGGTCGATCCGTCCGGGCTGCGGGTGCTCGACGTCGGCGCCGGCAACGGCATCGTCGCCGAGGAGCTGCGCACCCGTGGCCTGGGCAAGGTGGTCGGCGTCGACATCATCCCGGAGGCCCGGGAGGCCGCCGAGCGGGACCGGCCCGGCGTCTATGCCGACTACCACGTGGTGGACCTCACAACGCTCGACGAGGAGCAGAGCGAGTCCATCGCGTCCGGCGGGTTCGACGCGCTGACCTGCGTGGCGGCCCTCGGCTTCGGGGACATCCCGCCCGCCGCGTTCCGGGCCGCGTTCGACATGGTCGCGGTGGACGGCTTCGTGGCGATCACGATCCGCGACGACTTCCTCTCCGACGGCGACACCTCCGGCTTCGCCGGCCTGATCGGTGCGCTGCTCGACTCCGGCGAGCTCGAGCAGCTGGGCTCGACCGTCTACCGGCACCGGCTCGCGACCTCCCGCGATCCGCTGCTGTACCGGGCCGTGGTGGCCCGCAAGCGCCGCCCGCGCGGCTGATTCCGGCGCGCCCGCGTCGGGGAGCAACGAGGCGCTCGACGCGGGCGCGAGCAGCACAGGTAAGGCTGCGCTAATGTCCGGCCGTGATTCGAAAGATCCTTGTCCTTCCGGCCCTGCTCGCGCTGGTGACCGGATGCTCTCACGCCCCCGACGATCCCGCCGCCCCCGGCGGTGAGGCCGGCGGTGCCTTCCCGGTCGGCGTGGAGCACGTGTTCGGGACCACCGAGATCCCCGAGCGCCCGGCCCGGGTGGTCGCGCTCGGCGTGACCGACGCCGATCCGGTCCTCGCGCTCGGCGTCACCCCGGTCGGGCTGGCGTCCTACACCTTCTACGAGGAGACCGGCGGGCTCGGCCCGTGGGCCCGCGATCTCGTGCAGGGCGAGCCGCCGGTGGTGCTGGCCGGCGAGCCGAACCTGGAGCAGATCGCCGCCCTCGCACCGGACGTGATCTTCGCCGTCAGCGCGGGCATCGAGCAGCCGATGTACGACCAGCTGTCCGCGATCGCGCCGGTCGTGGCGCGGCCGGTCGGGACGATCGCCTACGGCGTCCCGCGCGACGAGCACACCCGGATCGTCGCGACCGCGCTCGGCGAGCCGGAGCGCGGCGAGGAGCTGATCCGGCAGGCCGACGCCGCCTTCACCGACGCCGTCGCGGCGAACCCGCAGTTCCAGGGCCGGACCGGGGCGACCGTGCTGCCCTTCGACGGCAAGTACGGCGCCTTCACCACCGCCGACAACCGCGGCCGGTTCATGACCGGGCTGGGCCTCGTGCAGCCGCCGCGGATCGACGAGCTGGACACCGGCGAGAGCTTCTACGTCGAGGTCTCCTCGGAGCAGGCCGGGCTGCTCGACGGCGACGTGCTGGTGATGCTGGCCGACGAGGGCGCCGCCGCCGAGCAGGTCGCCCGGGACGCGGTGCTCGCGCAGGTCCCGGTCGTCGCCCAGGACCGGATGATCGTGCCGGACGCCGACACCCGCGGCGCGATGACCTACAACAGCGTGCTGTCCGCGCCGTTCGCACTGGAGCGGCTGGTGCCCGGGCTGCAGGCCGCGCTCGGTTCCTGATCGCCCGCACGGGGGCGGCCCGGTTAGGGTCGCTCCCGTGAGCGTGATCGAACGATTCCGACTGGACGGCAAGGTCGCCGTCGTCACCGGTGCGTCCTCCGGGCTGGGCGTGGTCTTCGCCCGCGGCCTGGCCGAGGCGGGCGCCGACCTGGTGCTCGGTGCCCGGCGCACCGACAAGCTGGCCGACACCGTGAAGCTGGTGGAGGACGCCGGGCGCCGGGCCGTCGCCGTCGCCACCGACGTGGCACGGCCCGAGGACTGCCGGGCGCTGGCCCAGGCCGCCGTCGACGAGTTCGGCCGGCTCGACGTGCTGGTGAACAACGCCGGGATCGGCACCGCCGTCCCGGCGCTCAAGGAGACCCCCGAGCAGTTCACCCAGGTCATCGACATCAACCTGAACGGCAGCTACTGGATGGCGCAGGCCTGCGCGGCACACATGGGCCCGGGCTCGAGCGTCGTCAACATCTCCAGCATCCTGGGGCTGACGACGGCGGCGCTGCCGCAGGCCGCCTACTCGGCGTCGAAGGCGGCCGTGATCGGGCTGACCCGGGACCTGGCCCAGCAGTGGTCAGGCCGCAAGGGCATCCGGGTGAACGCGATCGCCCCCGGCTTCTTCGCCTCCGAGATGACCGACCAGTACCAGCCCGGCTACCTGGAGAAGATGGCCGAGCGGATCCCGATGGGGCGCAAGGGCGACCCGGAGGAGCTGACCGCGGCGGTGCTGTTCCTGGCGTCCGACGCCGGGGGTTACGTCACCGGGCAGACCTGGGCGGTCGACGGCGGGCTCACCATCACCTGAGCCGCGCCAGTGCCTTCGCGATGGGGTGTTCGCAGTCGAAGTACGCACTGCGCCCCCTCGCTCACTGACAGGATGCGGCGGTGAGCAGCAGCGCCGGGCGGGTCGCGGTCGTCGGCGCCGGACCGTCCGGTCTCGCCGCCGCCCGCGCCCTGGCCCGCAACGGGATCGACTGGGTGGGCTTCGAGCTCGCCGACGACGTCGGCGGGCTCTGGAACATCGACGCCCCGCGCAGCACCGTCTACGCCTCGGCGCACCTGATCTCCTCGCGCAGCACCACAGAGTTCACCGAGTTCCCGATGCCGGCCGGGACGCCCGACTACCCGTCGCACCGCGAGCTGCACGCCTACTTCCGCGGCTACGCCGACCGCTTCGGGCTGCGCGACGGGTTCCGCTTCGGCACCACGGTCGACGCCGTCGTGCCGCGTGACGACGGCCGCTGGGACGTCACCGCGGGCGGCACGACGGCGACCTACCGTGCCGTCGTCGTCGCGAACGGCACGCTGGCCGAGCCGAACGTCCCCACCCTGCCCGGCGGGTTCGGCGGGACGGTCCTGCACTCGAGCGCCTACAAGCGGCCCCAGGCGTTCACCGGCCGGCGGGTGCTCGTCGTCGGCGCGGGCAACTCAGGCTGCGACATCGCCGTCGATCTCGTGCACCACGCCGCGGCCGTCGACATCTCGGTGCGCCGCGGCTACCACTTCGTGCCCAAGTACGTCCTCGGCAGGCCCGCCGACACGCTGAACCGGGGCCGTCCGCTGCCGCCCCGGATCAAGCAGTTCGTCGACTCCCGGCTGCTGCGGCTGTTCACCGGCGACCCGGCCCGGTTCGGCTTCCCGCGCCCCGACCACCGGCTCTACGAGTCGCACCCGGTGGTGAATTCGCTGATCCTGCACCACCTCGGGCACGGCGACCTGCGGGTGCGGCCGGACGTCGAGCGGCTCGACGGCGACGGCGTCGTGTTCACCGACGGCACCCGCGCCGGCTACGACGACGTGCTGCTCGCCACCGGCTACCGGCTGCACTACCCGTTCCTCGATCCGGCCCTGCTGAACTGGGACGGTCGCGGCGGCGCGCCGGACCTGTACCTCAACATCGTCGGCCCGCGCGCCGGGCTGTACGTGCTGGGCATGATCGAGGCGAGCGGGATCGGCTGGCAGGGCCGCTACGAGCAGGCCGAGCTCGTCGCGGCCCACCTGGCCGCGCCGCCCGCCGCCCGGGCCGCGTTCGACTCCCGCGCCGCCGGGCCCCGGCCGGACCTGTCCGGCGGCTACCGCTACCTGCGGCTGGACCGGATGGCCTACTACGTGAACAAGGACGCCTACCGGCGCGCGGTCCGCGCCGAGACCGCGGCGCTGCGGGGGGCCGGTCGTGGATGACGTCGACGCGGTCCGGATCGCGTTCGACGCGGGCTCGCTGACCACCCTCAAGATCGTGATCGGGGCGATCCTCTTCGGGATCGCGCTCGACACCCGGGTCGAGGACTTCGTGCGGGCCGCCCGGCGGCCGGGCACGATCGCGCTGTCCGTGCTGGCCCAGTTCCTGCTGCTGCCGGCGATCACGTTCGTGCTCACCCTGGCGCTGGACCTGCGCGGCTCGGTGGCGCTCGGGCTGATCCTGGTCGCCTGCTGCCCGCCGGGGAACGTCTCGAACATCCTCACCCACCGGGCCGGTGGCGACGTCGCGCTGTCGGTCTCGATGACCGCGGTCGGCAACGTGCTGGCGATCGTGGCGCTGCCGCTGAACCTGGCGTTCTGGGGCGGGCTGCACCCGACCGGGCAGGCGCTGCTGCGCGAGGTCGACGTGTCCGCCACCGACCTGCTGGTGGAGATCGGCGCGGTGATCGGCGTCCCGTTCGTCGCCGGGATCACCATCGCCCGGCTGTGGCCGCGGTTCGCCGCCGGCGCGCACCGGGTGGTCGGGCCGGTCTCGTTCCTCGCACTGGGCGCGGTGATCGCCGTCGGGGTCGCGAACAACTGGGCGGTCTTCGTCGCCTACATCGGCGTCGTGCTGGTCGCGGTGTTCGCGCACGACGCGCTCGCGCTCGGTCTCGGCTACCTGATCGGCCGGGTGAGCGGGCTGCCCGCGGCGAGCACCAGGGCGATGACCTTCGAGGTCGGGGTGCGCAACGCCGGCCTCGGGCTGCTGCTCGTCTTCACCTACTTCGACGGCCTCGGCGGGATGGCGCTGGCCGCCGCCTGGTGGGGCATCTGGGACATCGTCGCCGGGCTCGCGGTCGCGAGCTGGTGGCGCGCCCGGCACCGCGCCCCGGAGGCCGCAACGTGAAGGTCCTGGTCACCGGCGGTCTCGGCTTCCTCGGGACGGGCGTGGTCCGCCGGTTGCGGGCGGCCGGTCACGAGGTGCTCGACGCCGACGTCCGGCCGGGCGCCGCGGTACCGCTGGACGTGACCGACCGGGCCGGGGTGGACGCCGCGTTCGCCGCGCACTCCCCCGAGGTCGTCGTGCACCTGGCGTCGGTCGTCACCCCGGGCCGGGACTCCGACCGGGCCCGCGAGTACGCCGTCGACGTCGACGGGTCCCGCAACGTCGTCGACGCCTGCCTGGCGCACGGCGTCCGCCGGATCGTGGTGTCCTCCAGCGGCGCCGCCTACGGCTACCACGCCGACAACCCGGTCCCGCTGCGCGAGGACGATCCGCCGCGCGGCAACCCGGAGTTCGCCTACAGCCACCACAAACGCCTGGTCGAGGAGCTGCTGGCGGCCGCCCGCGACGCGCACCCGGAGCTGGAGCAGGTGGTGCTGCGGATCGGCACGATCCTCGGCGAGCGGGTCGACAACCAGATCACCGCCCTGTTCGAGCGGCCCCGGCTGCTCGCGATCCGCGGTGCGGACTCGCCGTTCGTGTTCGTCTGGGACGACGACGTCGCCGCGATCGTCGAGCGGGCCGTCACCGGCCCGGTGACCGGCGTCGTCAACGTCGCCGGGGACGGCGCACTCACCGTCGCCGAGATCGCCGCCCGGCTCGGCAAGCCGGTGCTGGCCGTCCCCGAACCGGTGCTGCGCGCGGTACTCACGGTGGCCCGGCGGCTCCGGCTGACCCGCTACGGCCCGGAGCAGACCCGCTTCCTGCGCTACCGCCCGGTGCTCGCCAACGACCGGCTGACCGACGAGTTCGGCTACCGGCCGGGCTACACCAGCGGGCAGGCGTTCGACGCCTGGGTCGCCGCGCGCCTGCGTTCCGGCGCGCCGGTGACGGCCCGCCGTTCTAGGCTCCGGACGTGCCCGACATCACGACGCTGATCCTTGACGATCACGCCTGGTTCCGGCGCCGGTTCGCGGCGCTCGACGAGCTGCAGGCCCGGGCCGGCACCGATCCGCGGGAGCTGGCGCGGGTCTGGGACCCGCTCGCCGCCCGACTGGACGTGCACGCCGTCGCCGAGGAACGGATCTTCTACCCGCAGCTGCTGGCCCGCGGCGAGGACCCGCGGGAGGAGACCGTCGACGCGATCGGGGACCACAACGAGATCCGGGACGGGATCGCGCAGGCGCAGCGCAGTCCGGTCGGGTCCCGCGGCTGGTGGGACGGCGTGTGGAACGCCCGGCGGGCCAACGACGAGCACATGGGCGAGGAGGAGAACGAGGGGCTGGCGAACTTCCGGCTGCACGTCGCGCCGGAGCTGCGGGAGTCGCTCGGAGCCCGGTTCGCCGAGTTCATGGACGCCCATCCCGATCCCGGCGACCTCGCCGGCCTCGACGGACCGGACGGCACCGACCTCGATCCCGAGGACTACGTCGAGGCCCGCCTCGACCAGCCCGACCAGGCCGGTCGCGGCCTGGGCATCGGCCACCTGAGAGGACAGAGCCAGTGACCGTGCAGGACCACCTTCTCCGCGACAAGGCCCCGATCCCGGTCACCGCCTGGCAGGCGATCGACGACGAGGCGCGCGAGCGGCTCACCCCGCTGCTGGCCGGGCGCCGGCTCGCCGACTGGGGCGGGACCGCGGGCTGGAACGCCTCGTCGGTCTCCACCGGCCGGTCGCACCGGCTGGACGGCCCGCCGCCCGGGGTGAAGGCCGACGGGTTCCGCGCGCGGCTGCGCGAGGTGCAGCCGCTGGCCGAGTTCCGGGTGCCGTTCACGGTCGCCCGCGACGAGATCGACGACATCCAGCGCGGCGCGCAGGATCCCGAGTTCGACGACCTGGCCCGGGCCGCCCGGGAGGCCGCCGAGGTCGAGAACCGGGCGCTGTTCCACGGCTGGCCGGACGCCGGCATCCGGGGCATCGCCGCCTCGACGCCGTACGACGTGCTGGCCCTCGGCGCCGAGCCCGACCACTATCCGGCGGTCGTCGCCCGGGCGGTGGACGTGCTGCGCCGCAACGGGATCGAGGGGCCGTTCGCGCTGGCGGTGGCGCCCGAGGGGTTCACCAGGATCGCCGAGACCGCCGAGCACGGCGGGTTCCCGCTGTTCGACCACCTGACCCGGATCCTGGGCGGGCAGATCCTGCGGGCGCCCGGGCTGGACGGGGCGCTGGTGGTGTCCCAGCGCGGTGGGGACTTCGTGCTCGACGTCGGGCAGGATCTGGCGATCGGCTACACCGACCACGACGCCGACGACGTGCACCTCTACCTGGAGGAGTCGTTCACCTTCCGGGTCACCGAGCCGGACGCGGCGGTCGTCCTGCGCTGAGCCGGGCGCGGCGGTCGTCCTGCGCTGAGCCGGGCGCGGCGGTCGTCCTGCGCCGAGCCGGACGCGGCGGTCGTCCTGCGCCGAGCCGGACGCGGCGGTCGTCCTGCGCCGAGCCGGACGCGGCGGTCGTCCTGCGCCGAGCCGGACGCGGCGGCCGTCCTGCGCCGAGCCGGACGCGGCGGCCGTCCTGCGCCGAGCCGGCGCCGGCCCGCCTCAGTCCAGCAGCACCGTGCGCAGGTCGAGCCGGCGCAGCACCCGGTCGGCCGCGTGCGGGTCCACCCCGGGCTCCCGGCGGGCGGCGAGCACCTCGGCCCGGGCCGCGGCGAGCGCGGCGGCCTGCGCCTGCGCCACCTGAGCGCGCACCGTCTGCAGTGCCGCGATCCGCTGCCGTTCCTCCTCCGACGGCGTCTCCCCGGACAGCACCGCCTCCAGCCGGTCGGCCCGCTCCCGCAGCACGGCGCCGACCTCGTCGGGCAGCTCGCGGACCCGCTGCTCGAACTCGATCGTCGCCACCGCGGCCCGCCGGGCCCGCCGCACGATCTCCCGTTCGGCGTGTTCCTCGGCCTCCGCCTCGTCGTCGACGTCGAGCGCACGGACCAGCGCCGGCAGCGTGAAGCCGGGCACCAGCAGCGTCACCAGCAGCACCGACACCGCGATCAGCACCAGCTCGGCGCGCGCCGGGAACGGCTCGCCCGAGGCGGTGACGACCGGCAGCGACAGGGCGAGGGCGAGCGTCGCGAGCCCGCGCATGCCGCACCAGGACAGCAGCACCGCCTCCCGTCCGGTGACCGGCGCCGCGCCCTCGTCGGCGGCGCCGGGCCTGCGGCGCAGGATCCGCCAGGCGGCGGTCATCCACAGCACCCGCACCACGATCACGACCAGGCAGACGATCGCCGCGTGCCCGAGCATCCGGGGCAGGTCGTCACCCGCGTCGGTCACCACCTGGCGCAGGTCCAGCCCGATCAGGCCGAACGCGAGGCCGGTGACCAGCAGCTCGACCACGTTCCACAGCGAGGTCTGGGTGAGCCGCTCGGCGGCCTCGTCGGCGTCGGCGCCGGCCCGCAGCTGCAGGGCGAGCACGACGACGGCGATCACCCCGGACGCGTGGATCTCCTCGGCGGCCAGGTAGGTCGCGAACGGCAGCACCAGGGTGAGCGCGCTGCGGCCGACCGTGTCGGTCAGCCGTCCGAGCACCCGGCGCGCCAGCCAGGCGACGCCCAGCCCGACGACGACCGCGCCGGCCGCCCCGGCCACGAACCGCACCCCGAGCCCGAGCGGGCTCAGCTCGTCGCCGGCGACCGTCGCGAGCACCGCCGCCTGGAAGATGACCAGCGCGGTGGCGTCGTTGAACAGGCCCTCGCTCTGCAGCACCGACACCAGCCTGCGCGGGATCCGGACCTGCCCGGCGACCGCCTCGACGGCGACCGGATCGGGCGGTGCCACCATCGCGCCCAGGGCGATCGCGGCGGTGAGCGCGATCCCGGGGACCAGCAGCCAGGCGGTACCGGCGACCGCCGTGGCGGTGACCAGGACCAGCCCGACGGCGAGCAGCGCGATCGTCCGCCACCGGGCCCGGAACAGCGCCCACGACGTCCGTTGCGCGGTCGCGAACAGCAGCGGTGGCAGGAACAGCGGCAGGATCAGGTCGGGCTCGACCCGGAACCCGTCCGGCAGGCCCGGGGTGACCGCGACGCCCGCCCCGAGCACCACCATCAGCGCCGGCCACGGGAGCCGCAGCCGCTCGCCCACCCCGACCAGCACGACCGTCGCCACCATCAGCCCGACGACCACCAGCAGCATCTGCACGGCGAACAGACTGTCCCGCTCTCCGGCAGGACGGGGGGTGGCGCGCCGTGCCAGGATTCGGCGGACATCCACCCGAGACGAGGAGGACGCCCACGTGCCCCGCAACCCCTACGACGAGCTCCCCCCGGTCCCGTCGTTCGAGCTGACCAGCACCGACCTCAACGACGGCGCGGCGCTCGCCGCCCCGCAGCTGTCCGGCATCTTCGGTGCCGGCGGCGAGGACGTGTCCCCGCAGCTGTCCTGGTCCGGTGCGCCGGACGGCACGCAGTCCTACGTGGTGACCTGTTTCGACCCGGACGCGCCGACCGGCTCCGGGTTCTGGCACTGGGCGGTGCTGAACATCCCGGCGTCGGTGACGTCGCTGCCGTCCGGTGCGGGTGACGAGAGCGGCTCCGGGCTCCCCGAGGGGGCCGTTCAGCTGGCGAACGACGCCGGCCTGGCCCGGTACCTGGGTGCCGCGCCGCCGCCCGGACACGGGCCGCACCGCTACTACTTCGTGGTGCATGCGGTCGACGTGCCGTCGCTGGACGTCCCGGCGACCGCGACGCCGGCGTTCCTCGGGTTCAACCTGTTCGGCCACACCGTGGGCCGGGCGACCCTGGTCGGCACGCACGCCAACCTGAGCTGACGGACGCCCAGGTGGGCTCGGACCCGGACGGCGGCGCGGGCGACAACCCGGACGACGACCCGGGGGGCAACCCGGCCGACAGCCCGGACGGCGGCCCGGGTGCCCGCCCGGCCGACAACCCGGGGGGCAACCCGGCCGACAGCCCGGACGGCGGCCCGGGTGCCCGCCCGGCCGACAACCCGGGGGGCAACCCGGCCGACAGCCCGGACGCCCGCCCGGACGACGGCCCGGGTGCCCGCCCGCGTGCCGGTGGTGCGCCGGCACCCGGGGCCGGCCCCCGCACGCCCGGCTCGGCCCGGGAGTCCGGCGCGCCGGCCGGTCCCGCGCCCGTCGTCGCCGAGGCCGCCGCGCGGTTGCAGCGGATCCCGCCGGAGGACTTCGTCGCCGAGCGGGACGCACTCGTCGCCGACGCCCGGGCCGCCGGGGACCGCGCCGCTGCGAAGGAGATCGCGTCGTTCAAGCGGCCGACCCGGGCGGCCTGGCTGACCAACCTGCTCGTCGCCGAGGTCCCGGACGAGGTCGACGGCCTGCTCGGCCTCGCCGGCCCGCTCGCCGAGGCGCAGCAGTCGCTGGACGGCGCCGCCCTGCGCCGGGTGTCGGCACAGCGGAGCACGCTCGTCGGTTCCCTCGCCCGGCGGGCCGCGCAGCTCGGCCGGGAGACCGGCCGCCGGATCGAGCCCGCGCTGGAGCGCGAGGTGCGGGTGGTGCTGGAGTCGGCGCTCGCCGACGAGGAGCTCGCCGAGCGCGTCCGCTCCGGGCGCCTGGTGCGGTTCGAGCGGCACAGCGGCTTCGGCCCGCTGGCAGCGTCGTCCGGTCAGGACGGGCCGCAGACCTCCGGCAGCCACACCACACCCGACCAGCCACCGGAATCCGGCACGCCGGACCGGCCTACGGCATCCCGCAGCCGCCGCGCGACCCCGGACCGGCCCGCAGCGTCCGGCAGCAGGGCCACACCGGACCAGCCGTCGTCAGGCGAACCCGGCGCGCTACGTCGACAGGAGCGGGCACAGGCAGAACGGGCACGGCGGGAGACGGCCGTCGCCGACGCCGAGGCCCTCCTCGAACAGGCCCGGCTCGCCGTACACGACGCGGCCCGGGAACGCGACGACGCCCGCGAACGTGCCGACGCGGCGGCCACGCGGCGCGACGACGCGCACCGCCGGGTCGAGGACCTGCGGGCCGAGCTCGACCGTGCGCGCAGCGCGGTCACGGCCGCCGAGCGGGAGGCCAGATCCGCGGAACGGGCGGCCGGCGACGCGGACCGCCGGGCCCGGTCGTCCACAGCGGCGGTGGCCCGGGCAGAGCAGGCCGTCGAGGACGCCCGGGAGTCATGACCGGCCGCGGGTGTCCGGATGCGGCCATCGGCGTCTGACACCGTCGGGATCGCCGTCAACGCCGTCGCCGGTGCCGGTGTCGCCGGCAACACCCGCCGGCGGCCCGGCCAACCATGTGATGGTCGCGCAGCTGCCTCCACCGTGGAGCCGGCACCGGCACCGGAAGGGCAGTGGCAGGGGCAGGGGCCGGCCGGACCGAGGCCGGGCCCCTCGCCGCCGTGGTCGCGAGCCGGCGCAGAAACTCGTTCACCATTGCAAACGATCATGGTCGGACGCTCGCGAGCGCGACCCCGAGCACCCTAGAATCGAATGCATGTTCGATCTCACGGACCCGACAGAGGTGGTACTCGACCGCCCACACTGGGCCGACCGCGAACCTCCCGACATCGAGCCAGAGTTCGATTCCGAGTTCGACCCAGAGTTCGGCCCCGGGTTCGACCCAGAGTTCGGACCCGAGTTCGAAACCGAGGCCGACCCAGAGTTCGAACCCGAGGCCGATCCGGACCTCGCCGCCCACCAGCCGGCATCCGGCATCCCGGTCATCGATCCCGGCGCCCCACCCGGGTCCCGCCTGGCCCTGCACATCGAGTACGCCGCCGCCGTGGCCGGGCAGCTCACCGACACCCAGCTGCTCGAGGTCGTCGCCGCGACCGCCCGCCACCGCAGCTGGCTCGCCGCCCTCGAGCACCGCATGATCGCCGCCTACGCCGACCGCCACCCCCGCGACAGCCACGCCACCCGCCCCGGCGCCGCCACAGCCACCCCCGTCGAACAGTGGGTGCCCGACGAACTCGGCCTCGTCCTGGCCATCAGCCGCGAACGCGCCCGCGGCATCATCGCCGACGCCCAACGCCTCACCCACGTCCTGCCCGCCACCCTCGACGCCCTCCAGACCGGGCTGCTCGACCAGAGCAAGGTCGACACCGTGCTCCGCGCCACCGACGTCCTCGACGACGACCAGGCCCACCAGGTCGAAACCATCGTCCTCGCCCGAGCCGCCGGAGCCACCCGCCGCCAGATCTACGACCGGCTCCGCCGCGCCGTGGCCAGGATCGACCCGGACGGCGCCGAACGCCGCCACCAACGATCCCTGGCCGACCGCCGGATCGGCCTGTCCAACGGCGAGGACGCCATGGCCACCCTCTGGCTCACCAGCTCCGCCCACGACACCCAGGCCTCCTGGCGCTCGCTCGATCGCCTCGCCCGCTCACTGGGCACCGACGACCCACGCACCCTCGAACAACGCCGCGTCGACCTCGCCCACCAACTCCTCCAAGGCACCCTCACCACCACCGACCTCGGCCAGGTCCACGCCGCCGTCAACAGCGTCCTCGCAGCCGCCCGCACCTCTCTCGCCCCCGCCGGCACCTCCCCCGCCGGCGACTCCCTCACCTCCACCGAGACCTCCCCGGCCGGCACCTCCACTGCTGGCGGCTCCCTCGCCACCACCGGCTCCTCCCTGGCCGGCACGTCCATCGCCGACACATCCCCCGCCGGCTGCGCTCTCTCCACCGCCCGCACCTCCCTCGCCACTGCCGACACCTCCGCCGCAGTTGCCGCCGGCACCACCACCACAGGCGCCGCAGCTGTCGGCGCCCCCGCCGCTGCGCCCGCCACTCCCATCGCTCCCACCGCGGCGGCCGGCGGCATCCCCACCGCCGGCACCCAGGTCGCACCCGAGGTGCTCGCCGAGGCCGTCATCCAGGCCCTGGCCCGGAAGCCCGATCCCAACAGCACCATCGGCCGCACCCCGCTGATCCAGGTGGTGGTCGCGCTCGACACCCTCATCGGCACGACCGACCGCCCCGCCGAACTCGCCGGTCACGGCCCGATCCCCGCCACGACGGCCCGTGCGCTCGCCGCCGGCGGCGTCTGGCAGCAACTCGTCACCCATCCCGCCACCGGCCACATCCACAATGTCGGACGCACCCGCTACTCCCCGCCCGCCGCGATGGCCGACCACGTCCGCGCCCGGGACGGCCACTGCCGCGGCCCCGCCTGCGACCACCCCATCCGCGACCTGGACCACCACATCCCCTGGGCACACGGCGGCCAGACCAGCGAAGACAACCTGCACAGCTACTGCCGCGGCTGCCACACCCTCAAGGACCGACCCGGCTGGCAGGTCCTCACCCACCCCGACGGCTCCGTCGAATGGATCAGTCCGCACGGCTGGACCAGCACATCCCACCCGCGCGACTACCGGGACCTCACCGATCCGTATCCGGCCCCCGACGTCGTCACCGCCTCCCTGCAGACGCCTCCGGCACCCACGTATCCCGGCCGGGACCGGACGCCTGACGGCTCCACCGGATCGACCGTCCCCGGTTACGACGCGAGCGAGGATCCCGCGCCGTTCTGACCACCCGGACGGGACACACGACCTCGAACACCCGCCACAGCGGTCCGCCACCGGAAGCCACAGGCGGCACCGCCGATTCGATGACACACTGAACTACGTACGCCGTACTGAGCTATTCCTCGACCGGCACCGACTCATGGAGGCCCCGTGGACCGCACGCCCGATCCCCGCTCCCGGATCCGCGCCCCGCGCGAGCTCAAGGAGATGAACGACGAGCTCCTCGCCCAGCGCGAGGCCGGGACGCTCGGGTTCGCGCTCCCGGTGCTGACCGTGCCCGGACGACGGAGCGGCCGCCCCCGCCGGACGCCGTTGACCGTGTACGAGCGCGACGACGCCCGCTTCGTGGTGGGCGGGTTCCCGGCCGCCGACTGGATCGCGAACCTCCGAGCAGCGGGCGGCCGGGCGACCCTCAGCAGCGGGGCCTCGACGGCCACCGAGGACGTCGTCCTCACCGAGCTGCCGATCGACGAGGCCCGCCCGATCCTCGCGGCGTGGCCGGAGGTGACCCCGGACGGAGTCGAGATCATGGTGGCGAGCGGCATCGCAGCAGCACCGACCCCCGAGGCGCTGGCGGACCTCGCCGGTACCTGCCCGGTCTTCCGGGTCGATCCCGGCTGAGCAGGCAGGAGCGGACCCTCCCGCCCGAGCACGCCGGGACGCCGGGACGCCCGATCCCCGCCAGGTCGTTCGCTCACCGCAACGATCGTGGCCGGTCTCACCGTTGCACGCGGCACGGCCCGGGACCGTGCCGCATACGCTCGGTCCGTGATCGTGCGGTGACGGCGCTCCGGCGCCTGCGGAACGTCCCCTGGTGGCGGTGGCTGCTGCTCGCCGCCCTCACCGTGCTCGGCACGATCGGTCTCGGCGCCCTCGGCGTGCCCTCCCCCGCGCTGTTCGCCGGGCTGCTGGTCGCCACCGTGCTGGCCCTGTCCGGGCTCGGCCCGAGCCGGGTCGCGCGGCCGCTGACCGCGGGCGCGCAGGCGGTGATCGGCGTCGTCATCGGGCTGCTCGCCCGGCCCGACACGCTCGCCGCGATCGCCTCGAACTGGCTGCCGGTCCTGCTGATCAGCCTGGGGACACTCCTGGTCAGCATGGCCGCCGGCCTGCTCATGGGCCTGCAGCGCGGCGTCACCCCGCTCACCGGGATGCTCGCGCAGACGGCGGGTGGTGCCTCCGGGCTGGTCGCGATCAGCCGCGAGCTGGGCGGCGACGAACGCATGGTCGCCGTCATCCAGTACCTGCGGGTCGGCCTGGTGACGGCCACCATGCCGGTGGTCGCCGTCGCGCTCTACGGGGCGCAGCACGCCGCACCCGGCGCCGAACCGGACCCGGCCACGTCCGGGGCGCCGTGGTGGATCGGGCTCGGGGTGCTGGCGGTGTGCGTCGCCGTCGGCGTCCCGCTCGCCCGGCTCGCCCGGGTTCCGGCCGGCGCGCTGCTCGGCCCGATGGTGGTGGCGCTGGTGATCAGCCTCGCCGGGTTCTCGTTCGACGCGTCGGTGCCGCTGCCGATCGTCGACCTCGCCTATGCGCTGATCGGCTGGCAGGCCGGGCTGCGGTTCACCCGCCGGGCGCTCGCCACCGTGGCCCGGGTGCTCCCGCTGGCCACCGTACTGATCCTGGCCGTGGTCGCCCTGTGTGCCGGGCTCGGTCTGGTGCTGTCGCACTTCACCGGCATGACGCTGCTGGAGGGCTATCTCGCCACGACGCCCGGCGGGGTGTACGCGGTGCTGGCGACCGCGATCTCGTCCGGTGTCGACGTCACGTCGGTGGTCGCCGTCCAGGTGCTGCGGGTGGTGCTGATGCTGCTCGTCGCGCCGTGGATCGCCCGGTTCGTCGGCCGGTGGCTCGGGCCCGGCAGCCGGGCCGACGACGATGACCCCGAGCCTGCCGGGCCTGCGGGACCGGCAGGGCGGGCCGGGCCGGCAGCACAGGCCGGGGCAGCAGGGCAGGCCGGGGCAGCAGGGCAGGCCCGGTCGGCAGGGCAGGCCGGGTCGGCAGCACAGGCGGGCCCGGGAGCACAAGCAGGCCCGACCAGGGCCGGGACGGGCGGGGAGACCGGACCGGCGGGGCACGCCGAACCGGCGGGGCACGCCGAACCGGCGGGGCACGCCGAACCGGCGGACACCCCGGGCAGGGAGCGCCGGGGCAGGTAGGCCGGACCGCCGCGGCAGGAGGCCCGACCGCTCCGGCCCGACCGCTCCGGTCCGACCTCGCCGACCCGGCCCGGCCCGGCCCGGCGACCCGACCCCGGCGGTGCCGGACGTCCGCACGAGCGGCCGGCGCAGGCCCCGTTCAGCGGACCCGGGCGATCCGTCCCGCCGGCGGCTCCGGCACCGCACCCGGGTGCAGTGCGGCGGCGATCGCCTCGATCCCGTCCACCAGCCGCGGCCCGGCCCGCACCACGTACGACGCCGAGTCCAGCGCGTACACCGGGACCCGGGCCGGGAGCCGGTCCAGCACCGCGCGGGCCTGGGCCTGCGCACCCCGCTCCCCCGCCAGCCCGAACCCGCAGGGCGCGACCAGCACGACGTCGACCGGGCCGGGCAGCGCGTCCCATCCGGTCGCGACGCTGCGGCCACCGGCGATCGCGCCGACCGCCGTCCCGCCGGCCGCGGTCACCAGGTCCGGCACCCAGTGTCCGGGCAGGAACGGCGGGTCCGTCCATTCCAGCACCAGCACCCGCGGCGCCGGCCGGTCGTGCACCGCCGCGGCGACCGCGTCCAGCCGGGCGGTCAGCTCCCCGACCAGGGTGGCGGCCACCTCCGGCACCCCGGCCGCCGTCCCGACGGCGGTGATCACGTCCAGCACGTCGGGCAGCCGGTGCGGGTCCAGCGACAGTACCTGCGCGCGGGTCCCGATCGCCGCCTGCGCCTGCGCGACCGAGGATCCCGGCAGCGCGCACACCGCGCACAGGTCCTGGGTCAGGATCAGATCGGGATCGGCGGCGGCCAGCGTCGCCCGGTCCAGGTCGTAGAGCGGCAGCCCGGCCGCCGCCCGCTCGCGGACCACCGCGTCGATCTCGGCGGGCGTCCCGGACGCGGACAGCGCCGTGTCGACCACCACCGGCACCCGGTCCCGGATCCCGGCCGGGTCGTCGCACTCGAAGGTCACCCCGACCAGCCGGCCGGCCAGGCCGAGCCGCCCGGCGATCTCGGTACCGGCCGGCAGCAACGAGGCGATCCGCACGGACGAGAGCGTAGGTGCTGCCGACATCCCCGCCCATGCGGCAGGGTGGGCGGCGACCGCACTCCGGAAGGACAGGACATCCATGACCGTGCACGAGCGCGCCGGCACCCCGGCCCGCCCCGAGGACCTGGTGGACGTGCCCGCGCTGCTCGCGGCGTACCGGGACGTCCACCCGGACCCCAAGGTCGACCTCCAGCGGGTCGCGTTCGGCACCTCCGGCCACCGCGGGTCGGCGTTCACGGCCACCTTCAACGACGACCACATCGCCGCCACCAGCCAGGCGATCGTCGAGTACCGGGCGGCCCAGGGCATCGACGGGCCGCTGTTCCTGGGCCGGGACTCGCACGCGCTGTCCGAGCCGGCCTGGCGCACCGCGGCCGAGGTGTTCACCGCGAACGGCGTCGAGCTGGTCGTCGACTCCCGGGACGGCCTCACCCCGACCCCGGCGCTGTCGCACGCCATCCTGGTCGCCAACGCGGGAGCGGGCCGGCTCGCCGGCGGTGCCGGGACCGGCCGGCTCGCCGGCGGTGCCGGAACTGGCCGGCTCGCCGACGGTGCCGGAACTGGCCGGCTCGCCGACGGTGTGGTCGTCACCCCCTCGCACAATCCGCCCGCCGACGGCGGCTTCAAGTACAACCCGCCGGACGGCGGCCCGGCCGGCACCGACGCGACCACCTGGATCGCGGACCGGGCCAACGAGCTGCTCGAGGCCGGCCTGTCCGGGGTGCGCCGCACCGCGACGATCGATCCCGGCCGCTACGACTTCCTCGGCGAGTACGTCGCCCAGCTCGGCCAGGTCCTCGACATGGACGCGATCCGGGACGCCGGCGTGACGATCGGGGCGGACCCGCTCGGCGGCGCCTCGGTCGACTACTGGGGCGCCATCGCCGAGCGCTACCGGCTGGACCTGACCGTGGTCAACCCGGACGTCGACCCGACGTTCGGGTTCATGCCGCTGGACTGGGACGGCAAGATCCGGATGGACTGCTCGTCGCCGTACGCGATGGCGTCACTGCGGAAACGTATGGAAGCCGGCAGTGCCGATGCGCGTTCCGCTGACGCTCCACGCACTGCCCCCTTCCGGATCGCGACCGGGAACGACGCCGACGCCGACCGGCACGGCATCGTCACCGCCGACGGCGGCCTGATGAACCCCAACCACTACCTGGCCGTCGCGATCGGCTACCTCTTCGCGCACCGCCCCGGCTGGCCGGCCGCCGCCGGGATCGGCAAGACCGCCGTCAGCTCGTCGATGATCGACCGGGTGGCCGCCGATCTCGGCCGCACGCTGGTCGAGGTGCCGGTCGGGTTCAAGTGGTTCGTGCCCGGCCTGCGCTCCGGGGAGATCGGCTTCGGCGGCGAGGAGAGCGCCGGCGCGTCGTTCCTGCGCCGGGACGGCTCCCCGTGGACCACCGACAAGGACGGCCTGCTGCTCGCCCTGCTCGCCGCCGAGATCACCGCGACCACCGGCCGCACCCCCAGCGAGCACTACCGCGACCTCACCGCCCGGTTCGGCGAGCCCGCCTACGCCCGCACCGACGTGGCCTGCACGCGCGCGGAGAAGGCGGCGCTGGGCCGGCTCGACGCGGACGCGGTCTCCGCCACCGAGCTCGCCGGGGACCCGATCACCGCGAAGCTCACCCGGGCCCCCGGCAACGACGCCCCGATCGGCGGCCTCAAGGTCGTCACCGGGTCCGGCTGGTTCGCCGCCCGCCCGTCGGGCACCGAGGACGTCTACAAGGTCTACGCCGAGAGCTTCCGCGGGCCCGACCACCTGGCGCAGATCCAGGAACAGGCCCGCGACGTGGTGTCGGCCGCGCTGGCCGGCTGAGGGAGGATCGCCGACGTGAGCAAGAAGCACGAACACGGGTTCGGGATCGACATCGGCGGCTCCGGCATCAAGGGCGCCCCGGTGGACCTGGCGACCGGCAGGCTCGCCGGCGAGCGGGTCCGCATCCCCACCCCGCAACCGTCCACCCCGGAGGCGGTCGCCGCGACCGTCGCCGAGATCCTCGACGACTTCGGCTGGAAGGGGTCGTTCGGCTGCACCTTCCCCGCCGTCGTCCAGCACGGCGTCACCCGCACCGCCGCCAACGTCGACGACTCCTGGGTCGACTGCGACGCCGCCTCGGTGCTGCGCAAGGTCACCGGCCGGGACACGGTGCTGGTCAACGACGCCGACGCGGCCGGTGTCGCCGAGGTCGAGTTCGGCGCGGCCGGGGCGAAGTCCGGCGTGGTGCTGCTGGCGACGCTCGGCACCGGGATCGGCACGGCGGTGATCGCACACGGCCGTCTGGTGCCGAACACCGAGCTGGGCCACGTCGAGCTGGACGGGTACGACGCCGAGACCCGCGCCGCCGACTCCGCCCGCGAGCGCGACGGGCTCGGCTGGGAGGAGTGGGGCGAGCGGTTGACCCGCTACTTCCGGCACGTGGAGAACCTGCTGTGGCCGGACCTGATCGTCGTCGGCGGCGGGGTCAGCAAGAAGTTCGACAAGTGGTCGCCGTACGTGTCGACGCGGACCCCGATGGTCCCGGCGAAGCTGCTCAACGAGGCCGGGATCATCGGGGCGGCGCTGCTGGCGCACCGCTGAGCCGGGGCGTCACACCGGCGGGCCGTAGGTCATCCGGACCACGCCGTTGTCGTACGGCTCGGTCTCGATCAGCCGCAGCGGCACCTGCGGCCCGTCGGTGAACAGCTTCAGGCCCGATCCCAGCGCCACCGGGTAGACGAACAGGTTGAGCGTGTCGACCAGGCCGTCGGCGAGCAGCGCGCGGACCAGCGTGACGCTGCCGCTGACGTAGATGCCGCCGTCGACCGAGTCCTTCAGGTCCTGGATGCGCTTCGGGTCGTAGCTGCCGAGCACGGTGGAGTTCTCCCACTCCAGCGGGTCGTCCAGGGTGGACGTCACCACGTGCTTCGGCGATCCGTTGAAGAACGCGCCGCCGGACTCGACGTCGTGCCCGCGCGCCGACCACGCCGGGTGGAACGCCTCGTAGGTGGTGCGGCCCAGCAGGATCGCCTGGTCGCAGAGGTTCCCGATGGCGTTGCCCATCGCCTCGGTGAAACCGTACTCGGCGGTCCAGGACGGATCCTCGACGACGCCGTCCAGGCTGATGAACTCGTGCACGTCGATGGTTCCCATGGCGGTCTCCTGTCTGCGGCGGGCTTCCCCGGTGCTGACCGGCGGAGCACCCGGAACTCATCGTCGCGGCCGCGGACCCACCGGCCCGGCCGCGGGCCCACCGCTCAGCCGAGATCGGCGACCGTCGCCGCGGCGCCGCGGGCGTACAGCGACTCCAGCGCGGTCCGGAACGCGGAGGCGAACCGCTCGTCGTCGGCCAGGTCGCCGAACACCGCCCTGTGCCGCAGGAACGACAGCGGCTCGTCCCGCTCGCGCAGGGCGAGCGCGGTCAGCTCAGCGGCGAGCCGGTCCTGCTGCTCGATCGGCGTGCCCTGCTCGTCGGCCCCCTCGGCGTAGCGGCACCATCCGGCGACGACGGCGGCGGCCCGCTGTACCGGGCCGCCCGCGGCGAGCTGCTCGCGCACCACCGGCAGCAGGAAGATCGAGATCCGGTCCGAGCTGCCGTAGTTGATCCGCATCAGGGTGTCGGCGACGCCGGCGTTGGCGAACCGCTCGATCAGCGTGTCCTTGTAGCCGTCGAGATCGATCCCCGGGACCGGGCGCAGGGTCGGGGTGGCCTCGTCGTCCATGTAGCCGCGCAGGAACGACGCGAAGACCGGGTCCTGGGCGACCTCGTGCACGTACCGGTGGCCGGCCAGGTAGCCGAGGTAGCCGAGCGCCTGGTGGGTCGCGTTGAGCAGCCGCAGCTTCATGAACTCGTAGGGCACGACGTCGTCGACGAGCTGCACGCCGACCCGCTCGAAGTCCGGGCGGCCGGCGGCGAAGTCGTCCTCCAGCACCCACTGGGTGAACGGCTCGCAGACCACCGGCCAGCTGTCGCGCAGGCCGAAGCGGTCGGCGAGCGCGTCGCGGTCGGAGTCGGCGGTGGCCGGGGTGATCCGGTCGACCATCGAGTTCGGGAAGCTCACCCGGTCGGCGACCCAGGCGCCCAGCTCCGGACCGCGCAGCTGCGCGACGCCGGTGAAGACCCGCCGCGCCGCGTCGCCGTTGCCCTGCATGTTGTCGCAGCTCATGATCGTGAGCGGGCCGGTGCCGCGGTCCCGGCGGCGGGCCAGCGCCTCCACCACCAGGCCGAACGCGCACGACCCGTCCCGGACGCCGGGGTACTCGGGATCGAACTCGCCGGTCTTCTGGTCGATCGCGTAGCCGCCCTCGGTGATCGTCAGCGACACGATCCGGGTGTCGGCGTGTGCGATCCGCTCGATCACCGCCTCCGGGTCGTCCGGCGCGAACAGGTAGTCGACCAGCGAGCCGACGACGCGCGGCGCGAGCGACCCGTCCGGCTCCTTGCGGACCAGGGTGTACAGCCCGTCCTGGGCGGCCAGCACGTCGCGCATCCGGGCGTCGCCGGGCAGCACCCCGACCCCGCAGATCCCCCAGTCCCGGGCCTCCCCGGCGATCAGCAGCGAGTCGACGTACATGGCGAGGTGCGCGCGGTGGAACCCACCCACTCCGATGTGCACGATGCCGGTGCGGATGCCGGTCCGGTCGTAGCCGGGGACGTCCACCCCCGGCACGCCCTCGTTCCAGATCGCGGCCTCGTCCAGCGAGCGCATGGCTCTCTCTCCCCCGGGTCGACTCCGTACCGACGCGCGACCCTACCGGTGATCGCGACACCGGCCACCCGGTCCGGAGGCGCAATCTGACCGGTGCGCCGGACAGGTCTCCGCAAGCGGCCTGTACGCAGCGCGGTCGAGGATCAAATGTTGCGAAATACGCAAGTCCGGCCCTACCGTGCTCCGCGATGACCGATCCCCGCTCCGTTCCCGCCGTGGCCGCACGGGTGCGCGAGCTGCTGGACCGGGACGGGTGGACGCAGCGCCGCTTCGCGGCCGCGATCGGGCTGGACGAGACCAAGCTGTCGAAGTCGCTGGCCGGCCGCCGCCGGTTCGCCGCGGCCGAGCTGGTCGCGATCGCCGACGTCACCGGGGAGACGGTGAACCGGCTGCTGCACGGCCGCGACGACGCGCGCACGCACACCGCGGTGCCGGGCGGCACCGCGGCCCCTGTCGCGTCACCTGGCCCTGCTGCCGCCGCGGCCTCCGGTGCCACGCCGGACGGCACGCCGGACGGCACGGACGCCGGGACGCAGGGCGCCCGGCGCACCCGGCGCCGGATCCTGGACGCGGCGTGGCGGCTGATCGCCGACCACGGCTACCACCGGGTGCGGACGGCCGACGTGGCCCGCGAGTGCGGCACCAGCCCGGCGGCCATCCACTACCACTTCCCCACCCGCTCCCAGCTGCTGGACGAGGCGCTGCGGCACAACGTGAAGCTCGCGTTCGACCGGCAGGTCGCCGAGCTGGACGAGATCACCGACCCGCACCGGCGGCTGCTGCGGCTGATCGACCTGCAGCTGCCGCAGGGCGAGCTGCTGCGCCGCGAGTGGTCGATCTGGATCCAGGTGTGGGCGGAGTCGGCGATCGACCCGGCCCGCCGGGAGCTCTACTGGGACTCCTACGACCGCTGGTACCGCAGCGTGCTGATGACGCTGCAGGACGGCGCGTCCACCGGCGTGTTCGTCGCCGGCCGGGCCGAACCGCTGGCCCACCAGCTCACCGCGCTGATCGACGGCCTCGGCATCCAGGTCATGGCGGGCACCCCCGGCACCGGGGCCGCCGAGATGCGCGCGGTGCTGCACGACTTCATCGACCGGGCCGTGCTCGCGGCGCCGGAGGACACCCACCGGACGGAGACCGGATGAACCGTGACGTCATCATCACCTGCGCGGTGACCGGGGCCGGGGACACCGTGGGCCGCAGCCCGCACGTCCCCGTGACCCCGGCCGCGATCGCCGCCGACGCGATCGCGGCCGCCCGCGCGGGCGCCGCCGTCGTGCACATCCACGTGCGCGATCCCGAGACCGGCGACCCGTCCCGGGCCGTCGAGCTGTACCGCGACACGGTGACCCGGATCCGGGACGCCGGCGTCGACGTCGTGCTGAACCTGACCGCCGGCATGGGCGGTGACCTGGTGATCGACGCCGAGGACCCGCTCAAGCCGGTGGACGGCACCGACCTGGTCAACGCGCTCGAGCGGCTCCCGCACGTCGAGGAGCTGCTGCCCGACATCTGCACGCTCGACTGCGGCTCGCTGAACTTCGGCGAGGGCAACCAGCTCTACGTGTCCACCCCGGACATGCTGCGCACCGGCGCCAAGCGGGTGCAGGAGCTCGGCGTGAAGCCGGAGCTGGAGATCTTCGACACCGGCCAGCTGTGGTTCGCGTCCACGATGGTCGCCGAGGGCCTGATCGACGCGCCGCCGCTGTTCCAGCTGTGCATGGGCATCCCGTACGGCGCCCCCGCCGATCCGGGCGTGCTGGCCGCGATGGTGAACCTGCTCCCGCCCGGCTCGAACTTCGCGTCCTTCTCGATCGGCCGCGACCAGCTGCCCTGGGTGGCGCAGTCGATGCTGCACGGCGGGCACGTCCGGGTCGGGCTGGAGGACAACCTCTATCTCGCCCGCGGGGTGAAGGCGACCAACGAGCAGCTGACCGAGCGGGCCGTCGAGATCGTGCAGAACCTCGGCGGGACGGTCGCGACGCCGGACCAGGCCCGCGAGATCCTGGGGCTGAAGGAGCGGGCCGGTGTCTGAGCGCCCGGTGAGCGGCATCCGCACCGTCGCCTGCATCGGCGCCGGGGTGATCGGCGGCGGCTGGGCCGCCTACTTCCTGGCCCGCGGGCTGCGGGTGCGCGCCTGGGACCCGGCGCCGGACGCCGGCGACCGGCTGCGCCGCACCATCGACGCCGCCTGGCCCGCGCTGACCGAGCTCGGCCTGGCGCCCGGCGCCGACCCGCACGCGCTGGAGCTGTTCCCGACCGCCGCCGAGGCCGTCGCGGGTGCCGACTTCGTGCAGGAGAGCGCCCCGGAGGACCTCACCCTGAAGCGGGCGCTGCTGGCCGAGCTGGCCGCCGCGGCCGGGCCGGACGTCGTCGTCGCCTCGTCGACCTCGGGTTTCCCGATGTCGGACATGGCGACCGAGGCCGCCGACCCGGGCCGGCTGGTCGTCGGGCACCCGTTCAACCCGCCCTACCTGATCCCGCTGGTCGAGGTGGTCGGCGGGAACGCGACCGAGCCCTGGGCGACCGCGCGGGCGGCGGAGTTCTACCGGCACATCGGCAAGTCGGTGATCGAGATGGACCGGGAGCTGCCCGGCTTCATCGCGAACCGGCTGCAGGAGGCGATCTGGCGGGAGGCGCTGCACATGGTCGCCCAGGGCGAGGCCACCCCGGAGGAGATCGACCGCTCGATCACCGACGGGCCCGGCCTGCGCTGGCCGGTGCACGGCCCCTGCCTGACCTTCCACCTGGCGGGCGGCGAGGGCGGCATGGCGCACATGCTCGACCACTTCGGGCCGTCGCTGAAGGCCCCGTGGACCCGGCTGGACGCACCCGAGCTCACCGCCGCGCTGCGCGACGACATGGTGGCGGGTGCGCAGGTCAGCGCCGGTGGGCGGCCGATGGCCGAGCTGGTCGCCGAGCGGGACCGGGCGGTCATCGCCGTCCGGCGCGCGGTCGAGGCGGCCCGGGCTGCCGGGGGTGCCGGTGGCTGAGCGACCGGGCTCCGGGCTGGTGCACACCGACACCGTGCGCCCGGAGTGGATCGACTACAACGGGCACCTCTCCGAGCCGTACTACGTGCTGGTGTTCGGCGACGCGACGACCGCGCTGATGGAACGGACCGGGATGGACGCCGCCTACCGGGCGGCGACCGGCTGCTCGCTGTACACGGTGGAGGCGCACGTCCGGTACCTGGCCGAGATCGGTCCGGACGCGCCGCTGACCGTGCGCACCCGGGTGCTCGGCCGGGACGCCAAGCGGTTGCGGCTCTGGCACGAGCTGTACGTGGACCCCGCCGGCGCGCCCTCGGCGACCGAGGAGCTGATGTGCCTGCACGTCGGCCCGGACGGGACGCTGCCGTTCCCGGACCCGGTCGCCGCCGCGCTGGACGCGCTCACCGGGGACGGGCCGGAGCCCACACACGCCGGACGCGCGATCGCCCCGGTCGGCCCGGCCGGTGCCGAACCCGACGGGACGGTGGTGCGCCGGCCCCCGACCTGAGCCCGCGACCGCGGCCCCGGGGCAGGACTCCGGGGCCTTGCCCGGAGGAGAAGTTCATGATCAGCCCGACAGCGGCGCCGTTCCCGCGGCGCCGCCTGCTCGCCGGCGCGGCCGGCCTGGGGGCGGTGGCACTGCTCGCAGGCTGCGGCGGTCCCGCCGCGGCCCGGGACGCCGGGCCACCCCGCCGCGGCGGGGTCCTGCGGGTGGGGGTGACCGGCGGTGGAGCGTCGGACACCCTCGACCCGCACAGCCCGGCCACCAACCCGGACATCGCCCGCACGCTGAGCCTCTACGAGCCGCTGCTGCACTGGGACGACACGTACACCCTGCAGCCGGCCGTCGCCGAGGCGGTCCGCCCCGAGCCGGGGGCGCGCGCCTGGACCGCGACGATCCGGGCCGGCATCACCTTCCACGACGGCCGTCCGGTCACCCCGGACGACGTCGTCGCCACCTTCCGCCGGATCACCGACCCGGACGACCCGAAGTCCGGGGCGTCCCAGCTCGGGGTGCTGGACGACATCGTCGTCGCGGGCGAGCGGGAGGTCCGGTTCGTGCTGAGCGAGCCGTCGCCGGTGTTCGACCAGTACCTCGGCGAGTACTCGTGCGGCATCGTGCCCGCGGACTTCGACGTGACGCGGCCGGTCGGGACGGGGGCGTTCCGGTTCGAGTCGTTCAGCCCGGGCCAGCAGAGCGCGTTCGTCCGGCACGACGGCTACTGGCGTCCGGACCAGCCCTGGGTGGACCGGCTGGAGCTGATCAACTTCTCCGAGGACGACGCGCGGATCAACGCGCTGCTGTCCGGCCAGGTCGACGCGATCGACCAGGTGCCGCTGTCGCTGACCGAGGTCGTCGGGTCCTACGAGTCGATCCGGCTGCTCACCTCGGAGACCGGGGCGTGGCTGCCGATCACGATGAGGGTCGACGTCGAGCCGTTCGACGACGTCCGGGTGCGGCAGGCGCTGCGCCTGGTCGCCGGCCGCGAGCAGATGGTGAACCAGGTGCTGTCCGGCCTGGGCGCCCCCGCGGTCGACCTGTACGCCCGGTTCGACCCGGAGTACCTGGACCCGCAGCGCGAGCAGGACCTGGAGCGGGCGCGCGAGCTGCTCTCCGCGGCCGGGCGGCCGAACCTGTCGCTGGAGCTGGTGACCTCGCCGATCCAGGCCGGCACCGTCGAGGCCGCGCAGGTGTACGCGACGCAGGCCCGCGCGGCCGGCGTCGAGATCGGGCTGCGCCGGGTGGACACCTCCACCTTCTTCTCCGACCAGTACCTGCAGTGGGAGTTCGCGCAGAGCTTCTGGAACACCCGCAACTACATCCCGCAGGCGTCCCAGTCGTCGATGCCGGACGCGCCGTTCAACGAGACCCACTGGGACGACGCCGAGTACCAGGCCGTCATCCGGCGGGCCCGTTCCGAGGTGGACCCGAACCTGCGGGCCCAGCTGGTGCGCCGGGCCCAGCAGATCGAGTTCGACCGCGGCGGCTACCTCATCTGGGGCTTCCCGGACCGGGTGGACGCGCACCAGGGCTACGTCGGCGGGCTGGTCCCGAACCGCACCGGCCTGTCGCTGTCCGGATACGAGTTCCGGAAGGCGTGGGTGGCCGCATGAGCCTGCTGACGAAGATGATCGTGAAGCGGCTCCTGGTGAGCGTGCTGGTGCTGCTCGTCGTGTCGCTGCTGATCTTCGCCGCGACGCTGCTGCTGCCCGGCGACCCGGCCCGGGCGATCCTCGGCCAGCAGGCGACCCCGGAGCGGGTGGCGGCGCTGACCGAGCAGCTCGGCCTCGACCGGCCGGCGTGGGAGCGGTACCTGTCCTGGCTCGGCGGTGTGCTCACCGGCGATCTCGGCTTCTCCGCCGCCACCCAGGGCCCGGTGTCCGAGCTGCTCGGCGACCGGATCGCCGCCTCGGCGCTGCTGCTGGTGCTGACCGCGCTGATCAGCACCCCGGTCGCGCTGGCGCTCGGCGCCTGGGCGGCGACCCGCCGCGGCACCCGGACCGACTCGGTGCTCTCCGGATCCAGCCTGGTGCTGGCCGCGCTGCCCGAGTTCGTGATCGGTGTCCTGCTGGTCGTCCTGTTCGCCACGTCGGTCCTGCAGATCCTGCCGTCGGTGACGATCGCGCGGCCCGGGGAGCCGGTGTGGGCGCGGCCCGAGCAGCTGGTGCTGCCGGTGCTCACCCTCGCCCTGGTGGTGATCCCGTACGTGGTGCGGATGACCCGGGCGACGCTGTCCGAGGCGCTGGACGCCGGGTTCGTCGAGATGGCCCGGCTCAAGGGCCTGCCGGAGCGCACGGTGCTCGTCCGGCATGCCGTCCCGCACACCATCGGGCCGGTCGCGCAGGTGATCGCGCTGCAGCTCGCCTGGCTGGCCGGCGGCGTCGTCGTCGTCGAGTTCCTGTTCCGCTACCCCGGGATCGGGCAGGCGCTGATCGACGCCGTCGCGAACCGCGACGTCCAGGTGGTGCAGGCGATCACGCTCATCATCGCCGCGTTCTACGTGCTGGTGAACCTGGCCGCGGACGTGGCCGGGATCCTGGCCGATCCGCGGATCCGTCACGCGTCGGGAGGTGGCGCATGAGTGCCCCCGCTGTTCCTGCAGGACTGCTGCGGCGCACGTTCCGCCGCCGCCAGGCCCGGATCGGGGCGGTGCTGACGCTGGTCGTCGTGGCGGTGGCGCTGCTCGGCCCGCTGCTCGGCCCGCTGCTCACCGGCTACGGGGTGGACGACTTCGCCGGCCGGCCGTTCCAGTCCGACGGGGTCGCCGGCACCGACGATCTCGGCCGCGACGTGCTCACCCGGTTCCTCGCCGGTGGTGGGCCGGTGCTGCTCTACGCGCTGGCCGCGACCGCGATCGGCATCGTCGGCGGCGCGATCGCCGGGATGCTCGCCGGGTACTCCGCCGGTGACCGCAGCAGCAGGCTGGACGCGCTGATCATGCGCGGCGGTGACGTGCTGCTGTCGTTCCCGCAGCTGGTGCTGGCGCTGCTGGCCGTGGCCGTGCTCGGCTCGTCGGGCTGGCTGCTGGTGCTGGTCATCGGGATCACGCACATCCCCCGGGTGGCCCGCGTCGCCCGGCAGGCGACGCTGTCGGTCGCGGGGCAGGACTACGTGCTGGCCGCCCGGATGTACGGCGTGCCGCGGCGGCGGATCCTGGCCACCGAGGTGCTGCCGAACATCACCGGGCCGCTGATGGTCGAGCTCGGCCTGCGGCTGACGTACTCGATCGGCTACGTCGCGTCGCTGTCGTTCCTCGGGCTCGGGGTGCAGCCGCCCGCGTCGGACTGGGGCCTGCAGATCAACGAGAACCGGATCGCGCTGATCGTCACGCCGTGGGGTGTGCTGCTGCCGGTGCTCGCGATCGCGGTGCTGACCGTCGGCACGAACATGATCACCGACGCGCTGGCCAAGGAGTCGGCCGACACGACCGGGGAGGCCGCATCATGACCGGGAACGACGCGAGCGGACCGGGCGGCACGGTCACGGCCACGGCCTCCGCGACGATCGCCTGCAGTGGGCTGCGGGTGGGGACCACCGGCGGCCGGGAGGTGCTGCACGGGGTGGACTACGCCGTCGCGCCCGGCGAGATCCTCGCCCTGGTCGGCGAGTCCGGATCGGGCAAGACGACCGCGGCGCTCGCCGCGCTCGGCCACTTCCGCACCGGGCTGGTCCACACCGGCGGGACCATCCGATTCGACGGCCACACCGAGTCGCACGACGACCTGCTCACGGTGCCGCCGGCCACGATCCGCGGGATCCGCGGGCGGCTGGTCAGCTACGTGCCGCAGGACCCGGCGCTGTCGCTGAACCCGCTGCTGCGGATCGGCACCCAGGTGTCGGAGGTGCTGCAGGCGCACGGCTACGACGGCGACGTCGGTGCGCGGGTGCAGGAGGTGCTGACCGACGTCGGGCTGGACTGCGACGACGCGTTCCTCGGCCGCTACCCGCACCAGCTCTCCGGCGGGCAGCAGCAGCGGGTCGGGATCGCTGCCGCGTTCGCGAACCGGCCGGACGTCGTCGTGCTCGACGAGCCGACCACCGGTCTCGACGTGACCACCCAGGACCTGGTGCTGGACACCGTCCGCGAGCTGGTCACCCGGTCCCGGACGGCGGCGCTGTACATCACCCACGATCTGGCCGTCGTCGCCGGGCTGGCCGACCGGGTGGCCGTGATGCAGGCCGGTGAGGTGGTGGAGACGGGGACGGTGCGCCAGGTGCTCACCGCGCCCGAGCACCCGTACACGCAGAGCCTGATCGCGGCGGTGCCCGATCTGGACCGGATCGTCGAGCGGGACGCGGCGCCGTCCGGTGCGGACGCGGGCGCCCCGCTGCTGCAGGTGACCGGCGCCGGGAAGAGCTACGGGCCCAGGACCGTGCTCGACGGCATCGACCTGGAGCTGTGGCCCGGCGAGTGCCTGATGCTGCTCGGCGAGTCCGGCTCCGGGAAGACGACCCTGGCCCGTGGCCTGGCCGGGCTGCTCGATCTCGACACCGGATCGCTGACCCTGCGCGGCGAGCCGCTGGCGACCCCGCGCAGCTACGTGCAGCTACGCAGCGTGCAGTACGTGTTCCAGAGCCCGTTCGCCTCGCTGAACCCGCGGCGCACGGTCGCCGGCTCGCTGGAGGTGCCGCTGCGGCACCTGACCGATCTCGACGCAGACGCCCGCCGGGCCCGGGTGCTGGACATGCTCGGCCAGGTCCGGCTGGACGACACGTTCGCCGGGCGCTATCCGGGCGGGCTGTCCGGCGGCGAGCGGCAGCGGGCGGCGATCGCCAGGGCCCTGGTCACCGCGCCGGACGTGCTGGTGTGCGACGAGGTCACCTCGGCGCTCGACGTGTCGGTGCAGGCGGCGATCGTGGACCTGCTCGCGACGGTGCGCCGCGAGCTGGGCACGGCGATGCTGTTCGTGACGCACAACATCGCGCTGGCCCGGCAGGTCGCGGACCGGATCGCGGTGCTGCAGGGCGGCCGGATCGTGGAGCAGGGCGCCGTGGAGGACGTGCTGGCGGACCCGCAGCACGCCTACACCCGGCAGCTGCTGGAGCACACGCCGTCGATGGCCGCCGTGCGGTGAGGGGCGATCCGGCGGCCGCACGGTCCGCGCCGCGCGGCCCGGTCGCGCCCGGGTTCTCCGCGGTCGCGGACGCGTTCGCCGACGTGCTGGCCGGCGCGCGCGGCGGCGCGGCGTTCTCAGTGGTCCGGGACGGGGTTCCGCTGGTCGAGCTGCACGGCGGGCTCGCCGACCCGGTGACCGGGCGGCCGTGGACCCGGGACACGGTGGCGGTGCTGTTCTCCGGCACCAAGGGGCTGGCCGCGACGGCCTGCGCAGCGCTCGCCGACCGGCTCGACCCGGACGCGCCGGTGGTCCGGTACTGGCCGGAGTTCGCGGCCGGCGGCAAGGCGACCGCGACCGTCGCCCAGGTGCTCGCGCACACCGTCGGGCTGCCCTACGTCGATCCGGAGCCGGCGACCGCCGACGCGCTCGACGACCGGGCCTGCGCCGTCGCGCTGGCCCGCCAGACACCGCTGTGGGAGCCCGGCAGCCGGGTTGCCTATCACGCGCTGACCTGGGGGAACCTGGTCGCCGAGCTGGTGCGCCGGGCGACCGGCGGCGCCGATCCGCGGGTCGTGCTGGAGGAGGTCGTCGGCCGGGTGCCGGGTGCCCGGGTGTTCCTGGCGACCGCGCCGCCGGAGCCCGCCCGGATCGTCCGGGCGCCCGGGTACCGGATCTCGACGTTCCTCGACGATCCGCGGCGCCGGCGGGCCGTCGAGCGGATGTACCGGGTGCTGCTCGACGACGCCGACGCCGTCAACTCCCCCGGCTGGTACCGCTCGGGTGCGCTGGCCGGCGCGGCGGTGGCCGGGGCTCCCGCGATGGCCCGGGCCTACGCGGCGCTGACCGATCCGGCGCGGTCACCGGTCCGGCCGGCCGCGCTGGCCCGTGCCGTGCGCACGCACGCGACCGGTACCGACGCGGTGAACGACCGGCCGGTGCGGTTCGGGCTCGGCTACGAGCTCGCCGACCGGCTCGGCACGTTCGGTCCCGAGCCGGTCGCGTTCGGGCACAGCGGCGCGGGCGGCGGGCGGCACGGCGCCTGGCCCGAGCGGCGGATCGGCTTCTCGTTCCTGACCAACGAGATGCGCGCCGAGGACGTCGACGACCGGGCCGCCCGGCTGCTCGGGGCGCTGCACGGCTGCCTGCGAGCGGCGTGACCCGCGGGCTCAGGCGAAGGTGAGGACGTCCTCGGCGGCCAGCCGCGGCAGGCGCGGGAACCAGGCGTCCGGGCCCGGGTGCCCGATGTTCACCACGAGCAGCGCGCGGTGCCGCCCGCCGGGCAGGAACTCCTCGGTGACGGCGTCGGCGTCGAACCCGGCCATCGGGCCGGTGGCGAGGCCGTGCGCGCGGACGGCGAGCAGCAGGTAGCCGATCTGCAGGCCGGCGTTGAACCGGGCCATGCCCTCGCGACCCTCGCGGCCCTGCGCCTCCATGCCCTCCCGGAAGTCCGGCTTGACCGGGAAGGTGACCGGCGAGTGCTCGTGGAAGTCCAGGTCGGCGGCCAGGATCGCGATCACCGGGGCCTGCTCGGACTTGCCGCGGTTGCCCTCGGCGAGCAGCGGCAGCAGCCGCTGCTTCGCCTCGGCCGTGCGCACGAAGGTCACCCGAAGCGGCTGGGTGTTCGCCGCGGTGGGCGGCCACTGGGCGAGCTCCCAGATCGAGCGCAGCGTCTCGTCGGACACCGGCTCGTCGGTGAAGGTGTTCGCGGTGCGGGCCTCGGTGAACAGTGCCGTGCGGCCGGCGTCGTCGAGGACGGGCAGGGGGAGCTGGGTCGCAGCAAGCGCAGCAGTCGCAGTCACAGGAAGTAGAACGCTCAACCATCGACCGGGATTCCGCACCGGCCGGTGAAGTGGATCACCCGGTGGCGGTGATCCCCCAGTGCAGCACCTGCGGCTCGCCGGGGACCAGCTCGATCAGGTCGGTGCCCGAGTTCAGCGCGTCCGGCGGGCACGTCATGGGCTCCACCGCGACCGCCCGCGCCGCGGTCACCACCCCGTCCGGGCCGTGCCGCGGGAAGTCCGCCGGGGTGAAGACCTGCACCCAGCCGAACGCCGGGTCCGCCCACAGCTCGGTGCCGCCGCCGTCCGGGGCGACCACCCGGTGCCGGACCAGGTCGTCGCCCTCCGCGGGCACGCAGCCGCCGAACGCGTCGTCCAGCTCGGTCCCGGCCAGCAGGGTCCCGGCGAACGGGCGGTCCAGCGGCTCCGGCGGACCGTCCGGGAGCTGCTCGCGCAGCGGCAGCCGGGTCCGGGCGGCCAGGGTGAGCTCCAGGTCGTCGGCCGGGACGTCACCGACCCGCAGGTAGGGGTGGAAGCCCAGGCCGAACGGCACCGGCGCGAACCCGAGGTTCTCCACCTCGGTCTCGACGCCCAGCCCGCCCGCACCGACGGTGTAGGTGATCCGGACCCGCACCGGCTGCGGCCAGCCCGGCTGGACCGGCGCCACTGCCGTCAGCACCAGCCGGTCGCCGGCCCGGTCGGCGAGCGTCCACCCGACGTGCCGGAGCAGCCCGTGGATCGCGTTGCCCGCCGCGGGCTCGGTCAGCGCGAGCTGCTGCGCCGCGCCGCGCAGGCTCCACCGGCCCCCGCGGACCCGGTTCGGCCACGGCGCGAGCACCGCGCCGGAGCCCTTCGCCGGCCGCGCCGTCGGCGGATGCGGCTCCACCCGGACCCGGCCGCCCTGCACGAACCCGGCGAGGCCGCCGCCGACCTCGTCCACCTCGGCCCGGCAGTCCCCGGAGACGATCACGAACCGCTCACCACACGCGTCCATCCACGCAGTGTGCGGACCGCGGCGGATCAGCCCGCGAGCGGGGTGGCGCGCGCGGCGCCGGCGTCGAGCACGGGCTCGATCCGCGACGGCGGGCCCAGCTCGGCGACGGTGAACTCGACGCCGGTGCCGCGGGCCAGCCCGACCAGGTGCTCGTGGTGGGTGAACAGCAGCACCTGGGCGGTTCCGGCCAGCTCGGCGAGCACCCGGATCGCGGCCGGAGAGCGCTCGTCGTCGAAGGTCATCAGGACGTCGTCGAGCACCACCGGCACCGGCGGCAGACCGGCCGCGGTCCGGTCCGCCTGCAGCTGCTCGATCCCGGCCAGCCGCAGCGCCAGGTGCACCTGGTCCGCGGTGCCCTCGGACAGTGTCGGCGGGGTCAGCTCCTCGCCGTCGGCCCGGACCGCGACCAGCGTCCGGGCGCCGGCCCCGGGCTCGGACGGCGGCCGCAGCGCGACGAACCGGCCGCCGGTCAGCCGTTCCAGCAGCGACCCGGCCCGCACCAGCAGCGGCGAGGCGTGACTGCGCTCGTAGGCGTCCAGCTCGCGGCGCAGGATCTCGCGCTGCAGGTGCAGCACCAGGTAGCGCTCGGCGGCGTCGGCGACCCCGGCGAGCTCCTCCTGCGCGCGGGCGTGCAGCTCGGCCGCGCCCTCGGCCTCCTCCAGCTCGCGGCGCCGGGCACGCAGACCGCCCAGCTGCTCGCGGATCCCGTCCTGCTCGGCGCCCAGCTCCCGCTCGTGCGCCTCGGCCCGGTCCAGGGCCTCCGCGAGCGCCCCGGGATCGGCGCTCAGGCTCACCCCGCCGGTTCCGGCGGGCGGCTCCGCACCCGGATCGGCCGCGGACGCGACGAGCTCGCCGGCGTCGAGATCCGGCGCGGCGGCGGCCAGCAGCCGCGACTGCTCGGCGATCCGGGCGTCCAGCCCGGCCACCACGGCGCCGCGCTCGGCCGCCGCCTCCAGCCCGCCGGGCTCCATCGCCTCGGTCAGCGCCAGCTCGACGGCGAGCCGGTCCAGCACCGCCCCCGCCGCGGCGACGTCGCGGGCCGCCCGGGCCGCGGCGTCCTCGGCGGCGACGATGCCGTCGTCGAGATGCCCGGCCGAGACCGCCGCCTTGGTGACCTCGCGGACCCGGTCGGCCAGCTCGCCGAGCCGGTCGGCCGGCGCGGTGCCGGTCGGCGCCCGGTCCAGGTGCCGTTCGACGAGCGCGGTGACCGCCCGGCGGTGGCTGTTCACCGCCCGTTCCAGGCGGGTCGCCTCCTGGTCGTCCTGGCGGGCCAGTGCCCCGGCCTGCTGGGCGTCGGCGACGGTGTCCCGCCGGGTGCCCCAGCCGGACGGTTCCAGGTCGGTCGGCAGCCCGGCCCCGCGCAGCGCGAACCGCCAGCGCTGGGCCGCGAGCTCGCGGTCGTGCCGGGCGGCGTCGGCCGCTCCCCCGGCCCGCTCGGCCTCGCTTCGCAGCCGGGCCAGGAGCACCTGGCGGTCCCTGGCGTGCCCGGCCTCGACCGCCAGGTCCTCGGCGGCGACCAGCAGCACGTCCAGCGGGGCCCCGTCCCGCGGACGCCCGGCGGCGGCCAGCGCCGTGCCGAGCGCCCGCTCCTGCTCCTGCGCCTGGTCCCGCAGCCGGGCCAGCCGCTCGTCGGCGCGGGCCACCTCGTCCTGGGCGCGGGTCGCCTCGGCGAGGGCGGCGACCACGGTGTCGGCGTCGTCCGGATCGGGCACCGCGACGCCGTGCGCCCGCCACAGCGTGGTCCAGGCCGATCCGGCGGCGTCGGCCTGCCCACGGGCCCGCCCGACCGCCGCACCGGCCTCGGCCAGCGCGTCCGCCGCGGCGGCCAGCTCGGACTCCTTCTGCGCGAGCTCGGCGACCCGGTCGGCGGAGGCGATCATGTCGTCGGCGACGCGGTCGGCCGCCGCGACCGCGGACGCGACCCGCCCGGCCGCCGCCGACACGGCGCGGTCGTCGGCGGCCAGCAGCCGGGCCACCGCGTCGTCGCGCTCGGCGCGGGCCGCGGCCAGCGCGTCCGGCCCGACCGGGCGGCCGCGGGCGGCGACCCCGTCGCGGGCGGTGCGGGCCCGGTGCTCGCGCTCCGCGGCGTCGGCGGCCGCGCGCTCGGCGGCCCGGAGCTCCTGCTCGGCCGCGCGCAGCGCGGTGCGGGCCGACCGGACCTCCCGCACCGGTGGGGCGAGCACCGGTGGGGCGCTGTCCGGCAGAGCCTGTCCTGGCCTGTCCGCGCCCGGCCCGCGGTAGCCGGCCGCGGCGAGCGCCTCGGCCCGGCGGGCGCGGGCGGCGTCCCGCTCGACCACCGCGGCCCGGCACAGCGCCGCCGCCGAGCCGTCGGCCTCGATCGCCCGGCGCACCTCGGCGACCCGGCCGACCCGGTCCGGATCGAGGCCGCCGGGCACGTCGGCGGCCTCGCGCACCTCGGCCAGCGCCTCGGCGTACACCCGCTCCGCGCGGTCCTCCTCGACCTGCGCGTCGTGCAGCCTGCGGGCGATCTCGTCGAGATCGCGGGCCCGGTCGGCGGGCAGGTGCACCGCGGCGAGCCGCTCCCCGGCGCTGCGGCCGTCGTCGGCGACCAGCCCGGCCAGCGCCGACTCGGCCCGCCGGTGCGCCTCGGCCGCGTCGGCGCGCAACCGGGCCGCCCGCTCGGCGTCGGCCCGGCGGGCCTGGGCGGCGGACTCCAGCTCGCGCACCCGGCTGGCGTCGGCCAGCAGGTCCTCGTCGAGGTCCAGCTCGGCCCGGGCGGCCCGCAGCTCGTCGGCCCGCGTGCGGTGGGTGTCCCGCTCCTGCTCGGCGGCGACCCGGTCGGCGCTCGCCCGGGTGTACTCGGCGAGCGCCTCCGCGCCGAGCGCGGCACCGGTGGCGCACTGCGCGGCCCGCTCGGCCTGCAGCGCGGCCAGCTCCCGGGCCGGTTCCCTGGCCCGCAGCGCCTGCCGCGCCCGGTCGGCGCCGTCGGCCGCGGACCGGCGGGCGCGGGCCAGCTCCGCCGCGCGGCGCTCCAGCCGGGCGATCTCGTCGGCGACGGCGCTGACCTCACCGGCCCGCGAGGTGCGCTCGCCGGCCAGCTGCTCGGTCTCGGTGAACCGGGCGAACCCGGCCCGCACCGCCACCGAGCGGTTCCCGCGGTGCTCCTTGAACAGCGCGTCGGCCTCGGCGTCCAGTGCGGCGATCAGCGCGCGCGCATCGCGGCCGCTGCGGGCGGTGAACACCAGCTCGGCGAGGTCCCCGCCGCCGGCGCACAGCTTGCGGCCACCCTCGCGCAGCTGCTCGTGGCCCAGCCCGAAGCCCTCCCGCCAGCGCCGGCGGGCCTCGGCGCCCCCGGGGCCCCACGGCGCATCCACCGCGATCTCCGCGGGACCGTCCGGATCGCCGGGCACCCGGTGCAGGCCGCGGGTGGTGCGGCGCAGCAGCTGCTCGCCGTCGGGGCCGTCGACCAGCGCGGACACCGCCAGCCGGGCCGGGCTGAACGCGTAGGCGTGCCGGACCGGGCGGGGCATCCCCCACAGCAGGTCGGACAGCGCGTCGAGCAGGGTCGTCTTGCCGGCCTCGTTCGGGCCGGACACGACGGTCAGGCCGCGGCCGAGCGCCAGCTCGCGGCCCTCGTAGGCGCCGTAGCGCTCCAGGACCAGGGTCCGCAGGTTCACCGGTCGCCCTCCGTCCCGGCCATCCGGGCCAGCAGCTGCTGCTCGGCCTGGTGGGCGAGCGCGGCCAGCCGCGCGTCGTCGCGCAGGTCGAGCAGGCCGGCCTCGCGCAGCCGGCGGCCCACCTCGCGGTCCAGCGGGGCGGCCAGCTCCCGGATCCGGTCCGGGTCCCCGGCCAGCCCGGCGGCGGCTGCGGACACCGCGGCGGTCAGCTCCGGGTCGACGGCGAGCGCATCGGCCGGCGGACGGGTCCGGTTCCGGATCTTCTCCAGCACCGCACCGGCCTGCCCGGCGGCCAGGTCCAGCTCGGTGCGCACCCGCTCGGTCTCGGTCAGCCCGGCCGCGGCCGGCCCGGCGCCGTGCAGCGTCACCTGGGCGACGACGGCCCGCGGTGCCGCCTGGACGCACCGCTCGCGCAGCGCCGCCGCGGCCGCGTCGAACACCTCGTCGGCGCCGGCCAGGCCGGTGATGTCCACCTCGACCAGCTCCCAGCGCGCCACGTCCAGCACCAGCGGCTCGATCGACGCCGCGCCGCCCGGCTCGACCTCCACCAGCAGCGCCCCTTTCGGGCCGCGCTCCTGGGGGTGGCGGCCCTGCAGGTTCCCGGAGAACGCGGCCTTGTGCGGCCCGTCGCAGACGGTGCGCCGCTCGTGCACGTGCCCGAGCGCGAAGTACTCGTAGCCGCAGCCGGACAGGTCCTCCGGCCGGCACGGGGCGTAGGTGTCGTGCCGGTCGTCGCCCTGTACCGAGGTGTGCAGCATCCCGGCGTTGACCAGGCCGGGGATCCGGTCCGGGTAGGCGGGCACCAGGTTCTCCAGGACGGCCCGGCGGGCGAAGCCCTGGCCGTGCACGGCGAGGCCGAGATCGTCGAGCACCACCGTCTCCGGGTGCTCGACGGACAGCCGGTGGGTGTTCGGCGGCAGCCGCAGCGACCGGGTGATCTCGGACTCCGCGTCGTGGTTGCCGTTGATCAGGAACACCGGGACGCCCTCGTCGTGCAGCCGGGACAGCTGCCGGACGAAGAAGGCGCCGGTGGCGTAGTCCTTCCAGTCGCCGTCGTAGACGTCGCCGGCCAGCAGCAGCGCGTCCGCCCGCAGGTCGACGACGGCGTCGACCAGGTTCTCGCAGGCCCGCCGGGTCGCCGCGCGCAGGGTGCCGGCCAGCTCGGAGTCGCCGAGCCGGGCCAGGCCGCGCAGCGGGCTGTCCAGGTGCAGGTCGGCGGCGTGCACCAGGCGCATGGCGACTCCGTCCTGTCCCGGTCCGGTCCTGCCGGGTGATCGTCGAGGGGGCGCGCCGAGTGTAGGAGAGCGCACCGACAGCGACCGCGACGCGACCCGGCGCGTCCGCGAACCGCCGTGAAATCCCAGCTCAGGTGCCTCAGGACACAGAGCGGCGCGGACCACATTCAGGTGTGAGGTAAGGGTGCCCTGAGCAACAATGGCGGATCCGACTCCGACAGCTCCCCGGGAGCCGTGAACGATGATCCTCCTCTGCGAACGGTGCTACGCACCGATCGATCCCGACACCGAGGGCCACTACCGGCTCTCGCACATCGACCACGCCGACGCGGCGGGCAACGTCACCTGGCGGGACGCGGTGGTGCACACCGCGCCCTGTGCGGCGGCGGGCAGCCACTGGGCGCACGAGCGGCAGGACCGCGCGGCATGACCGGCGACCTGCTCTGCGAGCGGTGCTGGAACCCGATCGACCGCACCGCGGAGCCGCTGCGGATGAACACCCTCGGCGGCGTCGCGCCGGACGGCGCCCCGGTGCGGACCTTCGTGCACGCGCTGCCGTGCCAGTTGCCCGACACCGGCGACTGGGACGCAGGCCGCCGCGGCCTGTCCCCCGCCGCGGTCCGGCACGCCGCCGCCCGCGCCGACCACCGCTGACCCGGACGGGCTCTGCCGAACCGTCGAAACTGGCTATGGACTCCGCGGCCGGTCCCGCGCTGTCGTCGTCGGATGACCACCGTGCGACCGGCCAGGGAACCGTTCGTCGGGCGGGTCGCCGAGCTCGCCTCCGTCGACGACGCCTGGGCCGCGGCCTGCGCCGGGCAGCCCGCGCTGGTGTGGGTGGACGGCCCGGCGGGCGCCGGTCGAGAGCGCGCTGATCGCCCGCTGCGCGGCCCGCACGTCCGGCACGGTGGTGCTCGCCGCGGACGGCGACGAGGACGAGACCGCGCTCGCCTACGGCTGTCTCGACCAGCTCGCCGCACAGCTGCCCGGCCGGACGTCGTCGCTGCTGGGGGCGCCCGCCGGGCGGCGGGCGGATCCGCTGGCCGTCGGCGCCGCGCTGTCCGCGGCACCGGGCCCGGCCGGACGCCGGATGGTGCACCGCGATCATCGCGCGCCGGCCGGCTCACGGCCCGTCGCGCCCCTCGGCGAGCCGCCGGTGGTGCGCGTTGCGGATCCGCAGCACCACCGTCGCCAGCAGCACCGCGGTCAGCGACCCGGTCAGCACGCCGATCTTGACGTGGTCGTCCTGCGGGGTGCCGGTGCCGAACGCCAGCTCGCCGACCAGCAGCGACACGGTGAACCCGATCCCGGCGAGCAGGGCCAGCCCGAGCAGGTCCCACCAGCCCAGGTCCTCGGCCAGCCGGGCCCTGGTGAACCGCTGCACCAGCCAGGTCGAGCCGAGCACGCCGACGGTCTTGCCGAGCACCAGCCCGGCGATGATGCCCAGCGTCACAGGGTCCGCCAGGGCCGCACCGATCCCGTCGCCGTCGACGATCGACACGCCGGCCGCGAAGAAGGCGAACACCGGCACCGCGATCCCGGCCGAGATCGGGCGGACGGTGTGCTCGATCCGTTCGGCGGGCGAGCGCTGCCCGGGGCCGGGCCGTTCGCCGCCCCGGGCCAGCACCGGCACGGTGAAGCCGAGCAGCACCCCGGCGACGGTGGCGTGCACGCCGGACTCGTGGACCAGCACCCAGGTCAGCGCGGCGAGCGGGAGCAGCAGCCACCAGGCCCGGACGCCGCGCTGCACGGCCAGCGCGAACAGCGCGAGCGGGACCAGTGCCAGCAGCAGCGGCGGGAAGGACAGGTCGTCGGTGTAGAAGATCGCGATGATGGTGATGGCCAGCAGGTCGTCGACGACGGCCAGGGTCAGCAGGAACATCCGCAGCGCGGACGGCAGGCTGCTGCCGATCACCGCGAGCACGGCGAGTGCGAACGCTATGTCGGTCGCGGTCGGGATCGCCCAGCCGACCAGCGCGTCCGGGTTCGCCAGGTTGATCGCGACGTAGATCAGCGCGGGGGCGACCATCCCGCCGACGGCGGCGGCGACCGGCAGCAACGCCTTCGCCGGGTCGCGCAGGTCGCCGGCCAGGAACTCGCGCTTGAGCTCCAGCCCGACGACGAAGAAGAAGATCGCGAGCAGCCCGTCGGCGGCCCAGGCGGCGACCGTGAGGTCCAGGTGCAGTGCGGCCGGGCCGACGGTGGTCCCGGCGAGCCCGAAGTAGGCGTCGCGCCACGGCGAGTTCGCCAGCACCAGCGCCAGCACAGCGGCGCCGACCAGCAGGAACCCGCCGATGGACTCGCCCCGGAGGGCGTCGGCGGTGCGGGCGAGCGGGTTCGAGGTCTTCACGGGACTCCGGGGGTCGGCGGGCATGCGTCGTCCATCGCCGACCAGACTTCCCGGCACACCGGGCAGGACCCTATCCCAGCGCCGCCGCGGCCGCCGCGAGGGACCGGATCCGGTCCCAGTCGCCGGCCGCCACCAGATCGGCCGGGGTGATCCAGGAGCCGCCGACGCAGGACACGTTCGGCAGCGCCAGATAGTCCGGGGCGCTGTCCACCGAAATCCCGCCGGTCGGGCAGAACCGCAGGTCCGGCAGCGGGCCGGCGACGGCGGAGAGGAACGGGCGACCGCCGGCCGCCTCGGCCGGGAAGAACTTCATCGCGGTGAGCCCGCGCTCGGCGACGGCCAGCATCTCCGAGATCGTCGAGGTGCCCGGCAGCAGATCGAGTCCGGAGTCCTCCATCGCGTCCAGCAGCCGCGGGGTGGCGCCCGGGCTGACCAGGAACCGCGCCCCGGCGTCGACCGAGAGCCGCACGTCGGCGGGCGTGCGGACGGTGCCGGTGCCGACGACGGCATCGGGCACCTCGGCGGCGATCCGGCGGACCGCCTCGGCGGCGGCCGGGGTACGCAGGGTCACCTCGATCACCGGCAGGCCGCCGTCGACCAGCGCGCGGGCCAGCGGGACGGCGGCACCGGCGTCGTCGAGCACGACGACCGGCACGACGGGGGCCAGTTCCAGCAGCTTCTCGCTCATGGTTCCTCTCAGGATCCCGGGGCGGCGACGACCGCGCCCTCGTCGGCCGGTCCGACGGCGGCGCGGAACACACCGAACAGTTCCCGGCCGGTGCCGAAGGCCGGCCCGGACGGGGCGGCCGGGCGGGCCGGCTCGCGGGCGTCGAACTCGTCGGCGTCGACGAGCAGGGACAGTGTGCCGTTGAGGGTGTCCAACCGGATCAGGTCCCCGTCGCGGACCTTCTGCAGCGGGCCGCCGCGGGCCGCTTCCGGGGTGACGTGCAGGGCGGCCGGGACCTTGCCGGACGCGCCGGACATCCGGCCGTCGGTGACGACGGCGACCCGCTGCCCGCGGTCCTGCAGCACGCCGAGCGCGGGGGTGAGCTTGTGCAGCTCGGGCATTCCGTTGGCGCGCGGACCCTGGTGCCGGACGACGGCGACGAAGTCCCGCCCGTCCAGCTCGCCGGCCCGGTAGGCGGCGAGCAGGTCGTCCTGGTCGTCGAAGACGACGGCGGGTGCCTCGACGAACCGGTGGTCCGGCTCGACGGCGGAGGTCTTGACCACCGAACGGCCGAGGTTGCCGTGCAGCACGCGCAGGCCGCCGTCCGGCGAGAACGGGTCGCCGACGCCGCGCAGCACGGACTTGTCCAGGCTCTCGGCCGGGCCCTCCCGCCACACCGGCCGCCCGTCGTCGAGGAACGGCTCGCGGGTGTAGCGGTGCAGGCCGGGCCCGTCGACGGTGCGCACGTCGTCGTGCAGCAGACCGGCCCCGAGCAGCTCCCGGACCAGCAGCGACATCCCGCCCGCGGCCTGGAAGTGGTTCACGTCGGCGTGCCCGTTGGGGTAGATCCGGGCGAGCAGCGGGACCACCGAGGACAGGTCGGAGAAGTCGTCCCAGGTGATCCGGACGCCCGCGGCGGCGGCCATCGCGACCAGGTGCATGGTGTGGTTCGTCGAGCCGCCGGTGGCGAGCAGCGCGACGATCCCGTTGAGCACCGCCCGCTCGTCGACGATCTCGCCCATCGCCCGGTCCGGGTCATCGGCGGCAGCCAGCGCGCGGCGCGCGGTCTCGGCGGTCAGCGCCGCCCGCAGCGGGGTGCCGGGATTGACGAACGAGGAGCCCGGCAGGTGCAGGCCCATGACCTCCATGAGCAGCTGGTTGGAGTTCGCGGTACCGAAGAAGGTGCAGGTCCCCGGCCCGTGGTAGCTCTGCGACTCGGCCTCCAGGAGCTCGTCGCGGCCGACCTCGCCGGCCGCGAAGGCCTGCCGGATCCTGGCCTTCTCCTTGTTCGGCAGGCCGGACGGCATCGGGCCGGCCGGGGCCAGCAGCACCGGCAGGTGGCCGAACGACAGCGCGCCCATCACCAGCCCGGGGACGATCTTGTCGCAGACGCCGAGGAGCACCGCGGCGTCGAACATGTCATGGCTCAGGGCGACCGCGGTGGACATCGCGATGACGTCGCGGGAGAACAGCGACAGCTCCATCCCGGCGCGGCCCTGGGTGATGCCGTCGCACATGGCGGGCACGCCGCCGGCGACCTGGGCGACCCCGCCGGTCTCGCGGACGGCCGAGCGGATCAGCTCCGGGTAGCCCTCGAACGGCTGGTGCGCGGACAGCATGTCGTTGTAGGCGGTGACGATCGCCAGGTTGCGGGCCGGGGTGGCGGTGAGGGTCAGCTTGTCCGGGCCGCAGGCGGCGGCGCCGTGCGCGAGGTTCGCGCAGCCGAGGCTCCCCCGGCCGGGCCCGGCCGGGGCGGCCCGCCGGGCCACGCGGATGCGCTCGAGGTAGGCGGCGCGAGTGGTCGCCGAGCGGGCGACGACCCGCCGGGTGACCTGGTCGAGGACGGGATGCGGTTCCGGGATGACGGTCACGATGCGTCCCTCTCCTGGGGGTGGTGGGCGGAGGTGCCGGACCGGGCGGAGCGTGCCCGCGATCTGCACTCTAGCGATGTTATTAAGTACCTACAAGGCGTTAGTATCAGCCGATCGGCGTTTTGCCAGCTCAAAGCCCTGTGGTTGACTGGACGAATGCGAGGACGCACCCCGACCAGCGCGCCCGCGACGGCGGGCGAGATCTTCCGGCTGGTCCGGGACGGCACCGCGGCCACCCGGACCGAGATCGGCCGGGAGACGGGGCTGTCCCGGACCGCGGTCGCCGCGCGGGTCGACCGGTTGCTCGCCGACGGCCTCGTCACCGAGGTGGTGGGCGCCGCGGCGACCGGCGGGCGGCCCGCCGCGCGCCTGGAGTTCAACGCGTCGGGCGGCACCGTGCTGGCACTGTCGGTCGGGGTCAGCCGGAGCAAGGCGGCGGTCTGCAACCTCACCGGCGCCGTGCTCGCGGAGGCGGTCGTCGACCTGCCCGCCTCGGTGGGGCCGCACCGGCTGCTCGGCGACGCCGTCAGCACGCTGGAGAAGCTGCTGCTCGACGCGGGCGCCGACGACGCGGGGATCCGCGGGCTCGGCCTGTCCGTCCCGGGCACCGTCGACGACCGCAACGGGTGGTCGGTGGGCGTGCCCTCGCTGCCCGGCTGGGAGCGGATCGCGCTGCCGCCGCTGCTGACCGAGCGCTTCGCGGTGCCGGTCCGGGTGGACAACGACGTGAACGTGATGGCGCTCGCCGAGCACGCCGCCCATCCCGACGTCGACGACCTGCTGATGGTGAAGATCGGGTCCGGGGTCGGCGCCGGGCTGGTGTCCGGCGGGTTCCTGCAGCGCGGGGCCTGGGGCGCCGCCGGGGAGATCGGGCACATCCCGGTGCACGACGGCCCGGGGATCGGCTGCGGCTGCGGCAACATCGACTGCCTGGAGGTCCTGGCGTCCGGCCGGGCGCTGGTGCGGGACCTGTCGGCGGGCCGGCCGGAGGGCGAGGTGACCTCGATCGCCGACGTGGTGGCGCTGGTGAAGCAGGGCGACCCGGACGCGGTGCGGCTGGTGCGGATCGCCGGCCGCAGGCTCGGCGAGGTGCTGGCCGCCGCGGTGAACCTGGTGAACCCGGCGCTGGTGGCGATCGGCGGTGACCTGGTCGGCGCGTTCGATCCGCTGGTCGCCGGGGTGCGCGAGGCGATCTACCGGCGGTCGATGGCGACCGCGACGCAGAACCTGCGGATCGAGCCCGGCCTGCTGAGCGGGCGCAGCGGGGTGATCGGCTGCGCGATCCTGGTGCTCGACGAGGTGCTCTCGGCGACCGCGGTGGACCGCGCGGTGAGCGCCCCGGCGGGCCGCGCCGGGTGACCCGGCCGGCCGGGGTCACCCGCCGTCCGGGGTCCGCAGCAGGTCGAACCGCATCTCCCGGCTCACCTCGAAGCCCATCTGCCGGTACAGCCGGATCGCGCCGGCGTTCACCGCGGACGCGTGCAGCACCGGCCGGTCGCCGCGCGTGACGATCCCGGCGATCACCGCCCGGACCAGCCGCCCGGCCAGGCCCTTGCCGCGGAACTCCGGGTCGGTGCACACCGCGCTGATCTCGGTGGCGCCCGCGCCGGGACCGCCCAGGCGCATCCGCTCCCCCGCCATCGCGACCAGCCTGCCGCCGTGCCGGATGCCGAGGAACCGGCCGAGCTCGGCGGTGCGGGCCAGCCACGGGCCGGGCTCGGTGCGGGCGGTCAGGTCGGCCATCTCGGCGCGGTCGGCGGGGCCGAGCTCGACGGCGTCGTCGTCCGGCTCGCCGGGCGCGGCGGAGCCGTCCATCTGGACGCCGGGGAAGGCCCGTTCCAGCCGCCAGCCGGCCGGCAGGGCGGGCGGCCCGTCGCCGGCGCGGACCAGGACGACCGGCTCGCCGGGCCCGCAGAGCGCCGCGAGATCGGCCCAGTCGCCGTCCTCGGGGCGCAGCGGCATGCCGCCGAACGGGGAGACGTCCGGCGCGAAGCGGGCGGCCCGACCGCGGACCGTGCCGAACTCGCGCAGCCGACCGTTCAGGGTGTCCGGGACCGGATTGCGCAGGGCGGCGTCGAGATCGGCTGGCACGCCCCGATCCTGCCCCGGCGGCGCCCGGCCCGGACCCGCGGGGCATGCTCGCCCGCACCTGTCGCAGTGAGGAGCGTCGCGATGTCCACCGAGGCCGCGCCGTCCGGGGTCTGGTTCGCCCCCGGCCGGGTCAACCTGATCGGCGAGCACACCGACTACAACGACGGGTTCGTGCTGCCGTTCGCGCTGCCGCACCGGGCGGTGGTGACCGCGTCGGCGGTGTCCGGCGGGTCCAGCCGGGTGCGGTCGGCGCAGCAGGACGGCGTGGTGGAGTTCCGGGCGGCCACGGTGGCGCCGGGCGAGGTGACCGGCTGGGCGGCGTACCTGGCCGGGACCTGCTGGGCGTTCCGGGAGGCCGGGTTCCCGGTCGGCGAGGTCGACCTGCGGCTGGACTCGGACGTGCCGGTCGGGGCGGGCCTGTCGTCGTCGGCGGCGGTGGAGTGCGCGGTCGGGGTGGCACTGGCCGGGCTCGCCGGGGTGCCGGTCGACCCGACCGGGCTGGCCCGGATCGCCCGCCGCGCGGAGAACGCCTTCGTCGGCGCGCCGACCGGCGGGATGGACCAGATGGCGTCGATGCACGGCAGGCCCGGCCGGCTGGTCTTCCTGGACACCCGCGACGACACCGTCGAGCTGGTGCCGTTCGATCCGCCCGCGCACGGCCTGGAGCTGCTGGTGATCGACTCGCGGGCGCCGCACGCGCACGCGGACGGCGAGTACGGCGCCCGGCGGGCCGACTGCGAGGCGGCGGCCGCGGCGCTCGGCGTGCCCGCGCTGCGCGACGCGCGCCCGGCGGACCTGCCGCGGATCGCCGACGAGCGGATCCGGCGCCGGGCCCGGCACGTGGTCACCGAGAACGAGCGGGTGCTGCAGGTGGTGGCGCTGCTCTCCGGTGGCGCGGATCCGCGGGAGATCGGCCAGCTGCTGGACGCCTCGCACGCGTCGATGCGCGACGATTTCGAGATCACCGTGCCGCACGTGGACGTGGCGGTGGCGGCGGCCCGGGCCGGCGGGGCGGTCGGGGCCCGGATGACCGGCGGCGGTTTCGGCGGGTGCGTGATCGCGCTGTGCGACACCGGCCGGGTCGGCGCGGTGACGGCGGCGGTGCGCGCCGCGTACGCAGAGCGCGGCTGGACGGCGCCGGTGGTGTTCCCGGGACGGCCGAGCGAGGGCGCGGGGCGGCTGCCCGATTAGGTTTTTGAAAGCCCGATCGGAATCGGTACAGTACGGAAGGGCTGCCCTGAGCGGCGCTCCGACAGGCACCTCTGTTCCCGATCGATCGAGGAGACGGCTCGTGCCGCATCCACATCCCGTCATGGATCCCGCCGACATCGTCGTGTTCGGCGGCACCGGCGATCTCGCCATGCGCAAGCTCCTGCCCTCGCTCTACCTGCGCGACCGCGACGACCAGCTGGCGGCGGGCACCCGGATCGTCGCGGTGTCCCGGTCCGGGCTCGACGACGCCGGCTACCGGGACAAGGTCGACGCCGAGCTGCGGGCCACCGCGCCGCGCTGGGCCGGCGTGGACGTGTGCGCCGACGACGCGGTGCACCAGCGGTTCCTCGGCCGGCTGCACCACGTGACGCTGGACGTCGCCGACGACGACTGGTCCGCGCTCGCCGACCTGCTCGGACCGCAGGACCGGCGGATCCGGGTGCTGTATCTGGCGTCGGCGCCGCAGCTGTTCGGCCGGATCTGCGTGGGCAGCGCGGCGGCCGGCATCGTCGACGACCGCACCCGGGTGGTGCTGGAGAAGCCGCTGGGCCACGACCTGGCCTCGGCCCGCGCGATCAACGACGAGGTCGGCTCGGTGTTCGCCGAGGAGCAGATCTTCCGGATCGACCACTACCTCGGCAAGGAGACCGTGCAGAACCTGCTGGTGCTGCGCTTCGGGAACTCGCTGTTCGAGCCGCTGTGGAACGCCGGCCAGATCGACCACGTGCAGATCACCGTGTCCGAGTCGATCGGCGTCGGGAACCGGGCCGACTACTACGACGGCAGCGGCGCGCTGCGGGACATGGTGCAGAACCACCTGCTGCAGCTGCTGTGCCTGGTCGCGATGGAGCCGCCGGCCCGGATCGACGGCGAGGGGGTCCGCGACGAGAAACTGAAGGTGCTGCAGTCGCTGCGCCCGCTGGACGGCCCGGACGTGGTGCGGGACACGGTGCGCGGGCAGTACACCGAGGGCCTGGTCGACGGCGCCGCGGTGCCCGGCTACGCCACCGAGCTGGCCGAGTCGCGGGCCGGCACGGCCCGCGAGCGGGAACGGTCCACGACCGAGACGTTCGTCGCGCTGCGCGCCGAGGTCGCGAACTGGCGGTGGGCGGGGGTGCCGTTCTACCTGCGCACCGGCAAGCGGCTGGGCACGCACGCGTCGGAGATCGTGGTGCAGTTCAAGCCGGTCCCGCACTCGATCTTCCCGGCGTTCGGCGAGGAGCTGCCGGCGAACCGGCTGGTGCTGCGGCTGCAGCCGGACGAGGGGGTGCGGCTGCACATGACCGCCAAGCAGCCCGGCCCCGGCGGGATCCGGCCGATCCCGGCGCCGCTGGACCTGTCGTTCGCCCGCACCTTCGGCGACCGGCTGCCGGACGCCTACGAGCGGCTGCTGATGGACGTGCTGCGCGGCAACCCGACGCTGTTCATGCGGCGCGACGAGATCGAGGCCGCCTGGACCTGGGCGGAGCCGATCCTGCGCACCTGGGAGGCGACCGGCCAGCATCCGCGGCCGTACGCGGCGGGGAGCAACGGACCGGCCTCGGCCACCGCGCTGGTCGAGCGGGACGGCCGGGCCTGGCACGAGGACTACTGAGGCAGGTCCCGGCAGCGGTCGTTCGAGTACAGGTGCGAGTCGGGGAAGTGCCGGGCGGCCAGCGCCTCCCCGACGATGATCACCGCGGTGCGCTCGATGCCCGCCTCCCGCACCGCCTTGGGCATCCCCTGCAGGGTGCCGCGCAGCACGATCTCGTGCGCCCGGGAGGCGTGCGCGACGACCGCGGCCGGGCAGTCGCCGCCGTAGGCGGGGGCCAGCGCGTCGACGGCCTCGTCGATCCGGTGCACGGCCAGGTGCAGCACCACGGTGCCGCCGGCCTTCCCGAGCGAGGCGAGGTCCTCGGCGGGCGGCATCGGGGTGGCGCGGGCGGCGACCCGGGTGAGCGTGACGGTTTGCGCGACCGTCGGGACGGTCAGCTCCCGGCCCAGCGCGGCGGCCGCGGCGGCGTAGGCGGGGACGCCGGGGCACACGTCGTAGGGCACGCCCTCGATCTCCAGGCGGCGGATCTGCTCGGCCATCGCGGAGAACACCGACGGATCGCCCGAGGCGAGCCGGGCGACGTCCAGGCCGTGCCGGTGTGCCCGGACCATCTCGTCGAGGATCTCGTCCAGGGTCATCAGCGCGGTGTCGACGGTGCGCGCCCCGGGCGGGCAGATGTCCAGCATCTCCGGCGGCACCAGGCTGCCCGCGTACAGGCAGACCGGCGCGGCGGCGATCAGGTCCCGGGCCCGCAGGGTCAGCAGATCGACCGCGCCCGGGCCGGCCCCGATGAAGTGCACCGTCACGGCGCATCCCCCTTCTCGTACGTCCAGATCGTCACCGGCATCGACGGCCGCCAGCCGTGGAACCCGGCCCCGCCCGGAGCGGCCGCGCCCCGGCCGATCGGCTCGGCCACGGCCACCTGCACCCGGACCAGCTCGCCGCCGTGCCCGGCGTGCGCGGCGGCGAGCAGCGCCTCGGTCTGCACGGTCACCGCGTTGGCGACCAGCCGGCCGCCCGGGCGCAGGGCGCCCAGGCAGGCGTCGAACACGCCGTCCCGGGTGAGACCGCCGCCGACGAAGACCACGTCCGGTTCCGGCAGCCCGGCCAGCGCGCCGGGGGCGCTCCCGGTGACCACCCGCAGGCCGGGGACGCCGAGCGCGGCGGCGTTGCGCACGATCCGCTCCGCGCGTTCCGGCCGGGACTCGACGGCGATCGCGCGGCACGCCGGATGGGCGCGCATCCACTCGATCCCGATCGAGCCGGAGCCCGCGCCGACGTCCCACAGCAGCTCGCCGGGCCGCGGCGCCAGCCGGGCCAGGGTGACGGCGCGGACGTCGCGCTTGGTGAGCTGGCCGTCGTTCTCGTAGACGCCGTCGGGCAGGCCGGGGGTCTCGCCGGGCGGGTGCAGGCCGTCGTCGGGGACGCACTCGAGCGCGACCACGTTGAGCGGGTCGCTCCCGCCGCGCCAGCCGGCCGCGGTGCCGGTGACGGTCCGCTCGTCGCCGGCACCCAGCCGTTCCAGCACGGTGAGCCCGGACCGGCCCCAGCCGGCGCCGGTGAGCAGCGCGGCGATCTCGGCCGGTGATCCGGCGCCGGCCGAGAGCACGAGCAGCCGGGCGCCGGGCGCGAGGGCGCGGCGCAGCGCGTCGAGCGGGCGGCCGACGACGCTGAGCACCCGGACGTGCTCGGCGGCCCAGCCCAGCCGGGCGCAGGCCAGCGCCACCGACGACGGGTGCGGCAGCACCCGCAGCCGCTCCGGCCCGGCGATCCGGGCGAGCGTGGCGCCGATCCCGAAGAACATCGGGTCGCCCGAGGCGAGCACCGCGATCCGGCGGCCGGCGAGCTCGTCCAGGATCCCGGGCAGCGCCGGGACCAGCGGGGACGGCCAGGGCCGCCGCTCCCCCGCGACGTCGGCGGGCAGCAGGTCGAGCTGGCGCGGTCCGCCGAGCAGCAGCTCGGCGTCGCGCAGCGCCGACCGGGACGGCTCCGCCAGCCCGGCCCACCCGTCGGCGCCGATCCCGACGACGGTGACCGGCGGGTCACCCATCGGTCTTGTCCGTGACCCCTGCGCTGTCGAAGGTCGCGACGTCGGCCATCGCCCGGGCCGCGCCCTGCAGCACCGGGAGCGCGAGCAGCGCGCCGGTGCCCTCGCCGAGCCGCATGTCCAGCTCCAGCAGCGGGGTCAGGCCCAGGTGCCGCAGCGCGGCGGCCCCGCCCGGCTCGGCGGAGCGGTGCCCGGCCAGGCAGTAGCCGGTCGCGTCGGGCGCGAACGCGGCCGCGGCGAGCGCGGCCGCACCGGCCGAGACGCCGTCGAGCAGCACCGGAACGCGCAGCGCGGCGGCGCCCAGCACCAGCCCGGCGAGCCCGGCGTGCTCGAACCCGCCGACCGCGGCGAGCACGCCGAGCGGATCGGCCGGATCGGGCCGGTGGCGCTCCAGCGCCTCCCGCACGACGGCGGTCTTGAGCGCCAGCGTCTCGTCGTCGACGCCGGTCCCGCGGCCGGTCACCTCGGCCGGGTCGGCGCCGGTGAAGGCGCAGATCAGGGCGGCCGCCGCGGTGGTGTTCGCGATGCCCATGTCGCCGGTGAGCAGGCAGCGGTTCCCGGCGGCCACCAGGTCGCGGGCCACCTCGATGCCGTGCTCGAGCGCGGTGCGGGCCTGCTCGCGGGTCATCGCCGGCCCGGCGGTCATGTCGGCCGTGCCGCGGGCGACCTTGCGCGGCAGCAGCCCGGGGACCGGGTCCAGCTCGGCGGCGACGCCGACGTCGACGACCTGCACCTCGACGCCGAGCTGGCGGGCGAACGCGTTCACCACGGCGCCGCCGCCGGTGAAGTTCGCGACCATCTGCGCGGTGACCTCCTGCGGCCACGGCGTCACGCCGCGGGCGTGCACGCCGTGGTCGGCGGCGAACACCGCGACCGCGGCCGGCGCGGGCACCGCGGGCACCGGCTCCCCGGCGATCCCGGCGAGTGCGACGGCGACGTCCTCGACCCGGCCGAGCGCGCCGCGCGGCTTCGTCATCCGGTCCAGCCGGTCCGCGGCAGCGGCCCGGGCGGCCGCGTCGACCGGCCCGACGGCGTCCACCGCGGACTCCAGCAGGGCGGCCGGTGCGGCGCCGGGCAGCCCGCGGTTGCCCCAGGTCCCCTGGTGCACCGCCCAGTCCAGCGGGCGGCGCCGGGCCCAGCCGTGCTGCTCCAGCTCCGGCCGGTCCGGGAACTCCTCGACGTGCCCGACGCACAGGTAGGCGACGAGCTGCACGTGCCCGGGCAGGCCGAGCAGCTCGTGCACGGCGGCCAGCCCGGCGTCGTCGAAGAAGCTGACCCAGCCGACGCCCAGGCCCTCGGCGCGGGCCGCCAGCCACAGGTTCTGCACGGCCAGCGCCGCCGAGTACGTGCCCATCTCGGGCCGGCCGTGCCGGCCGAGGGTGTGCCGGCCGCCGCGGGTCGGGTCGGCGGTGACGGCGACGTTCAGCGGGGTCTCCCGGATCGCCTCGATCCGGATGTCGCGCAGCGCCTCGGCCCGCGCGCCGGGCAGCGACGCGGCGTACCGCTCGCGGTGCTCGGCGACCAGCGCGCGCACCCGGTCCCGCACGCCGGCGTCGTGCACCAGCACGAAGTCCCACGGCTGGGAGAACCCGACGCTCGGCGCGGCGTGCGCGGCCGCCAGCACCCGGGTGAGCACGGCGTCGTCGACCGGGTCCGGCCGGAACCCGGTGCGGACGTCGCGGCGGGAGTGCAGCACGTCGTAGAAGTCCCCGTGCACCCCTGGCCTCCTGATGGTCCCCTGCGCAGCTGATCCGTGATCGACGGCGAACGAGCCGACCACACGCCGCACGGGGCGGTCAACCGGACCGGGTGGGCCGGTCGGGGAGGTCACATCGGGCGTTCACCCGCCGCACGGACCGTCGCCAGGTCGCAGTCGTACGGGACGGGGCCGTCGGTGAGCACCAGCTCGGGCGCCGAGGCGCCGGTCCAGGACGACCAGGCCCGCTCGAAGCCGGCCGCGGTGCCGTCCGGGGCGAACACGGCGGGATCGACGAGCAGCGCGTCACCGCTGCCGTCCGGTCGTGCACGCAGCACGCCCGCGGTGGCCGGGACGGGGCCGCCGCGGAGCAGCACCGGGGTTCCGAGGATCGCGGCCCGGCGCAGCAGCGGGGCCAGCGCGTCGGCCGGCGCCGGTCCCGGCTCATCGGACTCCCAGACGAGCAGCCGGGTCGCCCCCGCCTCCACCTGTGCCGACGCCAGACCGGCCAGTGCGTCAGCACAGTCGGTGACCAGCTCCGGGTCCGGCGTCCCCCCGCCCGCGAGTGCACGGGCCAGCGCGACGGGACCGGTGAGCGAGGCTGCCACCGCCGTGCGGGGGAACAGCCCGGCGAGCACCCGGGTGAGCTCCAGCAGCGGCGCGACCGCGGCGGAGCCGGGCAGCGGGCGGTCCAGCGGACCACCGCCCGCCGCCCGTACGGCGTCCGCCTCGGCTTGTGGGTCGTGGTGGGTCACCACCCAGTCCGGCCGGGCGAGCGCGGCCGCGTCCCGCACCCGGTAGGCCCAGCGGGCGGGATCGGTGCGGGCGCCGACAGGTACGCCCCCGATGCGGGCGGCGACCTGGTCGAGGACGGGGACGAACAGCACCGCTCAGCCCTGCCCCTCCGGCCACTCCCAGGCCCCCAGGAAACCCAGGTGCTCGGGTGGGGTGTCCGCGCGCCAGCCCGCCACGAAGTCGTCGTAGCGCCGGCCGCGGGCGATCCGGTCGGCGCGTTCGGCGGTCCGGGCCGCCTCGGTCGCCGCCCCGTCGAGCTCCATCCGCTGCGGGTCCCACACCAGCCGGTACACCTGGCGCGCCACCTCGGGGCTGATCAGGCCACGCCGCAGGTCGGTCATGGCGTCGCGCGGATCCCGTTCGAGCGGGTCGCCGTAGCCGCCACCGCCGCCCATCCGCTGGATCCAGATGTCACCCTCGGCGACCGGGTCGGCGGGCTGGACGGGGTTGCCGACCTCGTAGGTCCCGGGCAACGGGCGGTCGACGACCATGGACGGCCCGTCGTAGGTGATTCCCTTCGCGCCGCCCGCCAGCCAGGCGCGTACCGCCTCGATCCCGCCGTCGGGCCGGATCCGGGTCAGCGGCGTGCAGCTGCCGCCGTACCCGCCGAACATGCCGGCGGTCACCGGGAACCGGCCGCCCATGCTGGTGATCCCGAACCCGAACATCTGGCTGCCGTAGAGCATGTACGCCCACTCGACGGATGCGCCGCCGCGGAACCGCCCGAAGCCGTGGTTGTCGGCCGGGATCTCGCGCCACAGCCCGAGCAGCGGGAGCTCGGACTCGCGGGTCTCCATCTCACCCCAGTCAGACACCGGCGCGAACACCGGGCCCGCGGCGTGCTCGCCGTCGGCGTCGCAGCGCGCCCCGCCACCGGCGGCGTTCATCTCGGTGGAGACGTTCGCGGTGACCTGCATGTGCTGGGTCAGGCCGCCGTACTGCAGGGTCGGGATCATCGCGTACCAGGGCGCCATCGGCTTGGCCGGGCCGGGCGCGGAGAACATCGCCTTGGTGACGGCCTGGTGCAGCGCCGCGTTCAGGCAGAACATGGTGGTCAGTGACAGCGACGAGGGGTGCTCGGTGTCGGCGGTGAGGATCGAGCCCGGTTCCAGGTCGTAGTCGAGTGCGGCGATGAACCCCGCGGTGCGCGGCAGGTCCCCGTAGAGGAAGTTCATGAACAGGTTCGCCACCATGGCGCGGGTGAAGTGCGCCTGCGTGTTGAGCGCCCGGTCGATGGCCGGGGCGCTGCCCGCGGTCCGCACGGTGAGGGTGTCGCCCCGCTTGTCCAGCTCGACGTTCAGCTTGAACAGGCGCTCCTCCAGCAGGGTCGTGTCGCCGAAGTGGACACCGCGGTAGGTGCCGTCCGGCCAGGCCGAGATCCGGCGGCGCACCTCGGCCTCGGTGTTCTCCAGCACCGAGCGCAGGGTGGCGATCAGGAGCTCCGGCGAGCGTTCGGCCATGAACTCGTGCATCCGGCGTTCGACGGCGCGGGCGGCGGCGAGCTTCGCGCGGATGTCGGTGAGCCACAGCAGCGGGTCGCGGACCTGGTTCTGGAACATGTTCACCACGTCGCGGCGCAGCGTGTAGCCCTCACCGATCTTCATCGGCGGGATCCGGACGCCCTCGGCGTACTTGGTGGTGGCCCGCACGGCGAGCCCTCCCTGGTCCAGCGAGGCTCCGTTCTCGCCCTCGTGCACGACCGCGCCGATCCAGGCGATGTGCTCGCCCGCCCAGTACAGCGGCAGCAGCAGGGTGTGGTCGGGATTGTGCGTGCCGCCGTAGTTGGCGTCGTTGTGGTAGAAGACGTCACCCTCGGCGAGCCCGACGGTGGGCTCGTCGGCCCAGTACCGGTTGACGAACTTCGGCACCGGCGAGGTCGTCGCGGAGAACATGTTCACCCCGCCGGAGGTGGCGACGGCGAAGTCGCCCTCCCGGGTGTAGATGCCGACGATGAGGTCGCCCCACTTGGCGGCGGAGGAAGCGCTGATCTGCTGGAGCATCTGCATGCTCGACTCGAGCACCGCCTCGACCCGGCCGAGCCCGACGGCCAGGTCGGTCGGGTCGGTCACGGCGGCGAGTGCCTCGTCCTCGCGGTCGGTGCGCGGGCGCAGCCGGAACTCGCCGGTCAGCTCGGCGTCCGGGCCGTACATCACCGGCCGGTTCTCCAGCAGGTCGTCGAGGAACGCCTCGGTGTCGTCGCCGGCGGTGGTCGTCTCGGGGGTGCTCATCGGTGGTCCTCTCGCCGCATCCGGAAGAAGCCGTGGGTGTCGAGCTCGCCGTGCCAGCCGGGCTCGACGACGATCGTGGTGTCGGGGGCCTCGAGGATCGCCGGCCCGGCGATCCGGTGTCCGGGGGTCAGGGCCGGATAGGCGTAGACGTCGGTGGTGACCGGCTCGGCGCCGCCCCACCGGCAGTCCCGCCGGCCGCGCAACGCCGTGCGCGCATCGGATCCGTCGGCGGTACGCGCCCTGGGTGCCGGCGCCGGGCGCGGGATCCGGGCCCGGACGCGGACCGTGTCGATCGCGACGCCGACCTCCCGGGTCAGGGCGAGATCACCGAACCGGTCGCCGTACTCGGCGAAGTAGGTCTTCAGCACGGCGACCAGGTCGTCCCGGCCGGTGATCCGCTCGACCGGGCTGGCGACGGTCACCACGTCCAGCTGGCCGAGCGCCCGGATGTCCAGCTCGACGGCGGTCACGATGTCGTCCGGGCCGTGGCCCTGGCCGGCGAAGTCGGCCAGGGCACGCTCCCGGAAGCCGTCGACGATCGCGTTGAACCCGTCGACGTCGGTGAGCAGCTGCTTGGTCAGCGGGTTGAACAGCACCATCCACACGGACTGCTCGTAGATGTGCAACCGCTCCAGCCCGGCGGCGCCGGCGGCGGAGAAGACCGAGCTGTGCGGCGGGACGACGACCTCGCGCGCGTCCAGCGCCGCCGCGTAGCCGCAGGCGTGCAGCGGTCCGCCGCCGCCGAAGGAGAGCACGGTGAACTCCCGCGGGTCGTAGCCCTTGGTGGTGATCCCCTTGAAGATCTCGGCGCCCATCGTCTCGTCGACGATCCGGCGGATCCGGTGTGCCGCCTCCGGGACCGAGATTCCCAGCGGGCCGGCGATCCGGCGTTCCACGGCCCGTTCGGCCCGCCGCAGGTCAAGGGGCAGCCGGCCGCCGTGGTAGGTGTCCGCGGCGAGGTGGCCGAGGATCAGGTTGGCGTCGGTGACGGTGGGTTCGGTGCCGCCCTGCCCGTAGCAGGCCGGGCCGGGTGTGGAGCCCGCCGACTCGGGGCCGACCGCGATACCGGAGATCGGGTCGAGCCGGGCGATCGAGCCGCCGCCCGCGCCGATCGCGGAGATGTCCATCATCGGCAGCTGCACGTGCCAACGGTCGATCACCGGATGGAAGTCGTAGAAGCGGACCGATCCGTCGACGACGATGCCGACGTCGAACGAGGTGCCGCCCATGTCGGTGGTGACGATCTTGTCGAGGCCGCGGGCCCGGGCGATGTGCCTGCTGCCGTACAGCCCGGACACCGGGCCCGCGTGCACGGTCTGGATCGGCGACGTCCCGGCCAGCCCGCCCATCCCGCCGCTGTTGTGCACCATCAGGAGCTCGCCGAGGTAGCCCCGGGCGCGCAGCTCGTCACGCAGCGCGGAGAGCCGGTCCGCGGTGAACCGGTGCAGGTAGGCGTCGATCGTGGCGGTCATCGACCGGGCGTACTCACCCGCCCGGCCGGACACCTCGTGGGACAGGATCGTCGGGAACCGGCCCAGGTAGCTGTCGGGGTACTCGTGTTCCACGATCTCGCGCACCAGCTGCTCGTGCGCCGCGTTCAGGTGGGCGTTGAGCAGGCACACCACGAACCCGCGCACGCCCTGGTCGACCAGGTCGAGGACCCGGTCGCGGATCTCGTCCGGGTCGAGCGGGATCACCACCCGCCCTGCCGAGTCGATCCGCTCGGTCAGCCCGACGATGCGTTCCGGTTCGACGAGTGGCTGCGGCCGGGTGGCACGGGGCAGGTCGCGGGTGGCCGCTGCGGGCAGCCCGTCGGCCCACTGGCGGCACCGCCCGATCGGCACGGTGGCGGTGTGCCCGCGGGTGGTGATCAGGCCCAGCCGGGGGCCGGTCCGCTCGATCAGTGCGTTCGTGCCGAGCGTGGTGGCGTAGCGGATGGCGCCGGTGCCGGCGAGCAGCTCGTCGGTGTCCCGGCCGGCCGCCGCGGCGATGTCACCGACGGCGCGCAGGAACCCGACCGACAGGTCGTGGTGCGTGGTCAGCGCCTTGGCGGTGTACACGGTGCCGTCGCGGTCGGTGGCGAGGCAGTCGGTGAAGGTGCCGCCGATGTCGACGTTGATCTCTGCCCGGTTCGAGGGGCTGTTCCCGGGAGTGCGGCGCACGGCGTTCATCGGGCCTCCAGCGTGTCGAGGTCGATCTCGATGTCCCGCACCAGCGGGTGTCCCGGCGGCAGGTACTCCGCCTCCACCTGCGCGCCGCAGCCGGGGCAGTAGTACTCGACGATCCGGCACCAGGCCGGGTCCGGTGCGACGTCGTGGCCACCGTCGAAGCGCGGTGGGTGGATCTCCCTCGGGTCCCGGTCGTGCAGCAGCAGGCCGCGCTTGTAGTCCTCGCCGGCCGGCCCGATGCGGTGGTCACACCGCTCGCAGTGCCAGCTCGCCGTGGCAAGGTCGATCACCAGGTACTCGGTGATGCGGATCCGGTCGCTCATCGGTCGCTCCCCCCGGTCGGGGCGCCGAGCAGGGCGGCGCCGTGGTCGTCGACCCGCAACGTCCAGCCGGGCGGGACGCAGAGGGTGGTGTCGGCGGAGTCGACCAGCGCGGGGCCGGTGACGACGGTGCCGGCGGCCGGCCCCTGCGGGCCCAGTACCGCGGTGTCAAGCCGTCCGTGTCCCGGCCAGTACACCGGCCGGTCGCTCGTGCTCCCGCCCGCCGTCGCCCCCGGGAGGCGAGGGCCGGTCGGTGGATGGTGGGGCAACCGGTGGACGCCTTCCACCACCACCCGTCGGTGCTCGTCGTGCCCGACCCGGGTCACGGTCAGCTCGACGTCCGTCGCCGCGATCCCCTCCCCGCGCATGTCGCGCAGCACCCGCTCCCGAAGGGACGCCTCGTCGGCGCCGTCGGCGGGTGCGCCGTGCACGTGCCGGACATCCACGGTCGAGGCGCCGTAGGCGGAGAACACCGGACCGAACGGCAGCACGAGGACCGAGCGGATGCCGGTGGCCGCGGCGATCGCGGCGCCGTGGGTGGCGCCGTTGCCGCCGAAGGCGAGCGCCGTCACCGTCGCCGGGTGCACGCCGCGGCGGTGCAGCTCGGCGGCGATCCCGGTGCCCGCGGCGCGGTGGGCGGTGTCCAGGGCGCGGGCCGCGATCTCCTCCACCGTGATCCCGAACCGGTCGGCGAGCGGGGTGAACACGCGGCGGGCCGCGGTGACGTCGAGCTCCATCCCCCCGCCGAGGAAAGTCTCCGGCCGCAGTACACCGAGCACGGCATCGGCATCGGTCACGGTCGGCTCGGCGCCGCCGAAGCCGAAGCAGGCCGGACCGGGGCTGGCGCCGGCGCTCTGCGGGCCGACCCGTAGCTCCGTGCCGTCGGCCCAGGCGATCGAGCCGCCGCCCAGGCCGAAGGCCAGCAGGTCGGGCAGCGGGAGGTCGATCTCCACCCCGGCGACCACCCCGTGCTCGTGGTAGGGGACCTCGCCGGAGCGCAGGACCGACACGTCCAGGCTGGTCCCGCCCATGTCCAGGGTGACCAGGTCGCGGATCCGGTGGTGCCGGGCGACCGCGGCCGCCCCGAGCAGCCCGGCCGCCGGGCCGGAGTTGTAGGTCTTCGCCGCGACCGTGCGCGCCACCCGGGCGGCCCGGCCGTCGTTGTGCACCACTCGAAGCGGCCGGGCGTAACCCTGGTCGCGCAGGTAGTCCTCGGCCCGGTACAGGTAGTCGGCGACGTCGGGATGGACGTAGGCGTTGAACAGCGCGGTGGCGGCCGCGCGCACCGGGTCCCTGCCCGCGGACAGCTCACCGGCCCGCAGCATCGGGACCGCGTCCAGGCAGTGCCGGGGGTGGTGCTCGGTGAACGTCGCGGCCATCGACGTCTCCCGGGCCGGGTCGGCAGAGGCGACGACGAGCCCGCGGGCGCCGTCCTGGAGCAGCCCCCGGGTCTCCGCCAGGCCGCTCGTGCCGTCCGGGACCCGGGCGACCATCCCGGTGTCGACGAACGTGCCGACCCCGGTCCCCGGTCCCCCGGCGGCGATCGTCGTGTCGTCGGTCAGCAGCCCCAGCCGGGGACCGCTGCGCTGGATCACCGTGTTCGTCCCGACGGTCGTCGCGTAGCGGACGGCGACCGTGTCCCGCAGCATGTCCGGCACACCGGTGCCGAGACGCTCCGCCGCGGCCTCCACCGCCGCCCGGAAGCACAGCGCGAGATCGTGCGGGGTGGTGAGCGTCTTCGCGGTGTGGACTGTGCCGTCGCGCACCACGAACACGTCGGTGAAGGTCCCTCCCGTGTCGATGTCGATCGTGACCGGCATACCCGTCCCTCCGTGGTCCCGGTGCGCCGAGTCGGGCTGCACCTGCTCACCGGGCAGCCTTCTGCCGGTGGCACCGGTCCTCAATGGGCCCGGCCGACACCGTCCGGTGGCGGCGTCGCACATCGGCGGCGCGCTGCACCGGAGGCCCGCCTGGCCACCCTGCGCGCAGGACGAAGATCCCTGCGCGCAGCGACTTGCCGGTGCCCCCGCGGCGCGGCCAGGGTCCGGGCATGACCCGATCGACGACGATCGGCCGCGCGGGTGGGTCCACCCCGCAGGCCTGGCTGGCCGGCTGGCTGCGCCGCGACATCGAGTCCCTGCTGGACCCGCTGGTGTCGGCGCTCACCACGGCGGTGCCGGAGATCCTGGTCGCCGCCGACGCCCCGGACCGGCACGTACGAGACGCGGTGCGCATGCACCTCACGACGCTGACCCGCTGCTTCACACCCGAGGAACCGGATTCCGAGATCGCGATGCCGTCGCTGGTCGCCCGCTACACACGGGCGCTGGCCCGACACGACGCGGTGGCCCTGCCGGTGCTGTTGCGGTCGTTCGAGACGCTGCACGCCGCGCTGTGGCAACACCTGGTCACAGCGCTGCACACCGCGGACCCGCGGCCGTCCGCGGTCGAGCGGGCAGCCGTCATGGAGTGGGCGGCGGCCCGGCTGTTCGCCTACTTCCGGACCGCGAGCGAGCGGACCGCCTCGCTGTACGGGACCGAACTGGCGTTGCTCGAGCGCCGGGCGACGTCCCGCCGGACCGACCTGGTGACGGGGCTGCTCGGCGGGACGGTGGATCCGGCGGCGGCACAGCGCGAGCTGGGCTACGACCTGGGTGCCCGGCACGTCGGGTTCATCGCCTGGACCGACCGCGGATCCGGGCCGGACCGGCTCGACGGCGCCGTCCGGACCGTGGTGGAGGCGCTGCGACCGCAGCGCCGGCTCCGGGTCCCCGGCGACGGCCGGTCCGTCCACGGCTGGCTGGTCTGTCACGGGGAGGGGTGGCGCGAGCTGGCGGCGCGGCGCAGCCTCCCGCCGGGCGTGCACATCGCCTGGGGTGGCCCGGCCTCCGGGTACGACGGTTTCCGCACCACCCACGCCGAGGCACAGGAGGCCCGCCGGGTCGCCGACGCACTCGGCTCGGCGGGCACCGTGCTGTTCGACGACGTCGCGGTACTCGCGCTGGCCACCCGGGACGAGTCCGCAGCGACCGCGTTCGTGGCGAGGACGCTCGGCAGGCTGGCGGCCGGCGGCGACGAGGCCGACCGGCTGCTGCGGACCCTGCGGGTGCACCTGGCCGAACTGGGCAGCCCGACCCGCACCGCCCGCCGGCTGCACGTGCATCCGAACACCGTGGTCAAGCGGATGGAACGGATCGAGTCACTGCTGGGACGTCCGGTGGACCCGGCCGATCTGGCGCTGCGCACCGCCACCGAGCTGTCCACGATGGTCGCCCGGCCGGACCCGGCAGGTCAGGTGCAGCCGGAGACCCCGCCGTCGACCGGCAGCACGACGCCGGTCAGGTAGGAGCCGGCCCGCGAGGACAGGAAGACGGTCGCCCCGACGACGTCGTCCGGGCGGCCCCAGCGGCCGCGCGGGATCCCGGCCCGGACCGCGTCGTGGGCGTCCGGGTCGTCGGCCACGAATGCGCTCATCCGGCTGGGGAAGTAGCCGGGCGCGATCGCGTTGACGGTGACGTGCTCGGCCGCCAGACGGCGGGCGAGGTGCCGGGTCAGCATGTGCACAGCTGCCTTGGTGGCGCTGTAGGGGTAGTTCTCCAGCTCGGTCACCCGCAGCCCGGCCAGCGACCCGATGTTGATCACGCGCGCCGGATGGTCGTCGGTCGCCGCGGCGCGCAGTGCGGGCAGCAGCGAGCTGGTGAGCCGGAAGACGCCGGTGAGGTTGACCCCGACGAGCTTGTCCCAGGCGTCGTCCGGGAAGTCGTCGATCGGCGCACCCCAGGTGGCGCCCGCGTTGTTGACGAGGATGTCCAGCCGCCCGCCGAGTTGCCCGTCGACGGCCGCGACGAGGGCTCGCGCGCCGTCCGGTGTACCGACGTCGGCCGGGACGCCGGTGCAGCGCGCTCCGAGCCGGTCGGCGACCGCCGCACAGGCCGCCGGCTTGCGCGAGGACACCAGCACCCGGGCACCCGCCGCGAGGAGCCCCTCGGCGGTCATCAGCCCGATCCCGCTGGTCCCGCCGGTCACCAGCGCGGTACGGCCGGTCACGTCGAACAGGCCGGCCGGAGGCACATCGGTCACAGCGCCACCGAGTAGCCGCCGTTGACCGGCATCGTCTGGCCGGTGATCCACGACGCGCCGCGCGAGGCCAGGAACACGATCATCGCCGAGGCATCCGACGGTTCACCGATCCGGCGCACCAGGTAGCGGCTCAGCAGCTGCTTGCGCAGCGCCGGATCAGCCAGGTACCCGTCCGTCGCCGGGGTCCGGGTGGCGCCGAGCGCGACGCTGTTGGCGGTGACCGCGTACCGCCCGCCCGCCCGGGCCAGCGCCCGGGTCAGGCCGGCCGCGCCGGCCTTGGCGGCCGAGTACGCCTCCAGGCCGCCGGTCTCGCCGACCCGTCCGGCATCCGAGATCACGGTGACGATCCGGCCGCCGGCGCCGGCCTCGACCATCTGCGCCAGCGCGTGCCGGGCGCAGTTCAGGACGCCGTGCAGGTTCACCCCCAGCGACGGTGACCAGTGCTCCGGGCCCTGCTCCCAGAACGGCAGCGCCGGCGGCGCAGCGCCCCCGCCGCCCTGGTTTCCCGCGTTGTTGACCAGCACCCCGACCGGTCCGTGTGCGTCGCGGGCCCGGGCGAACATCGCGCCGACCGCGTCGTAGTCGGTGACGTCGCACGCCACCCCGGTCGCCGTGCCACCCAGGCCGCGGATCTCGGCGGCTACCGCATCGGCCCGTGCGGCGTCCACGTCGTTGACCAGCACCGCACCCGCGCCGCGGGCGGCGAGGTCGAGGGCGACCTGCCGGCCGACCCCCTGCCCGGCACCGGTGACCAGGGCCACCCGGCCCTCGATGTCGGTCCCGGCTGCATCTGTCGCGTTCGTGCCCACCGCGTTCGTGCCCACCGCGTTCGTGCCCACCGCGTTCGTGCCCAGCGTGTCCGTGCCCACCGCGTTCGTGCCCGTCGTCTTCATCGTCCCTTCCACACCGGCTCCCGCTTCTCGGCGAAGGCCGCCAGGCCCTCGCGGTAGTCCTCGGACGCCAGCACGGTGTCCACGTACCGCTGCTGGGCCGTCCAGCTCTCCTCGTCCGTCCACTCCGGACCGTGCCGGACGATCGCCTTGCTGGCCCGGACCGCGACCGGTCCCCCGGCGGCGATCTCGGCGGCGAACCGGAGGGCGACCTCCAGCGCCTGACCGGGCTCAGCCAACCGGTTGACCAGCCCGAGCTCGTGGTACCGCTCGGCGTCCCAGGCCGCGCCGGTCAGTGCGGCCTCCATCGCCAGCGCGTACGGGATCCGCCGGGGCAGCCGGAACAGCCCGCCGCCCATCGCCGGGAGTCCGCGCCGGGCCTCGGGAAGGCCGATCCGGGCACCGCGGGCGGCGACGACCAGGTCACAGGCGAGCGCCAGCTCCAGGCCGCCACCGAGTGCGTGTCCCTCCACCGCCGCGATGATCGGCTTCTCCGGCGGGCGGGCCATCAGCCCGCCGCCGCCGCGCCGCTCGGTACGGCCGAGCTCGCCCCGGGCCGCGGCCTTCAAGTCCTGGCCGGCGCAGAACGTCCCGCCGGCCCCGGTGAGCACCGCGACCCGCAGTCCGTCGTCGGCGTCGAAGGCGTCGATCGCGGCCTCCATCGCCTCGGCCGTGGCACGGTCGAAGGCGTTGCGGCGCTCCGGCCGGTCGATCGTGAGGACGACGACCGCGTCCCGGCGTTCCACCAGCAACGGGCCGCTCACGACTGCGCCATCCGGTAGAGGGTGACGACGCCGGCGCTGCCGAGGCCGACGTTGTGCGCAAGGGCGAGCCGCGCGCCGTCGACCTGGCGGGGCCCCGCCTCGCCGCGCAACTGCCAGCTGAGCTCGGCGCACTGGGCGAGCCCGGTGGCGCCGAGCGGATGACCCTTCGAGATCAGCCCGCCGGAGGGGTTGACCACCCAGCGTCCGCCGTAGGTGGTGGCGCCGGCGTCGACGAGAGCGCCGCCCTCTCCCTCTGCGCACAACCCGAGCGCCTCGTAGGTGAGGATCTCGTTGACCGAGAAGCAGTCGTGCAGCTCGATCACGTCGATCTCGTCGGGCCCGATCCCGGCCTGTTCGTAGACCTGGCGGGCGGCCCGCCGGGAGACCGGTGTCCCGACGATGTTGACCGCACTGTCGTAGGCGTCGGTGGTGTCGGTGGCCAGCGCCTGGGCGACGATCTCGACCGCCCGCCCGGCAGCGCCCAGCCGGTCGACCACCTCCTCGGAGACGACGACGGCGGCGGCCGCCCCGTCCGAGGTGGGCGAGCACTGCAGCTTGGTCAGCGGCGTGCAGACCGCGGTGGAGTCCAGGATCTCCTGCAGGGTGTGGACGTCCCGGAACTGTGCGTACGGGTTGTCCGCGGAGTGCCGGTGGTTCTTCTCGGCGACCTTGGCGAACTGCTCGGGCGTGGTGCCGAACCGGGCCGAGTGTTCGTTGCCGGCCGCCCGGAACATCTCCAGCACGACCGGTGCGCCCGTCGGCTCGTGCAACCCGGCGAGCGCCTCGACGAACTTGCCGACCGGATTCGCCGACTGCGGGTGGGTGGGGGTGCCGAGCGAGCCGCGCTGCATCTTCTCGAAGCCCAGCGCCAGCACGCAGTCGGCCAGCCCGCCCTGCACCAGCTGTCGGGCGTAGAGCAGGGCGGACGAGCCGGAGGCACAGTTGTTGTTGACGTTCACGACCGGGATGCCGGTCATGCCCAGCTCGTAGACCGCGCGCTGACCCGCGGTCGAGTCTGCGTGCACGAACCCGGCGCAGACCTGTTCGACGTCGCGGTACCCGATGCCCGCGTCGCGCAGGGCGGCGTCGGCGGCGCGGTGGGCGAGTTCGGGGTAGTTCGGGTCGGGACGGCCGGGCTTGCTGAACTCGGTCATTCCGACACCGAGCACGTAGGCGGTTCTCATCGCGGGTGTACTGCTCCTCGGCTCGGCTGTGCGGATTGCGGGGCGTACCGGGCGCGGACCTCGCGCCGCAGCACCTTCCCGACGGCGGACTTGGGTAGCTCGGTGTCGAACCGGACGCTGGTCAGGCGCTTCACCGGCCCGAGGCGCTCGCGGGTCCAGGCGATCAGCTCGTCCTCGGTGACCTCGGCACCCGGTTCGGGAACGACCAGCGCCAGCGGCGTCTCACCCCACTTGTCGTGCGGTACACCGACGACCGAGGCGTCACGGACCGCGGGGTGCTCCGCCAGCGCGTTCTCGATCTCGGTCGGCCACACGTTGAACCCACCCGAGATGATCATGTCCTCCTTGCGGTCGGTCAGGAAGAGGAAGCCGTGCTCGTCCAGGTAGCCCATGTCCCGGGTGAGCACGGACCCGTCGGGCAGCAGCCGGGCACGGGTGGCCTCGGGGTCGTCCCAGATGCCGTCGAACACCGACGGGTTGTGCGCCGCGACCTCGCCGACGGTCCCGGCCGGGACGGACCGCCCACCCTCGTCGACGATCGTGATCCGGGTGTTCGGCGTCGCCCGCCCGGCCGACCGCAGCCAGCGGCCGCCCTCGGCCAGGTGGTCGGCCGGCGACAGCACCGACACCGGCGCGACCTCGCTCTGGCCGTAGAGCTGGAGCAGGATGTCGCCAAAGACCTCGCGGGCCCGGTCGAGGGCGGTGGCGGTCATCGGGGAACCCCCGTAGACGAACTGCCGCAGGCTGCGCAGGTCGGTCCGGCCGGCCGCCGGGTGCCCGGCCGCGAGCTGGACCATCGTCGGCACGCCGAAGGTGAGGGTGCAGCGGTGCCGCTCGATCGCGGCGAGGAAGGCACCGGGTTCGAACGCGCGGAGCACCGCCACCGCACCCCCGGCGGCCAGCACACCGAACACCGGCATGATCGTCGCGTGGGCCAGCGGCCCCGCCGCGAGGTAGATGTCGTCGTTTCGGAGCGGGATCAGCGCGGCGGTGGTCTCGGTGCCGACACCGGTCCAGGCCCGGCAGGAGTGCACGATGCCCTTGGGGGTGCCGGTGGTCCCTGCCGAGAACCGGATCGTTTGCGGTGCATCGGGGTCCGGTGCGATCCCACGGTCGACCGGGGACGCCGCGGCGAGCAGGTCGTCGTAGCCGTGTGCCCCGGCCGGGGCCGGGCCGTCGAGCACGATCACGTGGCGCAGTGCGCCGGCGCCGGCCAGGTGCGGAGCGATCGCGTCGTGATGGGTGCGCTGCGCGATCAGCACCGTGGCGCCGATCGTGTCGAGCAGTGCGACGTTCGTCGCGGGAGTGTTGTGCGTGTAGAGCGACGCACGGACGTACCCGCCGAGGGCGACACCCAGGATCAGCTCCAGCGACTCCGGGCTGTTGTCCGTCAGGGTGGCGACCCGCTCCCCCGGTCGCACGCCCAGACCCGCCAGCGCGTTGCTGAGGCGGCAGCTCCGCTCGTACAGGCCCGTGTAGTCGAGCGTCATGTCGTCGCAGATCACGGCGGGGCGGTCGGGGTGGTCACGTGCGCCGGTCCGGATCAGGGTCGCGAGATCCATCCGTCGTCCTCCGGGCTCCCGCCGGTCGTGGGCCGCCCGGACTCCGGCGGGCTGCGCCGGGCGTGCGTCCCACGCTAGGAACGGTCCGGGGACGCTCCAATGGAGCGAGCCGCCACCGTGCGGTGGTGGGCGGGCACAGGGCCTCGTCGGGCTCGGACGCCGCCGTCGCGACCGCTACGCTGCCCCGGACGCCGGTCACGACCGGAGGTGGACGAGATGTCGGACGATGCGGTCCGCAGCGAGCGCACGGCCGTCCACGGCCTGCCCGTGACCCGGGCGCGGGACACCTGGCGCACGTTGACGACCGCCCTGCAGGGCGCCATGACGTGTCACTTCGGGGACCGCGCCGAGTTCGGCGGGACCCTCACGCGCACCCGGACCGACCGGTACCAGGTGCTCAGCTGGAACTCCACGCCGATCCGGTACGAGCGGACCGACCGGCACATCCGGGCGGACGGGATCGACAGCTGCCTGCTGGTCGCGCCGGCCCGCGGACGGGTCGTGCTCGGCGGGGGGCACGGTCCGGCGGTGCTCGACGACGGAACCGCCGCCCTGATCCGGATGGACCGGCCGTTCGAGGTGACCCACGGCCGGGGAGCCCAGCTGGTCGTGGTGACGATGACCGGCCGCGAGATCACCCGGCATGTCGGCCGGCTGCCGGGCGGCACCTCGCCGATCGATCTCAGGACCGGGCTGGGCACGATCCTGCGGGCCGTGCTGCAGGCGACGCTGGCGCAGGAGCGGCTCCCGGCCGACCACTTCGACGCGGTCGTGGAACGGCTCGGGGAGCTGACCGGCATCCTCGTCGCCGGTCAGGGCACGGCGGGCACCGGCACCCTCGGGGAGATCGAGATCGCGGTCCGCAGGCACGTCCGCGAACACGTCGACGATCCGGACCTCAACGCGTCGTCGATCGCCGCGGCACTGGGCTGGTCGACCCGGCAGGTCCAGCTCGCGCTGCAGCGGGCCGGCACGACCGCACGGGAGCTGATCCGCGAGGAGCGGCTCACCCGCGCACGAGCCCGGCTCACCTGCGGGGCGCACCGCGGGATGTCGGTCACCGAGATCGCGCACCTGTCCGGGTTCCGGTCGGTGAGCACATTCAGCACGGCGTTCCGGCAGCGGTTCGGCGCCAGCCCGCGGGCGGTGCGGGCCGGGAGCTGAGCCGGCCCGATACTGGACGGATGCCCGTGAACTGTCCCTGCGGCCGGGCCCGCCCGGAGCGGGCCTGCTGCGGCCCGGTGCTCGACGGCCGCCCCGCGGCGACCGCCGAGGACCTGATGCGCAGCCGCTACACCGCGTTCGTCCGGGGCGACACCGCGCACCTGACCGCGTCCTGGCATCCCTCGACCCGGCCGCGGGCGCTGCGCCTGGAGCCCGGCTCGGTGTGGACCGGGCTGGAGATCTTGGACCGCTCCGGCGGGGCGATGTTCGACGCCGAGGGCATCGTCGAGTTCCGGGCGCACCGCCGGGACGGCGTGCTGCACGAGCGGAGCCGGTTCGTCCGGGAGGACGGCCGGTGGTTCTACGTCGGCGGGGAGCTCGATCCGGGGTCCGGCACGCCGGGCACCGGCAGGTAGCAGCCCTGCAGCCGCCATCCCCCGGGCCCGGCGCGGCCGAGACCGGCCAGGATCCGGACGAGCGTCCGGCCGTCGCTGCTCATGGCGTCGATGGTGGCCGCGACCGGCCCGGCCCGGAATCGGCAGGAATGCCGATCGGCGGCAATATCCTGCCGGCCCCTGACACGCCGTCCGGCCGGGGATAACGTCCCGGTACGTGGATCACTCCCCGACGCAGGACGGCCCCGGACTCGGCGACGCACCGGCCGGCGGCCCGCTGGACGGCATTCTGGTCGCCGACTTCTCCCGGGTGCTGGCCGGTCCGTACGCCACCATGATGCTGGCCGATCTCGGCGCGACCGTGATCAAGGTCGAGGGCCCCGGCGGCGACGACACCCGCACCTGGAAACCCCCGGTGCTCGACGGGACGTCCACCTACTACCTGTCGATCAACCGGAACAAGCGGTCGATCGTGCTCGACCTCAAGGACCCCGCCGACCTGGCGGTGGCGCGGCGGCTGGCGCAGCGGGCCGACGTGCTGGTGGAGAACATGAAGCCGGGCGGGATGGCCCGCTTCGGCCTCGACCACGCCGCGGTCGCGGCGGACAACCCGTCGGTCGTGTACTGCTCGATCTCCGGGTTCGGCCCGCTCGGCGGCGCCCACCTGCCCGGCTACGACCTGCTGGTGCAGGCGGTGTCCGGCCTGATGAGCATCACCGGCCCGGCCGACGGGCCGCCCTACCGGGCCGGGGTCGCGGTGTTCGACGTGCTCACCGGGCTGCACGCCGCGCTGGCCGTCGCGGCGGCACTGCGGCACCGGGAGCACACCGGCGAGGGGCAGCTGCTGGAGACGAACCTGCTCTCGGTCGCGCTGTCGACGCTGGTCAACCAGACCGAGGCCTACGTCGCCGCGGGCGCGGTGCCGCAGCGGATGGGCAACGAGCACCCGAGCGTCTTCCCCTACCAGCCGATGCCCTGCAAGGACGGCGAGCTCATCGTGATCGCCGGGAACGACGGCCAGTTCCGCAGGCTCGCCACCGTGCTCGGCGATCCGGCGATGGCGCAGGACCCGCGCTTCGCGACGATGTCGGACCGGATCGGGCATCGCGCCGAGATCGAGCAGCGGCTGCGCGCCCGGCTGGCCACCCGCACCGCGCAGGAGTGGTACACCGCGATCACCGAGGTGGGCGTGCCCTGCGGACCGATCAACTCGGTCGACGGCGGGGTGGCGCTGGCCGAGCGGCTCGGCCTGGAGCCGGTGGTCCGGGCGCCGGACGCGGCCGCGGTCCCGACCGTCCGGAACCCGGTGACGTACTCGCGGACGCCGCCGTCCTACCGGCGCTCGCCGCCGCCGATCGGTGCGGACTCGGCCGACGTGCGGGCCTGGCTCGACGGACCCTGAGCCGGGCGCGCGGGGCGACCACGAGGCGGGCGGGCCGGATCCCGGCAGCACGCATCCCCACGCCCGCTGATGCACGCGGTGCATCGGGCAGGGTCCGGATCTGCATTTCACACATCGAGCCGGAGCGTCCAGAGTGGGATCCGGCGACCGAACCGTACGAGGGAGTGCCGTGTCCGAGACCGCGAACCTGGCCGATCTGGTGCGGGACTGGGATCCGCCGACCGTCCGGACCAGCCGGCGGGTCGACCCGTGGCCGGCCGCCGCCTTCGCCGACCTGGTCGACGCCGCTCCCCCGGCGCTCGGCGACGGCGCGCCGCTCCCCCCGCTGTGGCACTGGTTCGTGCTGCTGGAGCACCCGCGGACCGCCGATCTCGGCGAGGACGGGCATCCCGCCGACGGCCCACTGCTGCCGCGGGTCCCGGGCCGGCGCCGGATGTTCGCCGGGGGGCGGTTCACCCAGCACGCCCCGATCCCGTTCGGCGCGGTGCTGCACGGCAGCTCGGCCGTCACCTCGGTGACCCCGAAGTCCGGGCGGAGCGGCGAGATGCTGTTCGTGTCCGTCCGCCAGGAACTGCGGGTGGGCGACGATCCGGCCGTCGTCGCGGTCGAGGAGCAGGACATCGTCTACCGCTCGGAGCCCGACGGCGCGCAGCGACGGGTGGTCCCCCGTCCGGCGGGCGGCGAGCCGGAGCCGGACGGGGCGTGGCGGCGGCGGCTGGGCACCGGCAGCGTGCTGCTGTCGCGGTTCAGCGCGCTGACCTACAACGGCCACCGCATCCACCACGACCACCCGTACACGACGACCGTCGAGGGCTACCCGGATCTCGTCGTGCACGGGCCGCTGATGGCCCTGCTCGCGCTGGAGCTGCCCCGGGTGCACGCACCCGCGGACACCGTCGCCGAGTTCGGCTACCGGCTCACCCGGCCCGCCTTCGTGCCCTCGACGCTGGTCGCCGCCGGTGACCGGGACGCCGACGACCCGGGTGCCGCCACGGTCGCGGTCGCGGCCGAGGGGGTCGCCCCGTCGCTGGTCGCGACCGTCCGGTTCCGCTGACGACCGCCGGCACCCGCAGACGAGCCCCGACAGCCACGAGCACAGACCACCGCCGACCAGATCAGGAGGTCCGCGCCATGGGTGCGCTGGACACCGAGGAACAGGCCGTCGTCGACACGGTCCGCGACTTCATCGACCGCGAGGTGAAACCGCACGTCAACGAGCTGGAACACGCGGACGTCTATCCCGAGAAGTGGATCGAGCAGATGAAGCAGCTCGGGATCTACGGGCTGGCGGTCCCCGAGCCGTGGGGCGAGGCCCCGGTCTCGATGCCGTGCTACGCACTCGTCACCGCCGAGCTGGCCCGCGGCTGGATGAGCCTGGCCGGTGCGATGGGCGGGCACACCGTCGTCGCGAAGCTGCTGGTCGCGTTCGGCACCCGCGAGCAGCAGGACCGCTACCTGCCCCGGATGGCCACCGGCGAGCTGCGCGCCACGATGGCGCTCACCGAACCCGGCGGCGGCTCCGACCTGCAGAACATGACGACCAGGGCGCGGCGCACCGACGACGGCTACGTGATCGACGGATCGAAGACCTGGATCTCCAACGCCCGCCGGTCCGGGCTCATCGCGCTGCTGTGCAAGACCGACCCGGCGGCCGAGCCCGCGCACCGCGGGATCTCGGTGCTGCTCGTCGAGCACGGCCCGGGCCTGACCGTCTCCCGGGACCTGCCGAAGCTCGGCTACAAGGGCGTCGAGACCTGCGAGCTGGTGTTCGAGAACATGGCGGTCCCGGCCGACGCCCTGCTCGGCGGCGTCGAGGGCCGCGGTTTCGCGCAGATGATGAAGGGCCTGGAGACGGGCCGGATCCAGGTCGCCGCCCGCGCGCTCGGCGTCGCCGACGCCGCGCTGGAGGACTCGCTGCGCTACGCCCGGGACCGCGAGTCGTTCGGCAGGCCGATCTGGCAGCACCAGTCGGTCGGCAATCTGCTCGCCGACATGGCCACCAAGATCACCGCCGCCCGGCAGCTGATCCTGCACGCCGCCCGGGAGTACGAGTCCGGCCGGCGCTGCGACATGGAGGCCGGCATGGCGAAGCTGTTCGCCTCCGAGACCGCGATGGAGGTCGCGCTGTCGGCCGTCCGGATCCACGGCGGGTACGGCTACTCCACCGAGTTCGACGTCGAGCGCTACTTCCGGGACGCCCCGCTGATGATCGTCGGTGAGGGCACCAACGAGATCCAGCGCAACGTGGTCGCCGCCCAGCTGGTCAGGCGCGGCGGGCTGGACCGCGGATGACGGCCACGTTCGCCCTGCGCGGGCCCGCCCTGCTGTTCTGCCCGGGCAACCGTCCGGACCGGTTCGCGAAGGCGGTCGCCGCCGCCGACACGGTGATCCTGGACCTGGAGGACGCCGTCGGTCCGGACGACAAGGCCGCCGCCCGCACCGCCGTCGTCGGCGCACTCGCCGACCTGGACCCGGCCGCGGTGCTGGTGCGGATCAACGCGCCCGGCACCCCCTGGTACGACGACGACGTGCGCGCACTCTCCGGCCACCCGCAGGTCGCGCTGATGCTGCCGATGGCCGACCGGGCCGCCGACGTCGAGGCGCTGGCCCCGCACCCGGTGGTCGCGCTGTGCGAGACCGCCCGCGGCGTCCTCGCCGCACCGGAGATCGCGGCCGCGACCGGCTGCGCCGGCCTGATGTGGGGCAGCGAGGACCTGGTCGCCGATCTCGGCGGCCGGGCCGGCCGGGCGCCCGGCGGCGGGTACCGGCCCGCCGTCGAGGAGGCCCGGACCCGGATCCTCTACGCCGCTCGCGCCGCCGGTGTCACCCCGGTCGACACCGTGCTCGTCGACATCGACGACGGGGCGACGCTGCGCTCGGACTCGGCGGCCGCCGTCGCCGCCGGGTTCGCGGCGAAGGCGTGCATCCACCCGGCGCAGGTCGCCGTCGTCCGGGAGGCGTTCCGGCCCACCGACGACGAGGTGGCCCGGGCCCGCGCGATGCTCGCCGCGGCCGAGGCGCACTCCGGCGGCGTGTTCCGGCTGGACGGCCGGATGGTCGACGTGCCGCTGCTGGCGCACGCGCGGGAGGTGCTCCGGCAGGCGGCGCCCTGACCCGCGGTGATGCACCCGAGACATCGTTTCGGGTGGCATGATGACGCAGGTGACGACCGTGGACGAGCTGGAGTGGTTCGTGGCGCTCGCCGAGACCGAGCACATGACGCAGGCCGCGCAACGGCTCTCGCTGGCCCAGCCGACGCTGTCCCGGGCGCTCGGCCGGCTGGAGCGGCGGGTCGGCGCGCCGCTGTTCGACCGGGTCAACCGCAGGCTGCGGCTCAACCCCTACGGCGAGATCATGCTGGAGCACGCCCGGCGCGGCCTCGCCGAGCTCGCCGCCGCCGAGGAGCGGATCGCCGCGCTGCGCGATCCGGGCCGCGGCACGGTACGGCTCGCGTTCCTGCACTCGATCGCCGCCGGGCTGATGCCCGAGGTGCTGCGCGCGCACCGCGCCGAGGCCCCCGGCGTCACCTTCGAGCTCACCCAGGCCGTCGGGCACGAGATCGTCGAGCAGGTGCGCGCCGGGCGGGTCGACCTCGGGCTGACCGCCCCGCGCCCGGACGACGACGCGATCGCCTGGACCGACCTGCACCGGGAACGGCTGTGCCTGGCCGTCCCGGCCGGGCACCGGCTCGCCGGCCGCGACCGGGTGGCGCTCGGCGAGGCGGGCGACGAGCCGTTCGTGACGCTGCGCGAACCGATCGGTTTCCGCCGACTCACCGACGAGCTGTGCGCACGGGCCGGGTTCGCGCCGCGGATCGCGTTCGAGGGCACCGAGATCGGCACCCTGGAGGGCTTCGTCGCTGCCGGCCTGGGGGTCGCGATCGTGCCCGAGCCGCGGCCGCACCGCGCCGAGCCGGGGGTCAGCCACCTGCGGCTCACCGACGGCGCCGCGCACCGGATGATCGGCCTGGCCTGGCTGCGCGACCGGCCCCGCCCACCGGTGGTGTCCCGGTTCGCCGAGTTCGTCGTCGCCCGGTTCCGCGACGACGGTCCGGCCGATCCCCCCGGCTACCCTCGGACCGTGATCATCCACGCACAGCGACCCGAGGGGCCCGGCCGGACGTGACCACGACCTCCCAGCAGCACACCGGCCGCCCGCTGGACGGCCTGCGGATCGTGGAGTGCGCGAGCTTCGTCGCCGGCCCGACCGGCGGGATGACCCTCGCCCAGCTCGGCGCCTCGGTGATCCGGATCGACCCGCTCGGCGGCGGGCCGGACCATGGCCGCTGGCCCGCGGCGGGGCACGGCACCGGCGACTCGTACTACTGGGCGTCGCTGAACAAGGGCAAGCGGTCGTTCGCGGTGGACCTGCGCTCGGACGAGGGCCGCGAGCTGGTCGTCGCGCTCGCGACCGGCGCCGGCGAGGACCGCGGCGTGCTCGTCGACAACGTCGTCGGCCGCCGCTGGATGGCCAACGAGGTGCTCACCGCGCGCCGCCCCGACCTGATCCACGTGCGCGTCCAGGGCTACCCGGACGGGCGGCCCGCGGTGGACTACACGGTCAACGCCGAGGTCGGCGTCCCGCAGATCACCGGCAGCGAGGAGGGCGCCGCGCCGGTCAACCACGTGCTGCCCGCCTGGGACCTGGTCACCGGGCTGACGGTGTCCACCACCGTGCTCGCCGCGCTGCACCAGCGCGGCCGCACCGGGCGCGGCGTCTACTCCGAGATCGCGCTGTCCGACGTCGCGCTGGCCGGTGTCGCGAACCTCGGCTGGCTGTCCGAGGCCGCCGAGACCGGCCACGAGCGGCCCCGGCACGGCAACCACGTCTTCGGCAGCTTCGGCGTCGACTTCGCCTGCTCCGACGGGCGGCGGGTGATGGTCGTCGCGCTCACCCCCGGCCAGTGGAACGCGCTGATCACGGTGACCGGCACCGGCGCCGTGTTCGCGGCGCTGGAGACCGCGCTGGGCGCCGACCTCACCGACGAGACCGAGCGCTACCGGCTCCGCGAGACCATCGCCGCGGTGCTCCGGCCGTGGTTCGGGGCCCGCGACTCGGCGACCGTCGAGGCCGAGCTGAACCGGGCCCGCGTGCTGTGGGGGCGCTACCAGGGGATGACCCGGGTGGTCGAGCAGCACCGGGCCGGCGCGCATCCGCTGCTCACCGACATCGTGCTGCCGAGCGGGACGGCCGCGGTCACCGCCCGCTCCCCCGTCCGCTGGGACGGCGCGCACGGCGAGGCCGGGGACGCTCCCGAGCTCGGCCGGGAGACCGAGGAGATCCTGGCCGGCGAGCTCGGCCTGTCGACCGCCGAGATCGGCGCCCTGCGCGACCGCGGCGTGATCGGCTGACCGGCACTCAGCCCGCCGGGACCACTCGGAACACCGGGATCCGGTCGGCGACCGCCTCCAGCGCGGCGAGCGCAGCGCTACCCGCGGCTGGTCGAGGCGGAGGGCCCACTCAGCGAGGGCATCGAGCGCGAGGAGTACCTCGCGCTCGGTCTGGAACTGCTGGTCGCCGGGATCGTGGCCACCGCCCCGCGGGGCGGTGGCCCGAGCTGATCCCGACATCCGTCACTCCTCCTCGGCAGGCACCTCGTGCGCCTCCCGCCAGCGCTTCACCAGCGCCTGGCTGAACCGGTTGTTCGACGGAACCTCGATCCCGTTCTCCTCCGCCCACTGGCGCAGCTCCTGGCGCTGCTCGGCGGTCAGACCGGAGGTGGTGCGCCGGCGCGGCTCGTTGCGCCGCGACGCCATCGACGAACCGTCCGGCACCGACGCCTCGATCCGCCCGGCATCCATGTAGGGACGCAACACCGTCAGCAGCTTCTGGTACTCGCCCGCGGCCAGGTCGATCGCGATCCGCATCTGGTCGAGATGGATCTCGTGCGACTCGACGCCGTCCTCGGTACCGGTGAGATCGCAGTACCGGATCTCTCGAACACCCACGTGTCAGCCTCCGTCCGCTCAGCCCTGTGTGTCCGACGCGTCGCGCGAGCGGGCGGCCCGCTCGGCCCGCTCCTCCTTCTGCGCACGCTCGGCGGCTTTGCGCAGCGACGCCAGGGTCTGACCGGAGAGCGCCTTCGACGCCACCGAGTCACCGATCTGGCGCGGGGTCATGTGCCCGCGGCCGCTGGGCGCCAGGTACTCCTGGCCGTCCTTCCCGGTGCGGTACTCCAGCCCGGACGCGACCCGCTGGAACCGGGTCCGGCCGCCGCGGCGGGCGCCCTCCCACTTCTCCACCCGGACCGCGAGCTCGCAGCAGGTGCACACCAGACGGCGCAGCAGCAGGCCGTCGTCGTCGACACCGGTGAAGTGGATGCCCGCCTGCCGGATGGTCGGGAACAGGTGCCTGCCCCGTTCCCGGCAGGCCAGCACCTCGTCGGTCACCCGGTCCACGTAGAGGTCGACGTCCTCCTCGGAGGCCCTGACCCAACCCGTGTCCTGCTGCTGCTCACCCTGGATCGACTTCGCGGACACCGGCTCACCGGCGCCGCCTGAGATCTCGGCCAACCCCGTCTCCCTTCACCCGGATGCCTGCGGCATCCCGCGATCGTCGAACCGATCGCGGACCACCGCCGCACCACGCTCACCGTCATCGTCTGCCGAGCGGGATCGACGTTGCCACGCCGACCACCGTTCCGCCTGATCGGTGGGATTGTAGGAACACCGGTGTAACTCCGATCAAGGTGTGGTGAGCCCGGTCTCCGGAGGACGCCGTCCGGTGCCCTCCGGTGCGGCCGTCCGGGTGTACCGCAGCGCGGCACCGGGGATCAGATGTCGAGCACCAGCCGCGGTCCGCGGGACCGGGACACGCACACCATCATCATCTCGCCGGAGGCGCGCTCGGCGTCGTCCAGGACGGTGTCGCGGTGGTCGGGTTCGCCCGCGAGCACACCGGCCTCGCAGGTGCCGCACACCCCCTCCCGGCACGACGAGTTGACGATCACCCCGCCGGCCTCCTCCAGCGCGTCGAGGATCGAGACCCCCGGCGGGACCCGCACGGTGACGCCGGAGGCGCGGCACTCGACGTCGAACGCCGTGTCCGCGCCGTCGTCGGCACCGGGTGCGGCGGTGAACCGTTCGACGTGCAGGGTCCCCGATCCGCCGCTGCGCGCGGTCACCGCGTCGATCAGCCCTGCCGGGCCGCAGCAGTAGACGAGCGCGCCGGACGGTGCGGCGGCCAGGATCGCGTCCGGGTCGAGCGGGCCGTGTTCGTCCTGCGGCTGCAGCCGGACCCGCGGGCCGTGCCGGGCCAGCTCGTCGGCGAACGCCATGGTCGAGCGCGACCGGCCGCCGTAGTGCAGGGTCCAGCCGGCGCCCGCCCGGCCGGCCGCGTCGAGCATCGGGCGGATCGGGGTGATCCCGATGCCGCCCGCGACGAACACGTAGTGCGGCGCAGGGTGCAGCCGGAAGGCGTTGCGCGGCCCGCGCACCGGGACCCGGTCGCCCGGGCGCAGCGCGTGCACCCGGCGGGATCCGCCGCCGCCGTCCGGGCGCAGCAGCACCGCGATCCACCAGCTCCGCGGGCGGTCCGGGTCGCCGCACAGCGAGTACTGGCGGACCAGGTCCGGGCCGAGCAGCAGGTCGACGTGCGCGCCCGGCTCCCAGCGCGGCAGCGGGCCGCCGTCGGCGGCCACCAGCTCGACCGCGACGACGCCGTCGGCGACCGGCACTGTGGTGCGGACGACTGTGTTGCGGACAACGGTGTCGCGGACGACTGTGTTGTGGACGGCTGTGTTGTGGACGGTGGTGTCGCGCGTGCCGACCGTCCCGGTGGCGCCCGGCGGGTGCACGGTCAACGGGCGTCCTGCGCGCGGGGCCGCTCGTCGACCACCCGGCGGGCCTTGAACGTCGTCTCCGGCAGGGTGCCCGGCTCCAGCAGCCGGACCGGCACGCCGATGTTGACGGCCCGGCGCAGCGCCGCCTCGGTCCGCGCGACGACGTCGGCCCGGCCCGGCCCGTCGGCGGGCAGCGCCGCCGCGGCCTCCCGGCCCAGCTCGGCGAGCACGGTGATCTCGTCCAGCGCACCGGACCTGCTGACCCGGATCCGGAACTCGGGGCCGAGCTCGGGGACGGTGCGCAGGCCGGTCTCGATCGCCGACGGGTAGACGTTCGCCCCGCGGATCACCAGCATGTCGTCCAGCCTGCCGAGCACACCCTCCGGCAGCCGCGGCCAGGTCCGCCCGCAGGGGCAGGGCTCGGTGGTCAGGTAGCTCTCTCTCGTCGCCGGGCGCGAACCGGATCATCGGCTGGGACTCGCGCCAGAGGTGGGTGTAGACGATCGCGCCGCGCTCACCGGCCGGGATCGGCGTGTTGAGGTCTCCGGAGGCGACGATCTCGGTGTGCACCTCGTCGGCGATCAGGTGGGTGCCGGTGCCCGCCGGGCAGCCGACGCTCGTCTGGAACGGGTACATCTCGGAGGTGGAGCCGGCGTCGACGACGGTGGCGCCCCAGCCGCGCTCGATGATCCGGCGGGTCCCGGGCAGGGAGCCCCCGGGCTCGCCGCCGACGAGCAGCGTGCGGACGGTGCCCGCGGCGAGATCGACGCCCATCCGCTCGGCGACCGAGAGCAGGTGCACCGCGTACGACGGCGTCGCGGTGAACACCGTCGAGCCGAGCCGGGTGATGAGCTCGATGTGCTTCTCCGAGTCGGTCACGCCGAGCGGGAACACGGTCGCGCCGATCCGTTCCAGACCCTGCAGCACCCCCCAGCCGCCGAAGAACAGCCCGAACGGAAAGCCGACCTGGGCGATGTCGTCCGGCCGGATCCCGGCGCACCACTGGGCCATCGCGTGCACGTCGGCGGCGCGGTCCCAGTCGGGATTGGACACGGCGTAGAGGGTGGGCGTCCCGGAGGTGCCCGACGAACCGTGGATCCGGGCGATCCCGCCGGGCGGGTGCTGCGGGGTGTAGCTGCCGAACGGCGGGTGCTCGGCCTGGTCGGCGACCAGCATCCGCTTGGTGATCACCGGGACCTTCGTCGTGAAGTCGGTGAGTGAGCGGACCTGGTCGGGATGGAAGCCGTGCGCGTCGTAGTGCCTGCGGTAGAACGGGAGCTCGGCGTAGACGTAGTGTAGCTGGTGCCGGATCCGCTCCAGGACCAGCTGCTCGCGCTCGGCGTGCGGGCGGGTCTCGCGGGCGGCGTCCCAGAACCGCGGGAAGCCGCGCTCGTCGGAGTCGTCGAGGTTCTCGGAGTCGTCGAGGTTGTCAGCTGCGCCGAGGTTCTCAGGTTCGCCGAGGTTATCGGGGGCGCCGAGATCGTCCCCGGCGCCGGTCACCGTGCTCACGACCGGCTCACCAGGCCCTGCGCCTCGGCGACGTCCCAGTACGAGTGCAGGCCGCGGACGTGCTGGCCGCCGTCGACCGGGACGAAGTGCCCGGTGATGCGTCCGGCGGCGGGCGACATCAAGAACAGCGCGACGTCGGCGATGTCCTCGGCCTCCTGGTGCCGGGGCGGCGCGACGAGCGTCCGGTCCAGGAACTCCTGGCCGATCCGGCCGACGGTGAACCCGGCGCCGAGCGGGGTGTTCACCGTGCCCGGCCCGATCGCGTTCGCCCGGATCCCGTGCCGGCCCAGCTCGCCGGCGGTGACCTGGGTGAACTGGGCGACGCCCGCCTTCGCGGCACAGTAGTGGCCGAGGCCGTCGGTGGCGGCGACCGCGTTCAGCGAGGAGATGTTGACGACCGTCCCGCCCTCGCCGGCCTCGATCGCCTGCCGGGCGAACGCCCGGGTGCACAGGAACGTGCCCTTGAGCAGGGTGTCGACGATGAGGTCCCAGTCGTCCTCCGAGCAGTCCCGGATCAGCGCCAGCGATGCGGTGCCCGCGTTGTTGACCAGATGGTGCACGGTGCCGAACCGCTCCGCGGCCAGCGCGAACGCGGCGTCGACGTCGGCGGCGACCGCCACCGAGCCCTCGTGCCAGGCGAGCCGGTCGCCCCCGTCGAGCTCGGCGTCGGCGGCCGCGATGTTCGCGGCGGACAGTTCCAGCACCACGACGTTCGCGCCGCGTGCGAGCAGCGCCGCGGTGATCGCCTTCCCGATGCCGCTGCCGCCGCCGGTGACCAGTGCGGTCCGGCCCGCGACTCCGTCGTCGCTCATGTACCCCTCCTCGTGGTGGTCGGTGCAGGTGCCCGGCCGGGCGGGCTCGGCGGCCCCGCCCGGCCGGGAGCCGTCAGCCCGCGCTGCCCTTGGTGTTCCAGCCGCCGTCCACCGGGAGGACCTCGCCGGTGCAGAAGCTCGCGTCGTCGGACAGCAGGAACGCCGCCGCCGCCGCGATGTCGGCGGACGTGCCCAGCCGCGGGATCAGGTGCGCCGCGGTGAAGTTCTTCCGCATGTCGTCGGTGATGCCGGCCAGGATCGGGGTGTCGATCGTGCCGGGGCAGATGCAGTTCACCCGGATGCCGCGCGGGCTGTACTCCATCGCGACCTGCTGGGTGAGGCTGACGACGCCGCCCTTGGCCGCGGAGTACGCGGCCAGGTTCTCCAGGCCCTTGAGCGCTGCCATCGACGCGATGTTCACGATCGACCCGCCGCCGCCCTCGAGCATCCGCGGGATGACCGCCTGCATGCCCAGCCAGACGCCCTTCAGGTCGGTGTCGACGACGTGGTTCCAGCCGGCCTCGGTCAGCTCGACGACGTTGTCCGGGCCGAGCGTGTTCGTCACCCCGGCGACGTTGCCGAGCACGTCCACCCCGCCGAAGCCGCCGACCGCCTCGTCGACCAGGCGCTTCCAGTCGCCGGGCCGGCGCACGTCCATCACCACGTGCGCGGCCCGCCCGCCGTCGGCGACGATCCGCCGGGCGGTCGAATCGTCGTCCTGCAGGTCGCCGATGACGACCGCGGCGCCCTCGGCCGCCAGCCGCACGGCGATGCCCTGCCCGATGCCCTGCACGCCGCCGGTGACGACGGCGATCCGGCCCTCGAACCGCGCGACCACGGCTCAGTCCCGCCCGAGCGCGACGTTCGCGAGCCGGTTGCGGCGCGCCATGTTCTCCCTCGGGGTGAACTGCGGCACGACGTAGCGGGCGAACAGCTCCAGCGAGCGGTTCCACTTGTCGGTGGTGACCCAGTCGCGGGCGTTGATCAGGAAGGTGCCGAAGCCGCCGGTGCCCTCCTCCAGCTCGCGCAGCTGCCGGACGCAGTCCTCGGGGCTGCCGATGATCCAGGGGATCTCCTCGGCCATCCACTCGAAGGTGAGGTCGGCGTCGTCCATCCCCTCGCCCTTCTTCATCAGCGCGCCGAGGCCGAGCCCGAGCAGGTACTCGTAGGAGCGCTTGACGCCCTCGCGGATCTCGTTCATCGCCTGGTTGCGGCTGTCGGAGACGTAGACCTCGCGGCTGACCCGCCAGTTCCGGCGGGCGACCGCCGGATCGAGTCCGGCCGCCTCGGCCGCACCGACCAGGGCCTTGCCGTGCGCGAGCAGGTCGGGGGCGCCCTCGTAGCCTCGGTTGTCGATCGGCGAGAAGTACACCGACAGCGCCTTCCAGCCCTTGGCGCCGCAGCGGGCGTAGTTGTGCGTGCCGGTCAGGCCGGCCACCGCGAACGGCGGCACCTCCTGGTACGGGCCGACCTGCAGCTGGCGGTTCTCGTACTTCCAGTAGACGCCCTCGTAGTCGACCGGGTCGTCGGAGGTGAGCAGCAGCTCGATGATCTCCAGCGCCTCGTTGGTGCGCGGGGCGGCCTCGGACCGCTCCAGGCCGAACAGCGCCTGGTCGGTCGGGAGCCCGCCGCCGCCGAAGCCGTAGTCGAGCCGGCCGTGCGTGAGGTGGTCGAGGAAGGCGAGGCGCTCGGCGACCTGGAACGGGTCCTGGTAGGGCAGGTTCACCACCCCGGTGCCGAGCCGGATCCGGCTGGTGACCGCGGACGCCTTCGCGATCATGTACTCGGGGACCGGCACGTTCTCGAAGCCGCCGGTGTGGTGCTCGCCGATCCAGTACTCGGAGAATCCGAGCTTCTCGGCCAGCACGATGTCGTCGATGTCGCGGTCGTAGGACAGCGTCCAGTTCTCGATCGGGGGGTGCTCGGGCATGGCGAACAGGCCGAACTGCATCGGTCGGATCCTCCTGGCTCGTGAGGTGGGAGCAGAACCACCCGCACGTCCAGACGTTGGCAAACCACGGGTAGTTATCGCTGTCGGCGTACAGTGACCTGGTTCACCGCTGCTGTCAAGTTACGAGGACGAACGCCCCCCTTCGCGATCCGCGGCGAGTCGACCTGTGGTTGATTAACTACCACGTGTTTGTTTACATCCTGGGGCGAGACCCAGCCCAGCGACGTTCCCGGAGGCCCCGTGCCCGCCCCACCGCTCCCCCAGCCCGCACCGGCGGCCACCCGTGCCCGGTGGTGACGCCGTGACCGGCCGGGTCGCCGTGCTCGGCGTCGGGACCTCGCACTTCGGCCGCCAGCCCGGGCACGATCTGGTCGCGCTCGCGCACGCCGCCGTCACCGAGGCGCTCGCCGACGCCGGCTCCACCCGGCCCGACCCGCCGGTCGACGCCGTCTGGGCGGGCACCGTGTTCGGCCCGCCGGGGGTGACCCAGCGGGTGCTGCGCGCCTGCGGGATCACCGGCATCCCGGTGATCACCGTGGAGAACGCCTGCGCCAGCGGGACCACCGCGTTCGTCGAGGCGCACGAGGCGGTGCGGACCGGCCGGTACGGCCGGGTCCTCGCGCTCGGCCTGGAGCACATGAGCAGCGCGTTCTCCGGGGCGATCACCCCCGAGCCGACCGATCCCGAGCAACGCAGCGGGCTCGCCCTGCCCGCGCTCTACGCGATGGGCGCCGGCCGCTACCTGCACGAGGGCCTGGTCACCGCTGAGCAGCTGGCCGCGGTGTCGGTGAAGAACCACGCGCACGCCCTGCACAACCCGCGCGCCCAGTACTCCGGCCGCTACACCGTCGCCGAGGTGCTCGGATCGCGGATGGTCGCCGATCCGCTCACCGTGCTGCAGTGCTGCCCCACCTCGGACGGGGCGGCCGCCGCCGTGCTCGGCCCGGCCGGCCCGGAGCCGGCGGTCACCGTCCGGGGGCTCGCGCTGCGCAGCGGTGCCCCCTGGGACGACCGGTCGCCGCACGTGTGGGGACACGACATCGTCCGGGACACCGCAGCCGACGCGCTCGGCGCGGCCGGCCTGGACTCGGTGCACGATCTCGACGTCGTCGAGGTGCACGACGCGTTCACCATCGGCGAGGTCGTCACCACCGAGGCGCTGGGCATCGCCGCACCCGGCGAGGGCGGCCGGCTGGCCGCCGAGGGCGGCACTGCGCTCGGTGGGTCGCTGCCGGTGAACCCGTCCGGCGGGCTGCTCTCCCGGGGGCACCCGCTGGGCGCGACCGGGCTGGCCCAGGTCGCCGAGATCGTGTGGCAGCTGCGCGGCCGGGCGAACGGCCGCCAGGTCGACGGCGCCCGCCTCGGCCTCGTCGAGACCATGGGCGGCGGGGTGTCCGTGCTGGACGGGAACGCCTGCGCCGTCGCCGTTCTGGAGGCACCGTGACCCCGACCGCCACCGACGTCGCCGACGCCGATCTGCTCTCCCCCGAGGCGGTCGCCGATCCGTACCCGCTGCTCGCCGCGATGCGCGAGCACGACCCGGTGCACTGGAGCGAGCGCTTCCGGTCGTGGTTCGTCACCCGCTTCGACGACGTCAGCACCGCGCTGCGCGATCCCCGGTTCTCCTCCGACCGGATCACCCCGTACCGGCGGGCGAAGCTGGAGGGCCCGGACGCCGATCCGGCGCTGCGGGCCGCGTTCGGAGTACTGGGCGAGTGGATGGTGTTCAAGGACCCGCCCGACCACACCCGGCTGCGCAGGCTGCTCAGCCGCAGCTTCACCCCGCGCGCGGTCGGCCGGATCGCCCCGCGGATCACCGAGCTGGTCGACGAGCTGCTCGACGCGGCGCCGCCCGGCCGGATCGACGTGGTCCGTGACCTCGCCTACCCGCTCACCGCGTCGGTGATCGCCGAGATGCTCGGGGTCCCGCGAGCCGACCAGGAACGCTTCAAGGAGTGGTCGGACCGGATCACCGGCCTGGTGTTCGGCGGCCTCTCCGACACCGACCGGCACCGCAGCGGCGCCGAGGGCATGGGTGAGCTCACCGGGTACCTGACCGAGCTGGTCGCCCGCCGCGAGCGCGAGCCGGCCGACGACCTGCTGTCCGGGCTGATCACCGCGCGGGACGAGCAGGACGCGCTGACCCACGACGAGGTGATCGCGACCGGTGTGCTGCTGCTGTTCGCCGGGCACGAGACCACCACCAACCTGATCGGCTCCGGGGTGCGGGCGATGCTCGCCCATCCCGGCCAGGCGGCCCGGATGGCCGCCGACCCGGCGCTGGTGAACGGGGCCGTCGAGGAGATGCTGCGGTTCGACGGCCCGGCCAAGACCGTCGTGCGGCTGATGGCCGACGACGTCGAGCTGCGCGGCCGGGTGCTGCGCCGCGGGCAGCGGGTCTTCCTCAGCCCGTCGGCGGCGAACCGGGACCCGGCGGCGTTCGACGACCCGGACACCTTCGACATCACCCGGCGGCAGGGCCGCCAGCTCGGCTTCGGGGTCGGGATGCACTACTGCCTGGGCGCCCCGCTGGCCCGGCTGGAGACGGCGATCGCGGTGCCGCGCATCCTGGAGCGGCTGCCGGGTGCGGTCCCGGCGGGCGAGCCGCACTGGGCGCCGGTGCTGCTCTCCCGCGGCATGGAGCGCTTCCCGCTGCTGGCCGGCGGGGCCGGGGCCGGATGAGCGCGCCGGCCGGTGATCCGGGCGCCCGGTTCCGGCTGGACGGGCGCACCGCCGTCGTCACCGGGGCCTCGGCCGGGCTCGGGGCGCACTTCGCGGTGCTGCTGGCCCGGGCCGGAGCCGATCTCGTGCTCGGCGCCCGCCGGGTCGCCGAGCTGGAGGCGGTCGCCGACGCGGTGCGCGGTCTCGGACGGCGCTGCGTCGCCGTGCGGACCGACATCGCCCGGGTCGAGGGCTGCCGGGCGCTGGTCGCGGCCGCCGTCGAGCTGGGCGGGCCCGACGTGCTGGTGAACAACGCGGGCACCGGCTACGCCGCCCGCGCCGAGGACGACGACCCGGAGCGCGCCGCCCGGCTGCTGGAGACCAACCTGCTCGGCACGCTGCGGATGTGCCAGGCAGCCGGCCGGGCGATGATCGACGCCGGGCGCGGCGGCTCCATCGTCAACATCTCCTCGGCGCTCGGGCTGAGCACCGGCACGGTGCCGCAGGCCGCGTACTCGGCGTCCAAGGCCGGCCTGCTCGGGCTGACCCGCGATCTCGCCCAGCAGTGGTCCGGACGGCACCGGATCCGGGTGAACACCCTCGCACCCGGGTACGTATCAACCGACCTGACGGCGCCGCTGCTGCACGACGAGGGCGCGCACGCCCGCGCGCTCACCCGGATCCGGATGGGCCGGATCGGCGAGCCGGACGAGCTGGACGGGCCGCTGCTGCTGCTCGCCTCCGACGCCGGCTCGTACATCACCGGGAGCACCCTGTGCGTCGACGGCGGCTGGGCCATGCACTGACCGTGCACCGGGCAGCGGCGCCACACCGGGCGTGGAGGAGAACGGAGGGAACCGATGCCCCGCAAGAACCGGTGGGCCGATCTCGTCGCCGCGGCGGGTGAGGAGTTCCGCGAGCACGGCTACGACCACGCGACGCTGGAGGGCATCGGCGCCCGCGTCGGCATCCTCAAGGGGAGCGTCTACAACTACGTCAGCAGCAAGGAGGAGCTGCTGCTGGCCGTCGTCGAGGGCCCGGCCCGCGCGTTACTCGACGAGCTGGAGCTGCTCAGCCGGGATCACACGAGCAGCGTCGCGGTGCGGCTGCGCGAGCTGATCCGGCTCCAGGTCCGGGTGTTCGCCGACCACTACCCGGCGGCGTTCGTGTACCTGCAGCACGTCGGCCGGGCCCGCACACCCGCCTTCGCGTTCTTCGACGACATGGACCGGCGCTACACCGCGGCCGTCGAGACGCTGCTCGCCGAGGGCGCCCGCACCGGGGAACTGTCGCTGCCGGCCAGCCCGCGGATCGCCACCCGCGCGGTCGTCGGCATGCTCGACTGGATGCAGCACTGGTTCACCCCGCGCAGCGCCGACGCCGACCGGGAGCTGGCCGACCAGCTGTTCGCGATGGTGCTGGGCGGGCTGCTGGCCGGTGGCGGGGTGCGCGGACTGTCCGGCGCGCTGCCGTCCACCTCGACCGGCCCGGCCGCGGCGCCGGCGCCGGCCCGGCGGCCGCGCGGGGGCTGACCGCCCGGCCGCCTCGACGTAGCTGCGGCGACACAGCGGCCCCGGCACCGCGGCGGTGACTCGGCTGCCCCGACACCGCCGCCTCGACACAGCTGCCTTGACTTCGGATCGGGGCGGCGGGTTGAGTGGGAACCGCCGGGCGGTCCCCCGCCTGCGGGTCGACGAGGTCCCGCCGACCGGTCCCCCGGCCCCGGATCCCCGCCACCCGCGGCCGTCCGCTCCGTGCCGTCCCGCACGCCCGCCGCCCCCGGCGCCCGTGACCACCGGTCCCCCGTCGTCCCCGGCGGGTCGGCCCCGTCACCGCCCGGAGGATCCGTGCCGGACCTCGCCCCAGCGCCCCCAGTGCACGACCTCCGCGACCGGGCGGCGGTGCGGCAGCGACCAGCGCCCGCGCGCCGGATAGCCCAGTGGCACCAGCCCCATCGTGGTGGCGTCGGCGGGCAGCCCGAGCAGCTCGTCGATCTCCGCCTCCCCGGTCAGGTGGAACGAGGTCAGCACCCCTCCGATGCCGTACGCGCGGGCCGCGAGCAGCAGGTTCTGCACGGCGCCGTAGATCGACGCGCCGAGCCGCTTGTCGGTGGAGCCCGCCGCGTTGCGCAGCACCGGGACCACCAGCACCGGCGCCTGCGCCAGGTGCCCGGCCAGGTGCTCGGTCGCCCGGAACGACGACGGGCTGAGCCCCTCCGCGGCGCCGTCCCGGGCCGGATCGAGCAGCTCGTCGCGGCGCACCCCGTAGGCAGCCTCCCAGCCCTCCCGGTAGTGCACCGCGATGCGCTCCTTGGCCCCGGCGTCGGTGACCACCACCCAGCCCCACTGCTGCCGGTTGCCCCCCGACGGTCCGCGGACCGCGGCGTCGAGCAGCTCCCACAGCACGTCGTCGGGGATCGGGGTGTCGGACAGGTAGCGGCGGGACGGGGTGCTGCGCAGCCCCTCCAGCAGGCCGACCCGGTCGGGCTCGGTCACGGTTCCTCCTCGGAGATCGGCAGGTCCGGCCAACGTAGGCGGCACATCACGCGGGGAGCGAGCGACGTCCCGGTCCGTGGGCCGGGGAAGGAGACCTGTATGGACGCGACGACACGCGGCCTCGCCGTCGGTCTGGAGATCGACGGCGACGGCGCCCACCCGGCGGCCTGGCGGTACGCGGCGCACCCGCCGGACGAGCTGCTCACCCCGGCCCGGCTCGCCGGGACCGGGCACCGCGCCGAGGCCGCCGGCTACACCTTCGTCACCCTCGACGACCGGGCCGGGGCCGATCCCGGCGCGGGCGTCGCCGGCCGGTTCGATCCGGTCACGGCGGCGGCGTTCCTGTCCGCGCACACCTCCGCACCCGGCCTGGTACCGGTGGTGCCGACCGCGCACGCCGAGCCGTTCCACGTGTCGAACCAGCTCTCCGGCCTGGACCACGGCTCGGCCGGGCGGGCCGGCTGGCTCGCCGTCGGCGGGGAGTCGCCGGAGCGCTCCGCGGCGTACGCGGTGCGGCACGAGAGCGCGCCGGCGGTGCTCGCCGGGGAGACCGGCGACGTCGTGCGGGCCGCCCGGTGGCTGTGGGACTCCTGGCAGGACGACGCGATCATCGCCGACGAGGCCACCGGCCGGTTCCTGGACGCCGACCGGGTCCATCATGTGGACTTCCGTGGCCGCACGTTCTCGGTGCGCGGACCGGCCCTGGTGCCGCGCCCGCCGCAGGGACAGGTGCCGGTGTTCGCGCCCGCCGGGACGCTCGCGCCGGACCTGGTCGACGTCGGGATCGTCACCGCGCCGGACGTCGACGGGCTGCTCGCCGCCGACCCGGGCGCCGCGCGCTCGCTGGCCGAGATCGAGATCGTGCTCGACACCCCGGACGCACCTGCCGCGGACCGGCTGGCCGCGCTGGACCGGCACGCCCGGTGGCCCGCCGGCCGGCGGCTGCGGCACGTCGGCGACGCCGACGGCCTGGTCGCGCTGCTCCGCACGCTGGCCGCCCGGTTCGACGCGGTCCGGCTGCTCCCCGCCGTGCTCGACGTGGACGGCGCCGTCCTCGCGGGGCGGGTGCTGCCCGCGCTGGGATCGCTGCTGCACCGCCCGGTACCCGGCGCGACCCTGCGCGACGCCTTCGGACTGCCCCGGCCCGCCGGGCGGTTCGACCCGGCGGGGCAGCAAGCCGCGCCCAGCGACCGGGCGTCCTGACCGTCCCGAGACCCGGAGGAGACCGTGGCCGCACCCGAACCCGCCCGTCCGCACGCCCACCTGCACCTGGCCGGCTTCTTCGGCTTCGGCCCCGCCTACGTCTGGTCGGAGGCGCCGGGCCCGCACGTCTACTACGACTTCGCCGCCTGGCGCAGGCTCGCCGCCACCGCCGAACGCGGGCTGTTCTCCACCCTGTTCCTCGGTGACAGCCAGCGGCTGCGCGAGCACCTCGGCCGGGTCACCGACCACTCGGTCACCGGGCGGCCGGACCAGCTCGTGCTGTTCGCTCATCTCGCCGCGGTGACCGAGCGGATCGGGCTGGTCGCCACGCTCAACACCACCTTCACCGATCCCGCCGACCTGGCCCGGCGGCTGTCCACGGTGGACCTGCTCAGCGGCGGCCGGGCCGGTTGGAACGTGGTGACCACCGACAACGACTGGACCGGGGAGAACTTCCGGCGCGGCGCCGAGGTCACCCACGACGACCGCTACCGGCACGCCGCGGAGCATCTCGGCACCGTCGAGGCGCTGTGGAGCGGCTGGCCGCCCGGTGCGGTGGCCGACGCGACCGACGCACCGGCCTGGTCCCGGCCCGCCGCGATCACCCCGGTGGTCCGCGGCGCGCGGCGGGCCCGCCCGGCGCTGCCGCCCAGCGCGCAGGGCCGCCCGGTGCTGTTCCAGGCCGGCGAGTCGCCGCAGGGCCGCGAGTTCGCCGCCCGGCACGCGCAGGGCGTCTTCTCCCGCTACCTGCGGTTCGACGAGGCGCTGGCCTTCGCCGACGACCTGCGCGCCCGGCTGGTCCGGCACGGCAGGCCTGCCGACGACATCCGGATCTTCCCGGCCACCCGGGTCATCCTCGGTGACACCGACGCCGAGGCCCGGGAGAAGGCCGCCTGGTTCCGCGACCGCACCTGGAGCGAGCGGCGGATCCGCTCGGTCGTCGAGGCCGTGTGGGGGCACGACCTGTCCGATCACGACGTCGACGGTCCGCTTCCCGCGTCCGATCCGGTGGCCGCCACCCAGACCCTCACCCACGGCGTCGTCAACACCAGCGACCGGCCGCTGCGGACCGCCGCCGCCTGGCGCGAGCTCGCCGCCGCCCGCGGGTTCTCGATGCGGGACCTGGTGCTGCACCTGAACGACGCCGTCGAGTTCGTCGGGACCCCGTCCGCGGTCGCCGACGAGCTGACCCGCTACGTCCGGGCCGGGGCGCTCGACGGGCTCAACCTGCAGCCCAACGCGGTCCCGGACGGGTTCGACGACGTCGTCGACCGGCTGGTACCCGCGCTGCAGGACCGCGGCGCCTACCGCACCGCGTACGAGGGGACGACCCTGCGGGAGAACCTCGGGCTGCTGCCCGCGGTCGCCGACCGGGCGCCCGCCGTGCCGGGGTGAGGAACCGACTCGTCCTCGCCGTCTGCCTGGCGACCGGGTTCACCACCCTGCTCGACCAGGCGGCGCTGACCGTCGCAGTGCCCGCGCTGCGGTCCGATCTCGGCGCCGACACCGCGCAGGTGCAGTGGATCCTGGCCGCCTACTCGCTGACCTTCGGGCTGGCCCTGGTGCCCGCCGGACGGCTCGGCGACGCGCACGGGCGGCACCGGCTGCTGGTCGGTGGCCTCGCCCTGTTCAGCTCGGCGAGCCTGCTGGGGGCCTGCGCGAGCGACCCGTGGATGCTGGTCGCTGCCCGGCTGCTGCAGGGACTCGGCGCCGGTACCGCCAATCCGCAGGTGCTGGGCCTGATCCAGGACCGGTTCGAGGGCACCGGGCGGACCAGGGCGCTCGGCGCCTACGCGACCGTCGCGGCGCTGTCCTCGGTGCTGGCGCCGCTGGTCGGCGGCGGGCTGCTCGCCATCGCCGGGCCGGAGACGGGCTGGCGGCTGGTGGTCGCGGTGAACGTCCCGTTCGGGCTGGCGACCTGCCTGGTCGCGGCGCTGCGGCTGGGCCGCGGCCACCCGGTCCGGGACGGCCGGGCCGATCTCGACCTGGTCGGCGTCGCGCTGCTGACCCTGCTGACGCTGTGCGTGCTGCTGCCGGTGGTCGGCGCCGGCCCGCCGCTCGCCTGGTCGGCCGCCGGGGTGGCGGTGCTGGTCACGCTCGTGCGGTGGGAACGCCGGGTGGCCCGGCGCGGCGGGACGCCGGTGCTGCTGCCCGCGCTGCTCCGATCCCGCGGGTTCGTGCTCGGGACGCTCGTCGCGATGTGCTGGTTCGGGTCCTCGCTGGGCAGCACGGTCGTGATCACCCTCGCCCTGCAGGACGGCCTCGGGTTGAGCCCGCTGGCCGCCGGGCTGTGCACGGTGCCGGCCGCGATCGGGATGGGCCTGGTGTCCTGGCTGGGCTGGCGGGTCGTCACCCGGTGGGGGCGGCCGTCGGTGACGGTCGCGCTGGCCTCGCTGCTGCTGGTGGAGCTCGGCACCCTCGGCGCCGTCCTGACCCTGCCGGACGCCGCGCTGCCCTGGACGCTGGCCGGCTCCCAGCTGCTGGTCGGCGCGGCGGGCGGGCTGGTCACCGCACCCAACCAGGGATTGTCGCTGGCCCTGGCGCCGGCCGGTGCGCGCGGGCTGGCCGCCGGGTTCTTCCAGGTCTCGCAGCGGATCTCGGCGACCCTGTGCCTGGCCGCGGGGACCGGACTGTTCGTCGTCGCCGGTGCGGCCGGGTCGTGGCGGACCGGTCTCGCCACCGGGATCGGGCTGGCCGCGGCGCTGATCGCTGTCGCGCTGGTCGCGTCCGCCGCGGACCGGCGGCCGGTCAGCGGGTGACGTCGGTGAGCGCGCCGTCGAGGATCTCCAGGCCGCGCCCGATCTCCGCCTCGGTGGCGGTGAGCGGCGGCGCGATCCGGAACGTGCCGCCCATCCCGGGCAGCTGCACGATGTTCATGTGCAGGCCCAGCTCGGCGCAGCGGCGGGTGACGGCGGCCCCGAGCGCGTCGGCGCTCCGTGTGCCGGCACTGCGCGCGCCGGTGCTGCTGCTATCGGCCGGGTCCGCCCCGACCAGCTCCAGCCCGACCAGCAGGCCGCGGCCGCGGACGTCACCGATCACCGGGTGCCGCCCGGCCAGCTCGCGCAGCCCGTCCTGCAGCAGCACGCCCAGCTCGCGGGCCCGCTCGTCGAGCCGGTCCCGGACCAGCACGTCGAGCACGGTGTTGCCGACCGCGGCCGGCAGCGGATCGTTGACGTGCGTGGTCAGGAACAGGAAGCCGCGGTCGTGCGCCTCCTGCTCGATCTCGGCGCTGGTCAGGACGGCGGCCAGCGGCAGTCCCGCGCCGAGCGTCTTGGACAGCGTCAGGATGTCCGGGACGACACCGTCACGCTCGTGCGCGTACCAGTCGCCGGTCCGGCACAGGCCGGTCTGGGCCTCGTCGAGGATCAGCAGCATCCCCCGCTCCCGGCACTTGTCGCGCAGCGCCGCCAGGTAGCCGGGCGGCAGATCGACCACGCCGCCGGAGCTGAGGATCGGCTCGACCAGGCAGGCCGCGAGGCTGCCCGACGACTGGGCGTCGATCAGGTCGAAGCCGAGATCGAGCTGGCGGCGCCAGTCCAGGTTCCCGTCGGCGTCGACGATCGCCGGCCGGAACCGGTCCGGCACCGGCAGCGCGAAGTTGCCCGGCGCGGCCGGCCCGTAGCCGGACCGGCCCGCGACGTAGGTGGCGCCCGCGGCGCCCTGGGTCATGCCGTGCCAGGACCGGGCGAACGAGACGATCTCGTGCTTCCTGGTGACCAGCTTCGCCATCCGCAGCGCCGCCTCGTTCGACTCGGCGCCGGTGGTCAGCAGCATCGCCCGGTCCAGCGGATCGGCGAGGGTCCCGGCGAGCCGCCGGGCGAGATCGAGTACCGGCCGGGACAGCATCCCGCTGTAGAGGTGGTCGAGCCGGCCGACCTGGTCGCGGATCACCTCGACGATCGCCGGGTGCGAGTGGCCGAGGATCGCGCTCATCTGCCCGGAGGTGAAGTCGAGCAGCTCGCGGCCGTCCTCGGTGAAGATCGAGGTGCCCTTCGCGCGGTCGACGATGCCGTGCGTGAAACCGCCGGCGTAGCGGATGAGATGGCTGGTGGCGTCCGGCATGCGGTCGAGGCTAGGAACCACCGACGTGCACGTCCATCACACGATTCCGACGCTGCTGTTCGGTTCCGGCGCACAGGCGTGCACACTTCCGGGATGCTGAACCCCTGGCGGCTGCGGATGCTCGCGCTGCTCGACAGCCTGGGCACCGTCCGCGCGGTCGCCGAGACGCTGCACCTGAGCCCGTCGACGGTGTCCCAGCAGCTCGCCGTGCTGGAGGCCGAGACCCGCAGCCCGCTGCTGGAGCGGTCCGGGCGCCGGGTCCGGCTGACCCGGACCGGGATCGCGCTGGCCCGGCGCGGCCGGGAGATCCTGGACCGGATGGCCGAGACCGAGGCGGAGCTGCGCGCGCTGAACGACGAGCCGATCGGCACCGTGCGGCTCGGCGTGTTCCAGAGCGCGATCCATCCGCTCGCCGTCCCGGCCGCCGCCCGGCTCACCGGGTCGCATCCGCACCTGCACGTCGAGCTGGTCGAGGCCGAGCCGCACGAGAGCGGGCCGGCGCTGCGCACCGGCGAGCTGGACGTCGTCGTCACCACCACCGACTTCGTCGAGTTCCCGTGGAGCCCGGACCTGGAGATCGTGCCGCTCGGGGTGGACCCGGTCGTGCTGGTGCTGCCGGCCGGCCACTCGCTGGCCCGGCGCCGGGTCGTCGATCTCGCCGCCTGCGCCGGCGAGCTGTGGGCCTGCGACCGGCCGGGCTCCTACATGGACGAGCTGACCCGGCGGCTGTGCCGGGAGTCCGGCTTCGAGCCGCAGGTGGCCTGCCGGTTCGGCAACTACCTGCTGACCCTGCAGCACGTCGAGGCGGGCCGCTCGGTGGCCCTGCTGCCGGCGCTCGCGGTGACGGCGGGCCACGCCGTCGTCACCCGGGAGCTGACCACGCCGGTGCAGCGCAACGTGGCGATCGTGCGCCGCCGTGGGACCGCGCTGCGGGCGGCGGTGGACGCGGTCGTCGAGGCGCTGCTCGACCATCCCGACATCCCGGCGCTGGCCGCCCCCGGGCCGCACCGCTAGCGGTCAGACCGGCGATCGCACCGCACGCAGCCGCCCGGCGAACCGCTCGCCCATCTGCAGGTGGGTGGCGGCGTCCGGGTGCAGGTCGTCGGGCAGCGGGTGCGCGACGGCGTCGTCCGGGCCGTAGAGCGAAGGCCCGTCGACATGGTGCAGGTCCGGGTCGCCGGCGCGCCGCTCGGCGACGATCCGGGCCAGCTGTTCACGCACCACGCGCAGGGTGAGCTTCCCGGCGGCGACCTCGGCCGGGTCGCCGGTCGCGACGAACCGCAGCTCGCCGCGGGCGAGCGCGGCCGGGTCGAACGCACCCGGCCCCGGCGTGTCCTCGTGGATCGGGCAGTGCACCGGCGAGACCACGACCAGCGGGGTGTCCGGGTGCCCGTCCCGGATCGTGTCGAGGAACCCGTGCACGGCAGGCCCGAACGCGCGCAGCCGCATCAGGTCGGCGTTCACCAGGTTGATCCCGATCTTGATACTGATCAGGTCGGCCGGGGTGTCCCGGATCGTGCGGGCGGTGAACGGGTCCAGCAGCGCACTGCCGCCGAACCCCAGGTTGACCAGGTCGAGACCGGCCGCGGTGGCGGCGACCGCGGGCCAGGTGCCCAGCGGGTGCTCGGCGCCGGAACCGTGGCTGATCGAGCTGCCGTGGTGCAGCCACCGCGGGCGCCGGCCCGGGGCGGGATCCAGCGCGGCGTCGGCCCGCAGCCCGGCGATCTCGACGGTCTCGTTGTGCGGCAGCCAGATCTCCACCAGCTTGCGGCCGGCGGGGAGATCGTCGAACACGATCGTCGCGGGCTCGGCGGTGCTGGTCTCCCGGGTGCCGGTGGCGGGATCGACGGTGACCGTGGTGGCGGTGTCCGGGATCGACCGGGCGACCGGGCGGCCGTCGACGACCAGCTCGAACACCCCGGGCGGCCGCGCGGGCAGCCCGCGGAACCTGAACCGGGTCGTGAGCACCGTCAGCTCGATGCTGCGCGCCCCGGTCTCCGCGACCAGCCGGACGCCCGACGGTTGGGCCTCGGCCATCGCCAGCTGCGGATCGCCGCCCCGGGCCAGCGCCGCCGCCGGCAGCCGGTGCGGGCGGATCCCGACCGGGGTCCGCTCCAGCTCCAGCGCACCGTGCACCAGCTCCGCGGTGACGGGTGTGCCGACCGGTCGCGCGGTACCGCGCATGCTCCTACCTCCCACGGGACGGCGCCCCCGGCCGGGCGCGCTCGGCTCCGAGCACACACCGTGCCGAGGCGGCACGGTCAACCGGGCCGGCGGGTGCTCCGGATCACCGGCCGGAGCGGCCGCCGGGAGGTCAGCCGGACAGGTCGGTGCCCACGACCCGCCGCGGCCGCAGGATGACGATCGAGCGGGTCTCCCCGGGCCGGTCGTTGGCCCGGAAGTCCTGCCCGTACTTCGCGCCGGCGCGGGTGCAGAAGGCGAAGTCCGGGTCCGGGGCGAACTCGACCTCGGCCCGCACCTCCAGGGTCCGCCCCGGGTTCTGCGGGTCGACGACGAACAGCGTCGCGTGCGGGTCGCGGCGCATGTTGCGGGTCTTCTGCCGGGTGTCGTTGAGCGAGATCTTGATCAGGTCGTCGTCCTCGTCGTGCAGGAACGCGACCGCGGTGAGCTGCGGGCATCCGCTCGCACCGTTGGTCGCCAGGGTGGCGAACGGGGCGGCGAGCAGATCGCGGAAGCCGTCGGGGACGGTGCGGCCGTCGTTCGCGGTGCCGGTCGTGGTCATGGTTCCTCCGGTGCGGTTCGGGCGGTGTGCGTGGGGTTCGGCTCCGGCCGGGCGGCCCGGCCGACCGCGTCGGCGATCCGGGTCAGCTGCCGGACCTGGGCCGGAGTGAGCCGGTCGAAGACCAGCCCGCGGACGTGCTCGACGTGACCGGGCGCGCTGCGCTCGACGACGGCGCGGCCCTGCGCGGTCAGCACGGCGAGGGTGTAGCGGCCGTCCGACGGGTCGGGTGTGCGGGTGAGCCAGCCGCGCTGCTCGAACCGGTCGAGCACCTTGGACACCCGGGGCAGCGCACCGTTCGCGAGCACGGCGAGATCGCTGATCCGGGCCCGGCCCCCCGGGCTCATCGACAGCTGGGCGAGCAGCGCGTACTCGAAGTGCGCGAGCCCCGCGTCCCGGCGCAGCTGCGCGTCGAGCGCGGGCGGGAGCCACATGATGACCCCGAGCAGGGCCCGCCACGCCTGCATCTCCTCGGCGGAGAGCCAGCGCGGCGGTTCCTCGGTCACCACCGGTACACTACGCCCGCGATGACTTGCCGTGGCAAGTGATCGACAGGAGTGTGATCAGCGGAACGCGCACTCGTACCAGGCCAGGAACGCCTCGACCGAGGACTCGACGACCGGGGACAGCGGCCCCGGCCGGTAGCCGCGGGAGGCGATCCCGGCATACGCCTGCTCGCACAGCGCCCAGTCCTGCTCGGAGGTGGCGCGCCAGACCGCGGTGAGCGCGTCCACGTCGACGGCACCGGCGTCGGCGCGCACCAGGAAGCACAGCTCGACGTCGGTCGTGCCGGCGTCGACCGGGGTGAGCCGGGTGGTCACCGCGTAGTCGCTGTTGGCGTGCGCCCACATGTCGGGCAGCCCGACCACGCGCAGGCTGCCCGCGTCGGCCTCGCCGAGCCGGCCGAGGAACGGCGCCACCGGGCGGCCGTCCAGCGACTCGGTGACGAAACCGTCGCGCAGCGGCAGCCGGGCGACCCGGTACCAGGCGCCGTCCGGGAAGCTGACCTCCGCCGACGGGAGCCCGCGCCGGGCCCAGCGGGCGTGCGCCCGTGCGCGGGTGGCGTCGTAGCGCGGGTTGGTGCGGAGGTCGCCGTTCACCCCGAGATCGAAGTTCGACAGCGTGAACTCGGGATGACTGCCCGCGCAGTGGTAGCACTCCCGGTTGTTCTCCACCAGCGTCTTCCAGTTGGCGGCGACCCGGTAGCGCAGCCGGGTCTCGATCCGGGCGTCGGCGAGCCGGTGCGGTGCGAGCTGCGGGCCCAGCGCGGCGGCGAACCCGGAGATGTCCGGCGGCTCGTCGGCCGGGCAGACGAACACCAGCCCCTCGATCTCGGCGACGGCGACCGGGGCGAGCCGGTACCCGGCGACCCCGAAGCCGTCCCCCATCAGCCGGGCCGAGCGCAGCGAGCCGTCGGTGCGGAAGACCCACTGGTGGTACGGGCAGACGAAGGCGCGCACGCGGCCGCGGTCGGCGGTGGTGAGCCGGGACCCGCGGTGCGCGCAGACGTCGTGGTGGGCGTGCAGGGCGCCGTCGTCACCGCGGACCACGATCACCCGGTCCCGGCCGACGTCGCGGGTGAGGTAGTCGCCGGGGCCGGCCAGCTCGCAGGTGTGCCCGGCGAACAGCCAGCCGCCGGCCCAGACCCGCTCCAGGTCGGCGTCGAACACGTCCGGGTCGGTGTAGGCGGCCTGCGGCAGCGACCAGCCGGGCCGCCGGAGCGGGACGGTGGTGACGGTGGCGGACCGAGCCGTGCCGGACCGGGCTGGGCCGGAGAGTGCTGTGTCAGACATGGAACGACCTCCGGAAGGCGGGATCGGTGAGCGCCGGGCGGTCGGGCGCGAACGCCCGCACCGGGTAGCCGGTGCGGCCGGAGAGTGCGAGCTCGGCCAGGATCCGGCCCAGCAGCGAGGCGAACTTGAACGCGTGCCCGGCGCCGACCGCGACGCTGACCCGCGGCGCGCCGGGCACCGGACCGAGGACGAGATGCTGGTCCCGGCGGGATCGTGTAGAGGCAGGTCTTCGTGTACAGCTCGGGCCCCAGCATGCCGGGCACGTGCTCGACGAGGAACTCCTCCTGCCGCTTGCGGCGCAACGGGTCCGGTTCGAAGGTCCGGGAGTCGGCGGTGACCTCGGGGCCGCCCATGTGCTGGCCGAGCTTGGTGGCGACCTCGCCGTACACGCCGAAGCCGTAGTAGTTCTCGGCGCCGTGCCACATGAACACCGGGAACCGCCCGGGTGCGAAGTCGAGCAGGTTCGGGGTGGCGTAGTAGGTGACCTGCTCCTGGGTGACGGTCAGCGGGAGGGCCGGGACCAGGCCGTCGAGTACCTCGTTGGTGCGCGCGTCGGCGGCGACGACGACGTGCTCGGCCCGGTAGATCTCGTCGTCGGTGACGACCTCGACATGCCGGCCCGCGTCGTGCAGCGCCCGGACCGGGCTGTTCTCCCGGACCTGCGCGCCGTACCCGCGGGCCAGCGCGATGTGCGTGGCGTTCGCCCGGCGGGCGTCGAGGATGCCGGACCGCCGCTGGTACAGCGCCCGCTCGGTGCCGTGCAGCCGGAACTGGTGCCAGCGCGCGGTGAGCTCGTCCGCGTCGAGCAGCTCGACGTCGACACCGTGCCGGGCGGCGACCGCGGCGTAGCCGTCGATGTCGCGTCCGGCGGTGTCGAGCCCGCGGCGGGACTGCACGTCCTCGATCACCAGCCCGCCGGTCTCGGTCACCAGGGTCTGGCCGGACAGACTCTCGATCTGCCGCCAGGTGCGGTAGGCGTGCGGGGCGAGCGCGGCGTAGACGTCCTGGTGCTGGGCGAGCCGGATGATCCGGCTGTGGTCCTGGCTCGCGCCGTGGTCGTGGCCGAGGTTGTGCCGTTCCAGCCCGAGCACGCGGGAGTACGGCGCCGCGGCGCGGGCGAGCCAGAACAGCGCGGCGGAGCCGATGCCGCCGCACCCGACGACGACGAAGGGATGGTCGGTGTTCACTGTGGATCTCCCGGGGGTAGGTGCGCCCCCACCCTGACCCGGCCGGCGCCGCCGTGGGGCCGATCCGCGATCGGGCGTCCCGATGCAGGGATAAGGAGAACCTTATGATTCGACGATGGACGTCGAGCTGCGTCAGCTGCGGGTGTTCCTGGCGGTCGCCGCGGAGCTGCACTTCAGCCGGGCCGCGACCCGGCTGCACGTCAGCCAGCCCGCGCTGAGCCAGCAGATCCGGACCCTGGAGCGGGCCGTCGGGGCGACCCTGTTCGACCGCACCAGCCGGGCGACCGAGCTGACCCCGGCCGGGCGGGTGCTGCTCGACGCCGCACCGCGGGTGCTGTTCGAGGCCGAGCGCGCCGGGGCGCGGGTCCGGCAGGCCGCGGAGGGCGCCAGCGGGCTGCTCGTCGTCGGCTCGGTCGGGACCGCACTCGCCTCGATCGCACCGCGGATCCTGCGGACGGTCCGCGCCCGGTTCCCGGACCTGCGGATGGAGGTGTCCCAGCACGACACCGCCGCCCAGATGGTGATGCTCGCCGAGGAGCGGCTCGACGTCGGGCTGGTCCGCTCGGCGGCGCCGACGAACGCGGTGGTCGTCGAGGAGCTGGTCACCGAACCGCTGCTGGTCGTACTGCCCGGCGACCATCCGCTGGCCCGGCACGACACTGTGGACGCCGGCGCGCTCGCCGACGAGCCGTTCGTGCTGTGGCCGCGGCCGCTGGGCGCCGAGTTCTTCGACATCATCACCGGCTACTGCCGCGACCACGGGTTCACCCCGCGGATCGTCGCCGAGGGCGCCGACATCGAGACCCAGCTCAGCCTGGTCGCGGCCGGGATCGGGGTGTCGCTGCAGCCGTCGTACTACGCCAACCTGCGGCCGCCGGGCGTCGCCTTCCGGCCGCTGTCCGGCGAGGTGCCCTCGGTCGCGCTGCAGGTGGCGTGGCGCCGGCGCAACCGCTCCCCCGCGGTCGGCCACTTCGTCGGCGCGGCCCGGGAGTGCGCGGGCACGGGATGACCCGGCCCGGCCTGACCCGGCCTGCGGCGCCGCTCAGGTCATTCCGTCCGGCCGCTCCGGCCAGCCCGGGACGACGCCGAGCCGGTCGGCGACCCGGTCCGGGAACTGCGGCGACCGTTTCTCCAGGAACGAGGAGACACCCTCCCGGGCGTCCGCCCCGCGGCCGAGCTCGAGGATCGCGCCGGAGTCCAGCCGGTGCGCCTCCCACGGCGACGACGCTCCCAGCATCGACCACAGCAGCCTGCGGCTGAGCGCGACGGACACCGCGGAGGTGTTGTGCGCGATCTCGTCGGCGAGCGCCCGCGCGGTGCCGATCAGCTCGTCGTCCGGCACGACCCGCGAGACGAGACCGCCGGAGAGCGCCTCGGCGGCGTCGAACACCCGGCCGGTGGCGACCCACTCCATCGCCTGCGAGATGCCGACCACCCGGGGCAGGAACCAGCTCGACGCCGCCTCCGGCACCAGGCCGCGGCGGGCGAACACGAACCCGAAGCGCGCCGACGCGGCCGCGATCCGGACGTCGGCGGGCAGCATCATCGTCGCGCCGATGCCGACCGCCGGGCCGTTGACGGCGACGATCACCGGTTTCACCGACGCCGCGATCCGCAGCGAGACGACACCGCCCGCGTCCCGCGGGGCGCCGCCGACGGTGCCCAGGTCGCCGCGCTCGGCGGCCCGGGCCGCGTCGCCGGCGTCGAAGGAGCGCTCCCCGCGGCCCAGGTCGGCGCCCGCGCAGAAGCCGCGCCCGGCGCCGGTCAGGATCACCACCCGGACCGACTCGTCGGCGTCGGTGGCGTCGAACGCGGCGACCAGCTCGCGGGCCATCGTGCCGGTGAATGCGTTGAGCCGGTCCGGGCGGTGCAGGGTGATCGTGGCCGTGCCGGAGCCGGAGCCGGTGCCGGTCGGGAGGTCCAGCCGGATCTCGCTGTGGTCGCTCATCGCACCGTCCGCACGCCGCCGGACCGCGCACCCGCCCGATGGGCCATGCTGACCCGATGAGCACCGCCGAGGAGATCCACCCGGGTGCGCCCCGGCGCGGCGGCGGCCGGGAGGCGATCACCGCTGCCGCCCGGGAGAGCTTCGCCGAACGCGGGTACCACGGCACCTCGATCCGGGACATCGCCCGGCGGGCCGGGCTGTCGCTGTCCGCGCTCTACTACTGGCACCCCAGCAAGCAGCACCTGCTGGCCGCGCTGATGGAGGAGATCACCCACGACTACTTCGGGCGGTGCGACCGCGCGCTGCGCGGGATCGGCGACGATCCGGCGGAGCGGCTGAGCGCGCTGGTCCGGGTCACCGTGGAGTACCGGGTGAGCCGGCGGGTGGAGAGCAACATCGCCGCCCTGGAGTGGCGCAACCTGGAACCCGCGAACCGGGAGCGGCTGGCCGGGCTGCGCCGCGCCGCGACCCGGCTGTGGGCGGACATCATCGACGACGGCGTCGCCCGCGGGGTGTTCGGCTGCCCGCACCCGGACGACGCCCGGCGGGCCGTCGTCGCCGCGTGCAACGCGATCGTGCAGTGGTACGAGCCGGGCGGCGGCATCACGCCGGCCGAGCTGGCGGAGCGCTACACCGGCATCGCGCTGCGGATCGTCGACCACCGCGGCTGAGCGGCCGTTCACGAGCCGACCGACATCGTGTCGAGCAGCTCGGCGAACTTCGCCCGGGCGGCCTCGCGCCGGGTCGGCACGTGCTCGGTGGGGACCTCGCGGGGCGGGTAGTCGCGCAGCACCCGCCGGGCGACCGTCACCTTGTGCACCTCGTCCGGGCCGTCGTAGATCCGGGCCGCCCTGGCGTGCCGGTACATCGACTCCAGCGGCAGGTCGGTGGTGTAGCCGAGCGAGCCGTGCGCCTGCACCGCCCGGTCGATCACGTTGTACAGCACGCCCGCGCCGTAGAACTTGATCATCGCGATGTCGGTCAGCGCGGCCGTCGTGCCGCCCCGGTCCATCTTCCAGGCCGCCTGCAGCGTCATCAGCCGGGCCGCGGTCATCTCGGCGGCCGAGGTGGCGATCCAGTCCTGCACCATCTGCTTGTCGGCGAGCACGGAGCCGTGCGCGTACCGGGAGACGGCCCGCTCGCAGAGCATGTCGAAGGCCCGCTGGGACTGGCCGAGCCAGCGCATGCAGTGGTGGATGCGGCCGGGCCCGAGCCGCTTCTGGGCGAGCAGGAAGCCGTCGCCCTCCGCCCCGATCAGGTTCTCGGCGGGCACCCACACGTCCCGGTAGTGGATCTCGGCGTGCCCGCCGGGCCGTCCGAAGTGCTCGTGCGGGTCGCCCATCGTCGGCACGTCCCGCAGGATCTGCACGCCCGGCGCGTCGGCGGGCACGACGAAGATCGACGCCCGGCGGCGCGGCGGCGCGTCCGGATCGGTGACGGCCATCAGGACCAGGATGTCGGCGACCGACCCGTTCGAGGTGAACCACTTGTGGCCGTTCACCCGGTAGCCGTCGCCGTCCCGCTCGGCCCGGGTGGTGAGCAGCGTCGGGTCGGCCCCGGCGCCGGGCTCGGTCATCGAGAACGCGCTGCGCAGCGTGCCGTCGAGCAGCGGCTCCAGCCAGCGCCGCTTCTGCTCGGCGTTCGCGCCGACGGCGAGCAGCTCGGCGTTGCCCGAGTCCGGGGCGTTGTTGCCGAACACGGCGGGCGCGTACACGCAGCGGCCGAGGATCTCGTGCATCAGGCCGAGCCGGACCTGCCCGAAGCCGCCGCCGCCCAGCTCGGGCGGCAGGTGCGCGGCCCAGAGCCCGCGGGCCCGCACCTCCGCCTTGAGCGGCGCCGTCAGCCGGTCCAGCTCGGCGGGTTCCAGGTCGAGCGTCTCCAGCGGGATGACCTCGTCGCGGACGAACCCGCGCATCCACTCCAGCTTCTCCTCGAACTCCGGTTCGGTCGAGAAATCCCAGGCCATCGCCGTTCCCCTCGTCAGATTCCCGCGTCCCGCAGGGCGGACCGGGCGGACCGGCCCAGCTGCGTCACGTGCTCGGCGCGCGCCCGCGCCTCAATCAGGTGGCCGTCGTCGGCCATGTGGCCCGCCAGGTAGCGGGCCTGCACGCCGGCGCTGATGCAGGCCGCCCGCCAGCGGGCGAACGCCGTCCAGTACGGCAGGTCCGCGACGTCGCGGCCGGACCGGTCGGCGTAGCGGCGGACGAGCTCGGCGCGCCGCGGGAAGCCGGGCGCGGTGCTCGGGCCGGACGTGGTGGGCACCAGGTCCTCGCCCGGGTCCGGCCAGCCCGAGATCAGCCAGGCGAGATCGGCCATCGGGTCCCCGGTGGTGGCCAGCTCCCAGTCCAGCACGGCGCGCAGCGTGCCGTCCGGGCCGAACACCGCGTTGCCCGGCCGGTAGTCGCCGTGCACGATCCCGGTGCGCTGCGGCGGGACGTGTGCGAGCAGCAGGTCGTGCACCTCGTCGAGCAGCGCGAGATCGGCGGCGAGCCGGGGCAGCCGGTCCGCCGAGGCGTGCAGCTGGGCGTGCCAGCGCCGGAGCTGGCGCTGCAGGTAGCCGGTGCGGCGGATCAGGTCGCCGAGCCCGGTCCGGGCCGGGTCGAGCGCGTGCAGCTCGACCAGCACGTCGACGGTCTGCTCGCCGGCCCGGGCGCAGGCGGCGGGGCCGAGCGCGGCGCCGGCGGCGGCGTCGGCGGGCACCGTGCCCTCGACGAACTCCATGAGGTAGAACTCCGCACCGGTGACGTCCGGATCGGCGCAGAAGGCGACCGGCCGCGGGACCGGCACCGGGGTCGGGGCCAGCGCGGTCAGGAACCGCCACTCGCGCGCCATGTCGTGCGCGGTGGACAGCACCCCGCCGGTGGGCGGGCGGCGCAGCGCGTACCCGGTGCCCGCGGCGTCGGTGACCCGGAAGGTCAGGTTGGAGCGGCCGCCGGCGACCAGCTCGAACCGGACCGGACCGACCAGCGCGTCGACGGTGCCGGTGAGCCAGCGGGCGACCCGCTCCGGGTCGAGCCCGGCCACCCGGTCGGGTTCGCTGCCCATCACCCGTCCTCACGTCAGCGCTGAACGATCGTTAAGGCAGCATGGCACCCGGGCGGTGGACGGGGAAAGGGTGCGGCGACCCGGGAGCCGGTGTCACCGGCCCGGACCGGCGGCCGGGCTCACGACCGGTCGGGCCCGCCGTCGAGGCCGGGCCGGTCGCCGCGGTCGACCGCGAGCTTGTCCAGGTCCCCCACGTGCTCCGGGCACACGTCGATGTCCGCGTGGTGCTGCCAGCCGTGTTCGCTGCAGCGGGCGCGGAGCACCGGATCGAAGCCGCCGGTGGCGACCGTGACGTCGCGGGTGAACGGTGGCGTCCAGCAGCCCTGGACGTCGCAGTACACCCACCCCTGGGTGACGATCATCCGATTCCACTCCTCCCGATCGGGTCCGGTCCCGGATCCGCCGGGCCGGCGGATCGTGGCCGGTGCCGCCGGTGGACGGCTGCGGCCGGGCCGGGACGCACATCGGGCAGCGGGAAGGGGGCGACGGTGCCCCACGAACCACCCGGAGCCGAGGTGCGGGTTGGTGATTAATCGATTAATCTGAGGCTAGGAGGTCGGCGAGGGGTCCGTCAACCCGAGCCGACAAAGACACAAGAAAGTTGATATATGGGCGAGGAGGAGGACCGGGAGATGGCGCGCAGAGCCGTCCAGCTGAGCGACGTCGCGGAGCGGGCCGGGGTGTCGGTGGCCGCCGCGTCGTACGCGCTGTCCGGGCGCGGCCGGGTCTCGGCGGAGACCAGGGCGCGGGTGCTGCGGGTCGCCGAGGAGCTCGGCTACCGGGTCAACGCGACCGCGCGCAACCTGCGGCGGCGCCGGCACGGCGTGCTCGGCGTGCACCTGCCGCACCGGGCGACCAGCCACGAGTTCTACATGGAGTTCGTGTTCGGGGCGGTCGAGTCGTGCGACGAGGCCGGGATGTCGGTGCTGCTGCTCGGCGAGCACGGTGCCCGCGACGTCGGCCTGGACGCCGCCGTCGTGCTCGACGTGACCGCGGACGACGCCGTCGCGCGTGACCTGCTGACCGGCGGGGCGCCCGTCGTCGCGGCCGAGGAGGTCCCGGACGGGCTCCCCCGGCCCGCCGTGACGGTCGCCGTGGACCACCCCCGGCACGCGACGGCGGTGCTGGACGCACTGGCCGCGCGCGGGCACCGCCGGATCGCACTGCTCGCCCCCGGCTCGGACGCCGGCTGGGCCCGCGCCCTGCAGCGCACCTACCGCGACTGGTCCGCCCGGCTCGACCGGGAGCCGATCGTCACCGAGGTGCCGTTCACCGAGCACGAGCGGGTGCAGGACCTGCTCGGCCCGCTGATGGCCGCACAGCCGGATGTCCTGCTGGTCGGCACGGACAGCACCGCCGGCTCGGTCGCGACCTGGCTGCGCGAGCACGGCCACCACGACCCCGCCGTCGCCGCCTACATCCGTTCCTCGGTCACCGATGCGCTGGGCGCCGAGGTGCTCGCGCTCGACCTGCGGCCGCGCGAGTTCGGCCGGGAGTGCGCCCGGCGCGCGCTCGGGCTGATCGGCCAGGAGCTGCCCGCCGAGCCGGTGACCGTCGAGTTCACCGGGCCGCGCCTGGCCGGGGAGACCCGCCGGGTCAGCCCTGCGGCGGCGACGGGACGACCAGCCCGCTCTCGTAGGCGTAGATGACCACCTGCGCCCGGTCGTGCGCCCCGATCTTGGCCATGATCCGGTTGACGTGCGTCTTCACCGTCAGCGGCGAGATCACCAGCTCTGCGGCCAGCTCCTGGTTGGACCGGCCCCGGGCGACCAGCTCCAGCACCTCTCGCTCGCGCGCGGTGAGCGTCTCCAGCGGCGGCCCGGTGTGCCCGCCGGGTTCCTGGTCCGCGGCCCGGCTGACGGTCAGGTACTTCTCGATCAGCGCCCGGGTCGCCGCGGGTGAGAGCAGCGCCTCGCCGTCGTGGATCGCGCGGACCGCGCGCGGGATGTCCTCCGGCTCGGCGCCCTTGCCGATGAACCCGCTGGCGCCCGCCCGCAGCGCGGCGACCACGTAGCCGTCCTCCTCGAAGGTGGTGAGTACCAGCACCCGGATGTCGGCGAACCGGTCGTCGGCGCACAGCGCGGCGGTCGTCCGGATGCCGTCGAGGCGGGGCATCCGGATGTCCATCAGCACCACCTCCGGCCTGGTCGCGGCGATCACCTCCAGCGCCTCGACGCCGTCGCCGGCCTCACCGACCACGGTCACCTCCGGGTCGGCGTCGAGCAGGCCGCGGATCGCGGACCGGATCAGCGGCTGGTCGTCGACGATCACGACGTCCGGCATCGGTTCCCCTCCCCCACCGCGGCCGGGACGGGCAGGTGCACGTCCAGCCGGAAGATCCCGTTGCGCTCCTCGGCGCTGACCCGGCCGCGGACCGATGCCGCCCGCTCCCGGATCCCGTTCAGACCGTACCCACCGGTCCCGGACCGGCCCGCCGGACCGGCGTCGGACACCGGATTGGTGACCAGCAGCCGCAGCGTGTCCCGGCCGGCCGCGACCAGCACGTGTGCCCGGGACTCGCTGCCGTGCTTGAGCACGTTGGTCAGCGCCTCCTGCAGCACCCGGTAGGCGACGACGTCGGTGGCCGGCGAGAGCGTCGGCGGGATCTCGCCGGTCCGCCGGACCGTCACCTCCAGCCCGGACACCGACAGCGACTCGACGAGCTCGGGCAGCTGGTGCAGGCCCGGGCGGGAGACCGGTGGCTGGTCGTCGTCGGCCCGCAGCACGGCGAGCAGGTCGCCGATGTCGCCCAGCACCCGGCGGGCCGCGGACCGGATGGTGGCCAGCGCGTCGGTCGCGGCGGGCGGCCCGCCGTGCAGGTTCGCCGAGGCGACGCCGGCGTTCAGGCTGATCACCGCGATCTGGTGGGCGACGACGTCGTGCAGGTCGCGAGCGATCCGCAGCCGTTCCTCGGTGACCCGGCGGACCGCCTCGATCTCCCGGGTCGCCTCGGCGTTCTCGGCGCGCGCGGTGATCGAGGCGATGTAGTCGCGGCGGCTGCGGGTGCTGTCCCCGAGCGCCGCTGCGAACCCGATCGTCACCGCGATCTGGATCGTCAGCGGCGGGTGCCCGGAGCCGATCGCGGCGACGAGCGTCGCCGGCACGACGACGGCCAGCACGGCGAGGTACGCGGCGACGGTGAACCGCCGCCCGTGGTGGTCGGCGCAGGCGAACATCGCGACGGCGAGCGCGAACACCGACAGCGGCGTGATCACCGCGGTGAACAGCGCGCCGACGAAGCACGCCGTGCAGGCGGCGAGCACCGCCACCGGGTACCGGCGGCGCAGCCAGAGCAGCACGGCCGGCAGCGCCTCCAACGCCGGGCCCAGCGCGCTCACCTCGCCGAACCGGCCGGCCACCGGGGCGACCGCCGCGCCGAGCACGAGCAGGGTCACCGCCACGTCGGTGAGCCACACCGGGATCAGCCGACGCGGCGGTCCGATCGCGGTCCCGGGCACCGGCCCATTGTCCACCCGCCGGGCGTCCGGGCCCTCCCCCGCCGGTTGTGCATCCGTGTACTGCGGTTGCGGTACACGGGAAGACACCCACGGGCCGATGCCCGGCGCGCATGTCTGCGGCGAGGCTGTGCCGACCAGCCACGGAAGAGAACGGACACCATGAACGAGGCCATACTGTCCGCGCGCAACGTGCGGAAGACCTACCGGAGCGCGGTCGGCGGCTCGGAGGCACTGCGCGGCGTCTCGATGGACGTCTACGAGGGCGAGAGCCTGGCCGTCGTCGGCCGCAGCGGTTCCGGCAAGTCCACCCTGATGCACCTGCTCGCGCTGCTGGACGAGCCGACCGACGGCACCATCCTGCTCGACCACCGCGACACCTGGGAGCTGCGCCGGTCGCGGCTGAACCGGGCGCGCAACAAGACGTTCGGCTTCGTCTTCCAGCAGTTCCTGCTCTCCCCCGACCGGACGGTGCTGGAGAACGTGATGCTGCCGCTGACGATCGCCGGGCTGGCCCCGCGGGTCCGCCGGGAGCGCGCGATGGCGACCCTGGAGCAGCTGGAGCTCGCCGACAAGGCGTCCAACCGGGCCACCGACCTGTCCGGCGGGCAGAAGCAGCGGGTGGCGATCGCCCGGGCGATCGTCGGGAACCCGCGGATCGTCTTCGCCGACGAACCCACCGGCAACCTCGACGGGGTGACCGGGGGCATCGTCGAGGACCTGCTGTTCACGCTGAACCGGGAGCAGGGCATCGCGCTGGTGATCGTCACCCACGACGACAAGCTGGCCGCCCGCTGCGACCGCACGCTGCGGCTGCGCGAGGGGCGGATCGTCACCGACGAGGTGGCGGCGGCATGAGGACGCGCGACCTCGTCCGCACCGCAGCCGGCAGCCTGTTCCGGGCCCGGGCGCGGACCCTGCTGACCGTGCTGGCGATCTTCGTCGGCGCCTTCACCCTCACCCTGACCAACGGCGCCGGGACCGGCATCAACCGGTTCATCGACAGCACCGTGTCCTCGCTGGGGTCCAGCGAGGTGATGACGGTCGTCAAGCGCTCCGACGCCGACGTCGCCATCGAGACCGACGGGCCACCCGTCTACGACCCGGACGCGGTCACCTCCGACCAGCCCGGCCCGCCGACCACGACGACCGTGATGACGCAGGCCGACATCGACACCCTCGCCGGCATCGACGGGGTCGAGGAGGCGGCGCCGATCCGGTCGCTGGCCGTCGACTTCGTCCAGTACGGGTCCGGCACCCGCTACGCGACGACCGCGTCGACCCTGCTCCCCGGCCAGACCCAGGAGCGCACCGAGGGCACCGCCCCGGACGGCACCGGCGACGCCCGCCAGCTCACCATCCCGCTCAGCTACGTGGATCCGCTCGGCTTCACCGACGCCGCGGACGCGATCGACAAGTCCGTCACGCTCGGCCTCACCGACGGCGCCGGTGCCGATCAGACCGTGCAGGGCACGATCGTCGGCGTCACCGAGGACACCCTCGCCGGGCCGGCCGCCCCGGGCGTGACCGTCAACGACGCACTGTCCGACGCGGTGTACGACCTGCAGCAGGTCGGCCTGCCCGCCGACCAGGTGGACCGGTGGTCCCAGGCCACCGTGCAGTACGCCGCGGACATCACCCCCGAGGAGCTCACCGCGCTGAAGGACCGGCTGGTCGACGCCGGGTTCGAGGGCCGGACGATCGCCGACCAGATCGGCGCCTTCACCTCGGTGATCGACACGATCGTCCTGGTGCTGAACGCGTTCGCCGGGATCGCACTCGTCGCCGCCGGGCTGGGCATCGTGAACACGCTGCTCATGTCGGTGCAGGAACGGACCCGCGAGATCGGGCTCATGCAGGCGATGGGGATGGGCCGCGCCCGGGTGTTCGCCCTGTTCAGCCTGGAGGCCGGGTTCCTCGGGTTGCTCGGCAGCATCCTCGGGGCGGTGATCGCGATCGTGGCCGGCACCGCGATCAGCGCGGCGCTCGCCGGGTCGCTGTTCGCCGACCTGCCCGGGTTCACGCTGATCGCCTTCGCCCCCGGCACCGTGTTCGCGGTGATCGCGGTGATCGTCGCCGTCGCGTTCCTCGCCGGGACGCTGCCCGCGCTGCGGGCCGCCCGCAAGGACCCGGTGGAGGCGCTGCGGCACGAGTGACGTGCCGGCGGACCGGAGGAGCGGAAGCGGCGAACCCGTGTCCCCAGATTTGGGGATGCTTGCGACCCTCTCCCCGGGTTCGACGGTGCGTGTTGCTAACGCTGCGCTCCGGTCCTGCCGGGCCTGGACCGGCCGCCGGTCCCACACCTGCCCGCCGACCGGGTCCGGCAGCTCGCGGACCGGCCGGAGGAGTGGGCCCGCTACTACCGGTGCTTCCGGATCGAGGCATGGGACCGCGATCTCGCCACGACCACCTACTTCGCCGCGGGCGTCGACTCGCGGATGCTCTACCTCGCATGGACACACTGCCTGCTCAGACCGCTGAAGGACCAGTACCGCGACATCGACCGGCCCCCCCCCCCCCCCCGGGCCGGGCCGGTCCTGCGGGCGCTCGGCACGGCGATAACGCTGCCCGTGACGGTGTTCGAGCGGCTCGCCCGGATCGTGCACCGGTTCCGGGCGCTGCCCCAGCGCCCCGGTGAGGTCGTCCCCGACCGCTACGGCGCCGGGACCACCCTGCGCGAGCTCGCCGCCGACGCGTACACGCTGGACTACTTCCAGGACACCGACGCCGTCCGCTACACGCGGATCGTCGAACGTGCCGTGCTCCGCGCGGTCGGGAGGTTCCTGGAGGAGCGCGGCTACTCGGTCGTCGACTTCATGGAGGCCGCGAAGGCCTCGATCATCACCAACAACTCGATCTCGGTCAGCGGAGGGAACTTCGCCGGTGGCACCGCGCTCGGCATCGGCACCGTGAACCAGCAGACCGACTCCCGGACCAACAGCCCGAGCGGGCGGAACGGACAGCAGCCATGACCGGCAGCGACACCCACGACGGCCCCGGCGGGGACTCGGTCGTCCACGTCACCGGTGGCACCTTCACCGGCGGAACGGCGATCGGGATCGGGACCACCAGCCAGGTCACCCACCACGCCGGCGCCCAACCGGCCGGCACCGACCTGCGGGCGAGCCTGCAGGCGGGTCCGGGACCGGATCGTCGACGGCGGGCAGGACGAGGACGAGCGCGCGGCCCTGCGCGCCGACGTCCAGGCGATCCTGGCCGAGCTGGACCGCGACGAGCCGCGATCCGCTGTCGTGCGCAGCCGGTGGGAGGCGGTCCGCGCGGTGCTCGGGCGGGCCCTCGCGCACAGCGCGGACCTGCTGAAGATCACCGAGATCATCGCGAACCGGTTCCCGGGCTGATCGCAGATGGACCGTTGTGACTCCTGCGGGGGAACGCTGCGCGCGGACGCCCTGTTCTGTCCTGGCTGCGGAAGCTCGGCCCAGGACCCCCGGCAGGCCGCCGACCGGCCGGGAGGGTGGAGCCGCGGCAGTGCCGCGGCGCTGATTGCGGCCGCGATCGTGCTGACGGTCGCGGTGGGCGGAGGAACCGTCCTCATGCTGCGGCCTGCCACGCACGCCGTCGGGCCGGCTCCGCCCCCGGATACCTCTTATCCCTCGCCGACGGCACCGGCAGCGGCGGCCCCGGCCGCAGCGGACACGCTGCAGGAGCTGGCCGACGCCGACCGCCCCTACACCGACCAGCTCGTCGGGTACTGGGTGCCGCAGGTCTCCTCGAAACAGGTCGGCGTCGACGGGTACGACGCGCCGTCGAACCTGCGGGAACACCGGTCCACCGGCTCCACCCGGCCGGACACGCCGTTCCTGCTCGTCCGCTCCGAGGACTTCTCCAGCTTCCGCTCGGGCGGGTTCTGGGTCACGGTGGCCGCCGTCCCGCACTACACCGCCGACGAGGCCAACCAGTGGTGTGACTCGCAGGGATACCCGGCCCGGGACTGCGACGCGAAGCGGCTGTCCCACACCGAGGGCTCCTCCGGTAACGCGAAACCGCGGGGCTGACCCGCGACCGTCACCCCACCGGCGCACCGGCGCCGCTCGTCGGCCGCGGCCCGTCGGGTTATCATCGACGGAGGGCGTCCGGGATGCCCGTCGTGGCGCCCAGCTCCGTGTTCGGACTGTTCGGCCCTGCGACGGCGATCTCCCACAGACCTACGGGTCGGGTCGCATCGGGGATGGGCCATCCGGCTCCTCCTCCCGCGACGTCCGCCACCCCGACCGAAGCAGCATGCGCGGCGGGGCCGCTGCGGTGGTCCCGCCGGGTACTCCGGAGGAGGAGTTCTTGGCTCGACGAGGCCGGCCGCAGACCAGGGCGCGCCGTGACGCCCCGCGGGACCGCCGTCGCGGCCGCGACGGCGGGGACATCATGTCGGTGCTCGCGCGCTCGGTCCGTGAGGTCCAGGCCGCTCGGCGGAACGGTCGGGTGACCGCCGAGACCCGCACCAAGTTCCAGGCGATCGCGCTGTTGCTGCGCAACGAGCGGGCCCGGGTGCTGGGCGACCGCACGAGCACCGAGGCGCAGCGGGCCGAGCAGCTCAAGCGGCTCGACACGATCGCGACCAACCTGGCCTCCACCGCGGTGCGCGACGCGGCGCTGCTGGCCCTGCTCTCCGAGGACGCGGTGGTGTCCGACGAGGCCCGCTCGATGTCCCGCGAGGTGCTGCGCTCGGTCGGCGTCGAGGAGGCGACCGAGGAGGTCGCCGAGCCGGTGCCGGCTCCGCCCGAGCCGACCCGGCCCGGGGTCGTGCCGCAGGCGGTCGTCTCCCGGCAGCTGGCGAACCCGTTCCTGGCGCCCGACTTCTCGGCGCCCCGGCCGGCCGGGCCGCGGCCGACGCCGCTGTCGGGCTGGGAGCTGCTCGAGCCGCTGCTGCGGTCGTTCGAACGGGCCGGGACCGGCGCGTCGACCTGCATGGAGCTCCCCGAGCCGCCGGAGCACACCGGGCCGGAGGGCCCGGAGCTGATGGCACACCAGGCCCGCCTGGTCGCGTCCGCGGCCGCCGGGCACCGCACGTTCCTTCTCGCCGACGAGCCGGGGCTGGGCAAGACCGCCCAGGCCCTGCTGGCCGCCGAGGCCGCGAACGCCTATCCGCTGCTGGTCGTCGTGCCCAACGTCGTCAAGACGAACTGGGTCCGCGAGGCCCAGCGGTGGACCCCGCGCCGCCCGGCCACCGTGATCTACGGCAACGGGGACTCGATCGACGGGTTCGCCGACATCGTCGTCGTGAACTACGAGATCCTGGACCGGCACGTCGGCTGGCTCGGCGAGTTCGGCTTCCGCGGGATGGTCGTCGACGAGGCGCACTTCATCAAGAACAAGAGCTCCCAGCGCTCGCAGCACGTGCTCGCGCTGTCCGACCGCATCCGCGCCTTCACCACCCGGCCGCTGATGATGGCGCTCACCGGGACGCCGCTGATCAACGACATCGAGGACTTCCTCGCCATCTGGCAGTTCCTCGGCTGGATCGACGAGAAGAAGCCGCGGGCCGAGCTGATGGACGCGCTCACCGCCACCGGCATGACCCCGGCCGACGCGCGGTTCGAGCCCGCCGCCCGGCAGTGCGTCGTGGACATGGGCATCGTGCGCCGGCGCAAGATCGACGTGGCCGCGGACATCCCGGCCCGCCGGATCGCCGATCTACCGGTCGAGCTGGACGGCGCCGACGGGCGTTCGATCCGGGCCGCCGAGCGCGATCTCGCCCGGCGGATGGTGGCCCGCTACTCCGAGGCGCTCGCCAACCGCAGCTCCCGCGCCGTCGTCGAGGGCATCGACCACGACCTGGTGCGCCAGGTCGCGAAGTGGGAGCAGAAGGACGCGATCGGCTCGAAGTCCGGCGACAACGTGTTCGGCATGATGCGCCGGATCGGCCGGGCCAAGGCGGCGCTCGCCGCCGACTACGCCGCCCAGCTCGCGCGCAGCGCCGGCAAGGTCGTCTTCTTCGCCAAGCACGTCGACGTGATGGACGCCGCCGAGCAGACGTTCGCCCGGGCGGGCCTGCGGATCGCCTCGATCCGGGGCGACCAGACCTCCGCCGCCCGGCAGCGCAACATCGACGCCTTCACCGGCGACCCGAACGTCTCGATCGCGGTGTGCTCGCTGACCGCGGCGGGCGTCGGGATCAACCTGCAGGTCGCGTCGAACATCGTGCTCGCGGAGCTGTCCTGGACCGCCGCCGAGCAGACCCAGGCGATCGACCGCAGCCACCGCATCGGCCAGGACCAGCCGGTCACCGCCTGGCGGATCATCGCCGCGCAGACGATCGACGCCCGGATCGCCGAGCTGATCGACAGCAAGGAGGGGCTGGCCGCGCAGGCGCTGGACGGGATCGACGACGACGGCCCGTCGTCGGCCGACGTGCAGCTCGAGGCGCTGGTCGCACTGCTCACCGACGCCCTGTCGGAGGTGCGGCCCGGCTGAGCGCCCGCCGTCCCGCGGCACCGTCGGCTCCCCCGGGTAACACGGGGACATCCCACCGAGCCGCCGTCGCAACATCCTGTCGTCGGCGTCGCCCGGATCCATGATCCACACGCCGGGCCGGGCGACCGGACGGCGACGAAGGGACGACATGACGCTCTCCGCCCTGAGACATCCCGCGGCCCAGATCGCCGTCGCCGCCGTCGCGGGCATCGTTCGGCATCGTCGCGGGCGAGTGGGCGGGCAGCCTCAAGGTCGTCGGCGACGCGTTCATCCGGCTGGTCCAGATGGCGATCGTGCCGCTCGTCATGACCTCGGTGATCACCGCCACCGGGTCGATGAGCGGCGCCGGGACCGGGCGGGTCGCGGCCCGGCCCTTCGGCTGGATGCTCGGGCTCTCCGCGGTGTCGGCCGTGGTGGCGGTGGTACTCGGCCTGCTGCTCCGGCCCGGCGCCGGGATGGTCGGCCTCGGCGCCGTCGATCCCGCACTGGCGGCCCCGGACGCGCAGCCCGCGGGCTGGCAGGACACCGTCCTCGGCTTCTTCACCACCAACATCGTCGAGGCGATGGCCGAGGCCGCGATGGTGCCGATCATCGTGTTCTCGCTGCTGTTCGGGGTCGCGCTCAACCGGCACGTCCGCGCCACCGGGAACGCGCTCGCGCTGAACGTGATCGACCAGCTCCAGCAGATCCAGCTCGGCCTCATCCGGATCGTCATGTACGTCGCGCCGATCGGCGTCCTCGCGCTGCTCGCCGACCCGTCCGGCCGGGTCGGGTTCGCGGTCGTCGGCTCGGCGCTGGCCTACCTCGGGACGAACCTGCTGGGCGTCGTCGTTCTGACGGTGCGGCGTCCGTGATCCGGGCGCCGACGGCATCGGTGTTGCGAGCAGCACACTCCGGGCACGGGTGCACCCGGGGACGGAAGGTCGCGGGCATCCCCGTTGTTGTCCGGAGGGTCCTCCCCTTCCGCGACGAGAGGTGTCCCCGTGTCCCTGCCCCTGCCGCTGTCGATCCTGGATCTCGCCACCGTCGCCAGGGGCGAGAGCGTCGGCCAGGCGCTGGAAGCCAGCACCACGCTCGCGCAGCGCGCGGAGCAGTGGGGTTTCCGGCGCATCTGGTACGCCGAGCACCACAACATGGGGTCGATCGCGTCCGCCGCGACCAGTGTGCTCATCGCGCACATCGCCGCCCGCACCGAGCGGATCGTCCTCGGCTCCGGCGGCGTCATGCTGCCCAACCACTCGCCGCTGCAGGTCGCGGAGCAGTTCGGCACCCTCGCCGAGCTGCACCCCGGCCGGATCGAGCTCGGGCTGGGCCGCGCGCCGGGCACCGACCAGGAGACCGTCCGCGCGCTGCGCCGCGATCCCCGGGCGTCCGACCGCTTCCCGCAGGACGTCCAGGAGCTGCAGGCGTTCCTCGGGGACGAGACCCTGGTGCCGAACGTGCACGCCTACCCGGGCCGCGGCACCGGCGTCCCGCTGACGATCCTCGGGTCCTCGCTCTTCGGCGCCCAGGTCGCCGCGGCCCTCGGCCTGCCCTACGCGTTCGCCTCGCACTTCGCGCCGGACGCCCTCGAGCAGGCCGTCGCGCTCTACCGCCGGGAGTTCCGGCCGTCCGCCCAGCTCGCCGAGCCGCACGTGCTGGCCGGGGTGAACGTGATCGCGGCGGACACCGCCGAGGAGGCACAGCAGGTGCTGCACGAGACCCAGCGCGACCGGGTCCGCCTGCTCACCGGGCGGCGCGGGCGCTCGCTGACCGACGCCGAGGTCGACGCCGTGCTCGACGGCCCCGGCGGCGAGCAGGTCCGCACGATGACCCGGTGCAGCGCCGTCGGCACGCCGGACACCGTCGCCCGCGAGCTCGCCGAGTTCACCACCCGGGCCGACGCCGACGAGCTCGTCGTCACCGTCCCGGCGCCGCGCCGGGAGAGCTGGTGGCGCAGCTGGGAGCTGCTGGCGACGAAGGTCCAGGGCGCGGGCTGACCCGGGAGCCGCACCGTTGCGCGCAGCCCACCGCTGTGTAAAGCTCACTCAACATGTCAAGTGAGCTGTACATCGGAGGGGTGATCATGACCGACGACGCACCGACCCGCTGGGGCCGTGTCCGGTTCGGCAACGGGACGGTGCCCGCCATGTGGCTCGCGGCACCGGCCGGGGCGGTGCTCGCCGCCGGGCTCGGCGTCGGCGCGGCGCTGGCCGGCGCCGCCGGTCCCCGGCCACTGATCGGCGGCGCCGCCGTCGCGCTGGTCTCGTTCGCCGGGCTCACCGGGCTGGTGTGGGCGTTCCTGGTGGACCGGCGCACCCTGCGCGGCGCGACCGAGCGCCCCGAGGAGTCCGTCGAGTCGGTGTGGTTCGACGCCGCCGCCCGCGGCGCGTTCACCGACACCGTGACGTTCGCCGGCCTCGCCCTGGCGGCCCTCGCCGTGACCGGGGCCGACGTCCCGGGGATCGGCGCGCTGACCGCCACCGTGCTGGTGGCGCTGGTGTCGGTATCGGTGCGCTACCTGCTCGCCCGCCGGCGGGGATGACGGTGCGCAACACCCTGGCCGAGCTGCGCCGCGGGTACGGCTGGTCCCAGCAGCGGCTGGCCGCCGAGCTCGGCGTCACCCGGCAGACGGTCATCTCGATCGAGAAGGGCCGCTTCGACCCGTCACTGCCGCTCGCGTTCCGGCTGGCGGCGGTGTTCGGCCGCGCCATCGAGGACATCTTCAGCCCGGACCCGGACCCGGCCCCCGGACCCGGCGCGACGACCGGGGCCTGACCGGCTCACCGCGCGGGCCGCCCCGAGCTGTCGGTGAGCCGCAGCCCGTTGATCCACAGCCGGGTCAGCACGCGGACCAGCTCCTCCAGGTCGGCGCCCTCCCCCACCAGCTGGTCCATCGCCATCCGGCTCACCATCCCGGACAGCGCGTACGACGCCTGCAACGGGTCGATGTCCGGATCGGCCTGCCCGCGCTGCTGCAGCTCGGCGATCCGCCGCGCGTTGCGCTCCGCGAACGCCCGGCCGCGGCGCCGGCGCAGCTCCCGGAACGCCGGATCGACCGCGGCCACCTGGTGCATCAGCGCCATCAGCTTCGCGTTCCGCCGGAAGGCGACCAGATAGGCCCGGTTGCTGGCCTCGATCACGGCGGCCGGGTCGTCGTCGGCGGCGACGTGCGGCATGCCGGGATGGAGCATGTCGTCCTGGGCGGCCTCCAGGACGGCGGCGAAGATCTCATCCTTCCCGGCGAAGTAGGTGTAGAACGTCCCGATCGAGCAGCGCGCCTCGGCGGTGATGTCGCTGAGCCGGGCCGCCAGGTAGCCGTCGCGCTCGAAGACCGTCCGGGCGGCCGTCACCAGCGCGGCCCGGGTGCGCGCGCCGCGGCGGGTGGTCGGCTCCCGGATCCCCGAGGTGTCGGCGAGCGGCGGCACGTCGTCGATCGGGCCCTCGGTGCGCGCTGCACCGGAGCCGGTCATGCCCGCGCGCCCCGGCCGGTCGGCTGCACGGCCATCAGCGCCGTCCGGCGGACTCGACGCGGCGCAGTTCCATCCGGGCGATGGTGCGCTTGTGCACCTCGTCCGGGCCGTCGGCCAGCCGGAGCGTGCGCTGGTGGGCGTAGAACCCGGCCAGCGGGAAGTCCTCGGTGACGCCGGCGCCGCCGTGCACCTGGATCGCCCGGTCGATCACCCGCAGCGCCACGGCCGGGGCGGCGACCTTGATCGCCGCGATCTCGGTGCGCGCCTCCCGGTTCCCGACGGTGTCCATCAGCCAGGCCGCCTTCAGCGTCAGCAGCCGGGTCATCTCGATGTCGATCCGGGCCTCGGCGATCCAGTCCTGGATGTTCGACCGCTCGGCGACCGGGCTGCCGAAGGTCACCCGCTCCCGGGCCCGGGCGATCATCAGGTCCAGCGCCCGCTCGGCCGCGCCGATCGAGCGCATGCAGTGGTGGATCCGGCCGGGCCCGAGCCGGGCCTGGCTGATCATGAAGCCATCGCCCTCGCCGGCGAGCAGCGCGGTCCGCGGCACCCGGACGTCCTCGAAGAGGATCTCGGCGTGCCCCTCGCGGTCCAGGTAGCCGAACACCGGCAGGCCGCGCACCACCGTGATCCCGGGGGTGTCCAGCGGCACGACCATCATCGACTGCTGGCGGTGCGGTGCCGCGTCCGGATCGGTCTTGCCCATCACGATGAGCACCCGGCAGTGCGTGTGCAGGGCGTTCGAGGCGAACCACTTGCGGCCGTTGAGCACGTAGTCGTCGCCGTCGGCCACCATCCGCAGCTCGATGTTGGTCGCGTCCGAGCTGGCCACGTCCGGCTCGGTCATCGCGAACGCCGAGGCGATCTCCCCGGCCAGCAGCGGCTGCAGCCACAGCTCCTTGTGCTCGTCGGTGCCGAAGAGCTCCAGCACCTCCATGTTCCCGGTGTCCGGGGCGTTGCAGTTGGTCGCCTCCGGGGCGAGCAGCGGGCTGCGGCCCATGATCTCGGCCAGCGGGGCGTAGTCGAGGTTGCTCAGGCCGGGGGCACCCCAGTCCGGGCGCTCGTGCGGGTGGAACAGGTTCCACAGACCCCGGCTGCGGGCCTCCGCCTTGAGCTCCTCCAGGACCGGCGGGTGGAAGTTCGGGTTCCCGGACTCCGCCATCTGCCGCGCGTAGACCGGCTCGGCGGGGTAGACGTGCTCGTCCATGAAGGCCAGCAGGAGCTTCTGGTACTCCTGGGCGCGCGGGCTGGGGGCGAAGTCCATGGTGCGTCTCCGTCGGATCGCGGGTGATCGGGTGGTCTGGTGGTCGACGGCCCGGTGGCCGGGGCTCAGCCGAGGCTCTGCCGGTAGCGCCGCATCCCGGCGAGCCAGCGGTCGTGGTCGGCGGCCTTGCGCCGGTGGAACTCGCCGACCTCCGGGTGCGGGAGCACGAGGAACCGCTCGTCGTGCAATGCGGCCAGCAGCGTGTCGGCGACGTCGAGCGGGTCCAGCACCCGGCCGGCCCCGGTGACGGCGGCCAGCGCCCGGCGCAGCGCCTCACCGTCACCGGCCTCCGCGGCACCGGGCTCGACGCCGCCGCTGTCGGTGCCACCGCTGTCGGTGCCGCCGCGCAGCATCGCGGTGTCGACACCCATCGGGCACAGGCAGCTCACCCCGATCCCCCGGTCGCCGTAGGTGATCGACAGCCATTCGGCGAAGCCGACCGCGGCATGCTTGGTGACCGTGTAGGTCGGCGACCCGATCTGGGTGAGCAGCCCGGCCGCGGACGCGGTGGCGACGAAGTACCCGCGGCCGCGCTCCAGCCAGCCGGGCAGCAGCAGCCGGGCCGCCCGGACGTGCGCGAGGACGTTGACCTCCAGCGCGGCGGTCCACTCCGCGTCCGGGGCGTCGATCCCGGAGACCGGGCCGATCCCGGCGTTGGCGACGAAGAGATCGACCGGCCCGAACCGGCGATCCGCCTCGGCGAGCAGCCCGGCGAGATCGGTCTCGTCCGCACAGTTGCCGACGTGTCCGGCGATCCGGCCCGGGGCGAGGACCTCCAGCTCCGCGACGACCTGGTCGATCCGGCCGGCGTCGAGATCGGAGACCAGTACCCGGGCGCCGTTCTCCACGAGTCGCCGGGCGATCGCGCGGCCGATGCCGCCCGCCCCACCCGTGACCGCCGCGACCTGCCCCGTGACGTCCATGCGTTCCCTCCGGCGGACCGGGAGCCGTCGGTGGCTCCCCTCGCCGAGGGACGCTAATTGAATCCGTGCTCAGGTTCAATTGTGGACTGTGACGTGCGGATCACACCCGTCGTCGGTCGGCCGACCCGCCGGCTCCGGGACGTCAGGAACCCGCGATGGCCGCCGGATCGAACGGGTGCGGGGGGCCGGAGAGGGCGGTCTTCGCCTCGGCGCTCTGCCGGTCGAGGATCTCGATCTCGCCCGCCTCGATGCCGTCCAGCGCGTGCCGCGCCAGCTCGTCCGGCACGTTCAGGACGGCGCCGCCGCCGTTGCCTGCGAGCACCGGGGCGAACGCCCGGATCATCGCCAGGGTGCCGTGGAAGTGGGTGTCCAGCATCCGCCGGACCACGTCGGGATCTCCGGTCACCAGGTTGCCGATCTCGGTGGAGGCGGCATTGTTGACCAGCAGGTCGACGTCGGGCGCGGTCCGGGCGGCGGCCTCGACCGAGCCCGGATCGGTGATGTCGAGCCGCAGCGGACGCACCCCGGCGATGTCGATCAGTTCCGGACGGCGGGCGGCGGCGTACACCGTCGCGCCACGCGTCACCAGCTCCACGGCCGGCTGACGGCCGAAACCCTGGTTCGCACCGGTCACGAGCGCCGTCGCGCCACGCAGTTCCATCTGGGTCCGTGGCCGGGATCCGGGAGCGGCTGCACGCGGCCGCCGACGCGCTGGTCGCCCGCGCCCGCGACGCCGGCGCCGTGCGGCCGACGTCACCGGCACCGGACCTGTTGCGCCGGTACCTGGAGATTCATCGCCGACGCGCTGCGGCCACCCTCCGGCCATGACACGCCCGCTGCCGAGCGTTGCGAGGCTCGGCTGGGCGATCACGCTGCGCTCGCCGCGGGTCACCCGCTACGCCGCGTTCTCGGTCGGTCATCCGGCCGCGTTCGTCTCCGACGGGC
>NZ_JBEYYF010000013.1:0-182630 GCF_040645415.1 Pseudonocardia sp. NPDC046786 | reverse complement strand
GGCTCCACGAGTACAACCACCACCGGCCCCACTCAGCAATCGGGAAGGCCGCGCCCATCACCAGGTTGACCAACCTGGCTGGGCATCACAGCTAGTGCGCGCTCGCCTTCGCGATGCCGACACCGGTCAGCGACCGGACCTCCATCTCGGCGTACTTGCTGCCGTCGTGCCGCTTCTGCCCGACGTAGGTACCGATAGCACCCAGCAGGAACGACGCCGGGATCGACACCAGGCCCGGGTTGGACAGCGGGAACAGCATGAAGTCCGCGTTCGGGAAGACGGACGGGGTCGGTGCGTCCGGCCCGCGTCCGGAGACCACCGGCGAGAACACGATCAGCAGCAGCGTCACGGACAGACCGCCGTAGATCGAGAACAGCGCACCGGTGGTGTTGAAGCGCTTCCAGAACAGCGAGTAGAGGATCGTCGGCAGGTTCGCCGACGCCGCCACCGCGAACGCCAGCGCCACCAGGAACGCCACGTTCTGGTTGCGGGCGAGGATGCCGCCCAGGATCGCGACGACACCGATCACCATCGCGGTCCGGCGGGCCACCTTGACCTGGGTGGCCTCGGTGTCCTCGACGTTGCCGCGCTTGATGACGTTGATGTACACGTCGTGCGCGAACGACGCCGACGCGGTGATCGTCAGCCCGGCGACGACCGCGAGGATCGTCGCGAAGGCGACGGCCGCGATCACGCCCAGCAGGATCGGGCCACCGAGCTCGAACGCCAGCAGCGGGGCGGCGGAGTTGACCCGGCCCGGTGCCTCGAGGATCGTCTGCGGGCCCACCAGCGCACCGGCGGCGTAGCCGATGACCAGGGTGAACAGGTAGAACAGGCCGATCAGCCAGATCGCCCACTCGACCGACTTGCGGGCCTCCTTGGCCGTCGGCACCGTGTAGAAGCGCATCAGCACGTGCGGCAGACCCGCGGTGCCGAGCACCAGGGCGAGGCCGAGCGAGATGAAGTCGATCTTCGACAGGGTGGTCGCGCCGTACTGCAGGCCCGGCGAGAGCAGGCCGGCGCCGTCCTCGGGGTTGGCCTCGACGGCCGCGCCGAGCAGGGCGGAGAAGTTGAAGCCGAACAGGGCCAGCGCCCAGATCGTCATCACCAGGGTGCCTGCGATCAGCAGCACGGCCTTGATCATCTGGACCCAGGTGGTGCCGCGCATGCCGCCGATGAGCACGTAGGCGATCATCACGACACCGACGACGGCGATCACCGCGCCCTGTGCGAACGCACCGGACACGCCGAGCAGCAGCGAGACCAGCGCACCGGCACCGGCCATCTGCGCCAGCAGGTAGAAGAACGACACGGCCAGCGTCGAGGTGGCGGCGGCCGCGCGGACCGGGCGCTGACGCATCCGGAACGCCAGCACGTCACCCATCGTGAACCGGCCGGTGTTGCGCAGCAGCTCGGCGACCAGCAGCAGCGCCACCAGCCAGGCGACCAGGAAGCCGACCGAGTAGAGGAACCCGTCGTAACCGTTGATGGCGATCGCGCCCGCGATGCCGAGGAACGACGCCGCGGACAGGTAGTCACCCGCGATCGCGAAGCCGTTCTGGGTTCCGGAGAACCCGCCACCGGCGGTGTAGAAGTCGGCCGCAGTCTTCTTGGCGTGCCGGCTGTTGACGTAGAAGACGATCGCCAGCGTCCCCACCACGAAGACGAGGAAGATGGAGATGTTGAGGATCGGGCTGGCCGCGGCCCCCGGGTCCTGTGCCAGTACCGCGTTCACGCCGCTCACTTCGCCCCCTCGATCTCGTCACGGATCTTCGACGACAGCGGGTCGAGCTTGCGGTCCGCGAAGCGGATGTAGACCACGGTGATCGCGAACGTCGACACGAACTGCAGCAGGCCGAGGATCAGGCCCAGGTTGATGTTTCCGGCCACCGGAATCGCCATGAAGTCGGGCGCGAAGCTGGCCAGCAGGACGTACAGCAGGTACCAGGCCAGGAACCCGGCAGTGACCGGGAAGACGAAGCCTCGGAGCCGCTTGCGCAGCTCCTCGAAGTCGGGGCTGGCCTGCACGGCCGCCCAGTCGGGAGTCGGCGGTGGTGTCCCGCCGGACTGCTCGTCGGACTCGGTCGTACTCACGTATGCCTCCTTGCATAAATCCGCGCGCGGCCACGGACTGCGCACTAGGAAAGGGCTTTGCGGGCGGGGGCGGAACCCCGGATGTCGCTCTCACCCGGACCGTGATGCAAACGGCCGACGACCGGACGATCGGGCGCGGGAGAACTCGACCAGCGGTCTTGACAGTGATGGGGAGGTTGTGCGGTCGGCCTACTCGCGATCGGCCAGATGGAGCCGCAACATCGTATCCTCCGCCCACGCGGGGACAGCGTTCGTCCACGAAATCGTGATCATGACGACGAACGCGAGCGGTACCGAGAGCAGTGCGGGCTGGGCGAGCAGCATGCCCACCGTGCCGTCCAGGCCGAGCAGGGCGCCGAGTGCCATCGCGCCCACCGACGACGCCAGCCCGGTGACCATCCCGGCGTACGCCCCGCGCGCCGTCAACCCCTTCCACCACAGCCCGAGCACGAGCAGTGGGCAGAAGGTGGACGCGGCGACGGTGAAGGCCGAGGTCACGGCGGCGCTGACGTCGATCCGGACCATCAGCAGCGCGGCCGGGACGACAGCTGCCGAAGCGGCCAGGGCGGTCAGCCGCAGCCGGCGCAGACCGGACGGCATGAGGTCGTGGGCGAGCGCGCCGGACAGGGCGAGCAGCAGCCCCAGCGAGGTGGCCAGGAAGGCGGCGAACGCGCCGGCGGTGAGCAGTGCGGTGAGCACCGCGGCGGTGCCGCCGTCGGTGACCCGGCCGGGCAGCGTGACGATCGCGGTGTCGGTGCCCTGGGAGAGGTACAGCTCCGGGGTGAGGACCGTCCCGAGCAGGCCGTAGACGATCGGGAACAGGTAGAACGCGCCCAGCATGGCGACCGTGATGGCGGCCGTCCGGCGGGCACCGCGGCCGTCCGGGCTGGTGTGGAAACGGACGATGATGTGCGGCAGCCCCATTGTCCCGAGCGCGGTGGCGACCAGCACCGACCAGGTCGCGAGCAGCGGCGCCGCGTCCCCGGTGCCGAGCAGCGGCAGCGCCCAGTCCTCCCCGCCGGGCACCGGCAGCGAGGCCCGGTCGCCGCCGAGCTCGGGCACCGCCGCGCCGGCCGGGAAGGTCCAGACCTGGTCGGCGAGCGCCTCGTGCGGCCCGGGGGCGAGCAGGGTGGGCACGCCGTCCACGGTGACCGTCGTCGGTTCGGTGACGACGAGATCGGTGTCCAGCCGGAAGTCGACCGGCGTCTGCTGGGTGAAGTGGGTGAACTCGGGCGGCGCGGCCATGTCGGCGCGCAGCTGCGGTCCGGCGAGCAGCAGCAGCCAGATCGCCGGACCGGCGAAGAGCAGCAGCTTCAGCGCGAACTGGAACGCCTGCACGTAGGTGGCGGCCCGCATCCCGCCCAGCGCGAGCGTGACGCCCACGGCCAGCCCGGACACCACGACACCCACCCAGTAGTCGACGCCGGACACCAGCGTGAGCAGCTGGCCCGCGGCGACGATCTGCGGGACGAGGTACAGCACCCCGATCACCACGACGACGACCGCGCAGAACCGGCGCAGCGACCGCGAGCCCAGCCGGGCCTCGGCGAACCCGGGCACGGTGAGTGCCCCGGTCCGCCGCATCGGAGCCGCGACGAGGGCCAGCATCAGCAGGTAGCCGGCGGTGAACCCGACCGGGTACCAGAGCGCGCCGGTGCCCTCCTTGATGACGAGCCCGGCGACCCCGAGGAACGACGCCGCCGACAGGTACTCGCCGGACACGGCGGCCGCGTTGAGCATCGGCGAGGTGCGCCGGGAGGCGACCAGGAAGTCCGACGTGGTCCGCATCGCGGCGACCCCGCGGGCGCCGATCAGGACCGTGACGAGCAGCAGCGTGACGACGGCGGCGACGGTCACGGGGAGGGGGCCCGGTGGTCGGCGGTGGGCCGGGGCGCGGCGCCGGGGGAGCCCGCGGGGGCGCCGTCCGGGTCGCTGTCCGGCAGCGTGCCGCCGGGGGCTGCGACGGTGTCACCGGCGGGCTCGGTTCCGTCAGGCTCGTCCGGCCCGGCCCGCTCGGCCCGCTCGGCGCCGCGCAGGTGCCACCACGCCAGCAGCGCCAGCAGCGGGTAGGGCAGCCAGGCGACGACGATCCAGCCGAGCGGCAGCCCGGCCACCCGCCACTCCGACAGGCCGGGGGCGACCCGCAGCAGCACCGGAACGCCGAGCAGCAGCAGCGCGCCGCACACCAGCGTCAGCGTGGCCCGCCGCACCTGGGCGCGGCGGGTGCGCCGGGCCAGCTCGGCGCGGGCCGGATCGAGGAGCGTCTCCGGCACCGGCCGGGACGGCACCGGGCGGGACCGCACGCCGGGTTCCGGCGGCGCGGTCACGGCGACCCGGCGCGGGCGGTTCATCGAGGTCCCCGGCCCTCGCCGCCGTCGTCCGCGGCACCGTTGGCGTGCGGGTCGAGCGCCCCGGAGGTGGCCGCCGCCATCAGCTGGTCGCGCAGGTCGCGGGCGTGCCGGCGGCTGACCGGCACGTCCCCGGCGTCGGTGTGCGCGAGCAGCCCGCCGCCGGCGTCGCTGCGCAGCTCCAGCACCGCCGGCAGGTAGAGCAGGAAGCTGCGGTGCACCCGGACGAAGCGGTGCGCGTCCCAGTGCTCCTCCAGCCGGGACAGCGGGATCCGGACCAGGTGCGAGCCGCCGGGGGTGTGCAGTCGCACGTAGTCGCCGTGCGCCTCGACGAACCGGACGTCCTCCCGGCGCACGTACCGGGTGCGCCCGGCCAGTTCCACCGGGAGCACGGCCAGCTCGTCGACCCGGGGGAGCGGCGGCCCGGTCTCGCCGTCCGGCGGTGCGGGCGCCGAGCTGCTCGCGGTCCGCCCGGCGCGGGCCCGGTGCACCCGTTCCAGCGCGTCCGCGAGCCGGTCCGCGCCGACCGGCTTGAGCAGGTAGTCGACCGCGCCGAGGCCGTAGGCGGCGACCGCGTGCTCCTCGAACGCCGTCACGAACACGATCTCCGGCGGGTTCGCCATCGCGGCCAGCACACCGCCCAGCTCCAGACCGTCCATCCCGGGCATCGTGATGTCCAGCAGCACCGCGTCGAACGACCCGGCCGGGATCATGCGCAGCGCCTCGACGGCGTCCCCGGCCCGGGCGACGTGCCCGACGTCCGGGGCGTCGGCCAGCAGCGCGCAGATCTCGTCGAGTGCCGGGGCCACGTCGTCGACGGCGAGTACCCGGAGCCGGTCGGTCACGCGACCACCCCCGGCTGGAACCGCGGGACGCGCAGCACGATGCGGGTACCCGCGCCGGGCGCGGTCTCGATCACCAGGCCGTGCTCCGGCCCGTAGACGGCGCGCAGCCGCCGGTCGACGTTGACCAGGGCGAGCCCGGCCCCCTCGGCCGTGCCGGCGAGCACCGCACGGGCGTGATCCGGGTTCATGCCCGGGCCGTCGTCCTCGACCGCGATCACGCAGACATCGCCCTCCGCCTCGCCGCTGACCTGCACCAGTCCTCCGTCCGGGGTCCGCTCGACGCCGTGCTGCACGGCGTTCTCCACCAGCGGCTGCAGTGCCAGTACCGGGATCGGCACCGGCAGCACCTCCGGTGCCACGCGTACCTGTACCCGCAGGCGTTCACCGAGCACCGCGCGGGCGAGCGTCAGGTACGCCTCGACGGAACGGAACTCGTCGGCCAGCGGCGTGTAGTCGCCGCGTGCGGCGAGCGAGTGCCGGATGAACTCGGCGAAGGTCTCCAGCAGGTCCCGGGCCCGGGACGGGTCCGAGCGGACGAACGACGCGATCGTGGTCAGCGCGTTGTAGACGAAGTGCGGCGAGATCTGCGCGCGCAGCTCCCGCAGCCGGGCCGCCTCGGCGTCGGCGGCGCCCGCCTCCAGCGCCGCGCGCTCCAGGGCGTCGGCGACGAAGCCGGCCGCGCGCCGGGCGGCTGGCAGCCCGACGGCGCCACCGAGCACCAGCACCGGGTCCAGGGCGGCCGGTTCCGGGTCGACCGGCACCGGCAGCGCGAGCAGGTCGCCCTCGGAGAGTCGCCGGCCGCCGGTGCGCGCCCGCAGGCCGAGCGCGAGACCGTCGTCGCGGCCCGGGCCCCACCAGGACTCGCCGCGGCCGGGCACCAGCAGCCCGGCGGCGTCGGCACCGCAGAGCCCGGCGAGCCGGCGCAGCGCGTCGACGGCGGCCGGGGAACCGGCCGGCGCGCGCAGCCCGGTGGTGACGATGACGCCGGTCTCCAGCACCTCGGTGAGGTCCGGCTGCGCGGTCTCGCGGGGCGGCGCGGTGCGGAACCGGTCGGCGAACCGGGGCCGCAGACCGGTGCGGCCGCCGGACGCGCGTCCGCCGCGTTCGGAGTCCCCCTCGGCCGGCACCCGGTCAGAATAGGGTGCGGCGCGCCCCCGCGCGGCGCCCGTCACCGCCCCCGGGCGCTAGCCTGCGCCACGTGATCGGCTCATCCCGCCTCGCCACCCTCGATCCGCAGGTCGAGGGTGCGTTGCGGATGCCGGACGCCCGGTCGGGCCCGGTCCGCTCGCTGGTCACCCGGCTGCTGATCGCGCTGTTCGCGCTCGGTGCGACGACACTGATCGTGTACTTCGGGCGGGACGGGTACCTCGACAACAACGGCGCCGGTGACATCTCGCTGATGGACGCGCTGTACTACGCCACGGTGTCGCTGTCGACGACCGGCTACGGCGACATCGTCCCGGTCACCCCGAGCGCCCGCGCCGTGAACATCGCGGTGATCACCCCGCTGCGGGTGCTGTTCCTGATCGTCCTCGTCGGGACGACCGTCGAGCTGCTCACCGAGCGGTCCCGGCAGTCCTTCCGGATCCAGCGCTGGAGGTCCCGCGTGCGCGACCACACCGTCGTCGTCGGCTACGGGACGAAGGGCCGGGCCGCGGTCGAGACGCTGCTGGGCGACGGCGTCGAGCCGGAGAAGATCGTGGTGGTGGACACCGACCGGGCCCGGCTCGACGTCGCGTCCGGGCTGGGCCTGGTGACCGTGTCGGGCAACGCGACCCGGTCGGCGGTGCTGCGGATCGCCGGGGTGCAGCTGGCGACGACGCTGGTGGTCGCGCTGGACCGGGACGACACCGCGGTGCTGGTCACGCTGACCGCCCGCGAGCTGTCCCGGTCGATCTCGATCGTGGCGGCCGTCCGGGAGGCGGAGAACGTGCACCTGCTGCGCCAGTCCGGGGCCAGCTCGGTGATCGTGTCGGACGAGACGGCGGGCCGGCTGCTGGGCGTCGCGACCCGGTCCCCGGCCGTCGTCGAGGTGGTGGAGGACCTGCTGACCCCGGACGCCGGGTTCGCCATCACCCAGCGCCAGGTGGAGCCGGCCGAGGTCGGCGGCTCGCCGCGGCACCTGCCCGACATCGTGCTGGGCGTGGTGCGCGGCGAGCAGCTCTACCGGGTCGACGCGCCCGCCGTGGACGCCCTGGAACGCGGCGACCAGCTGCTCTATGTGCGCAAGGCGACGCTCCCGGACGACTGACCGGGAAAGCTTGACCTGAACTGAACTTCATATAGCACGGTGGTCGGCATGAGCCCTCCACCAACCACCCCCACCGCGTTCCGCTACGACGACCTGCCCGGGCTGCTGGCCCGGATGACCGGCGACGAGAAACACGATCCCGCCGCCCTGTCCACCCTCGACGTGCTGTGGGTGCTGTACGACCGGGTGCTGCGCGTCGGGCCCGGCCTCGCCGACGACCCGGGCCGCGACCGGTTCCTGCTGTCGAAGGGGCACGGCCCGATGGCGCTGTACGCCGTCCTCGCCGCGCAGGGCCTCCTGGACCCGGACGAGCTGTCCGGCTTCGCCCGGTTCGGCTCCCCGCTCGGGCACCATCCCGACCGCACCCTGGTGCCGGGGGTCGAGATCTCCTCCGGCTCGCTCGGGCACGGCCTCGGCCTGGCCGTCGGGACGGCGCTCGGGCTGCGGCTGGCCGGCCGCGCCGCGCGCACCGTCGTGCTGGTCGGCGACGCCGAGCTCGACGAGGGCTCGAACGCCGAGGCCGTCCAGTACGCCGGCCGGGCCGGTCTGGACGGGCTGACCACGGTCGTCGTCGACAACTCGTCGGCGACCCACGGCTGGCCGGGCGGGATCGCCGCCCGGTTCGCCGTCGAGGGCTGGGCGGCCGTCGACGTCGACGGCCGCGACCACGACGCGCTGCACCGCGCCCTCACCGTCCCGCACGCCGGCCGGCCGCTGGCCGTCGTCGCCCACGTCGAACCGGAGGAGGCCCGCTGATGGCCGCCCCTGTACCTGTCCCTACCCCCGTCCCTGTTCCGTCCTTTGCTCTGCTTACCGGCCCGCAGCGGCCCGCCGACCAGCGGGAACGCTTCTACCACCTGCTGCCCGAGCTGCTCGCCGCCGATCCGCGGGCGGTCGCCCTGCTCGCCGACATCGGCGCCGGACACGTCGACCTGCCGCCGTCGGTCGCGGACCGGATGGTGAACCTCGGGATCCGCGAGCAGCTGCTCGTCTCGGCCGCCGGCGGGCTCGCCCTGACCGGGATGCGGCCGATCGTGCACACCTTCGCGCCGTTCCTCGTCGAGCGCCCCTACGAGCAGCTCAAGCTGGACCTCGGGCACCAGGGGGTCGGCGCGCTGCTGGTCTCGGCCGGCGCGTCCTACGACATGGCGGGCGCCGGCGAGACCCACTTCGGGTCCCGGGACGTGCCGCTGCTCGACACCCTGGACGGCTGGACGGTGCACGTCCCCGGGCACGCCGACGAGGCCGAGACGCTGATCCGGGCCGCGCTGCCCGGCGACGACCGGGTCTACGTCCGGCTCTCCGGCACGTCGAACGCGCGCCCGCTGGGCACCGGGCCGGGCCCGTCGGTGCTGCGCCGGGGGAGCCGGGGCACGGTGGTCGCGGTCGGGCCGCTGGCCGACCGGACCCTGGCCGCCGTCGCCGATCTCGACGTCACGGTGCTGTACGCGGCGACCGTCCGCCCGTTCGACGCCGGCCCGCTGGTCGCGACCCTGTCCGAGCCGGACGTCGTGCTCGTCGAGCCCTACCTGGCCGGCACCTCGGTCGGGCAGGTGTCCGGCGCGCTGGCCGGGATCCGGCACCGGGTGCTCGGGCTCGGCGTCGGGCCCGCCGAGCTGCGCCGCTACGGCACCCCGGCCGAGCACGACGCCGCGCACGGGCTGGACGTCGCGGGCATCCGCCGGTCGGTCACCGCGTTCCTCTCGTAGGGTCGCGGGGTGCGCCTCGCCACCTGGAACGTGAACTCGGCGAAGTCCCGGCTGCCCCGCCTGCTGCCCTGGCTGGACGAACGGCAGCCGGACGTCGTCTGCCTGCAGGAGACCAAGCTGTCCGACGACGACTTCGCCGCCACCTTCGACGATGAGCTCGCCGCCCGCGGCTACGCCGTCGCCCACCACGGTGAGGGCCGGTGGAACGGGGTGGCGGTGCTGTCCCGGGCCGGGCTCGACGACGTCGTGCGCGGCCTGCCCGGCGAGCCGGTGTTCGCCGAGGGCGGGCGCACCGGGCCGGACGCCCGAGCCGTCACCGCGACCTGCGGGGGGCTGCGTGTGACCTCGGTGTACGTCCCGAACGGGCGCACCCCGGACGACCCGCACTACGCCTACAAGCTGCGCTGGCTGGACGCACTGCGGGCGTTGGTCGCGGCCGGCGATCCGGCGACGACGGTGGTCGCCGGGGACATGAACATCGCCCCCACCGACGACGACGTGTGGGACCGCCCGGCGTTCGACGGCGCCACCCACGTCACCCCGCAGGAGCGGGCCGCGCTGGCCGCGCTGACCGCCACCGGGCTGCACGACGTGGTGCGGGACCGCTGGCCCGCCGAGCGTGTCTTCAGCTACTGGGACTACCGGGCCGGCCGGTTCCACCAGGACCAGGGTATGCGGATCGACCTGGTGCTGGCCGGGGACGGTCCGGCGGCCCGCCGCGCGGCGGCCTGGGTGGACCGCAAGGCCCGCAAGGGCAAGCTGCCCAGCGATCACGCGCCGGTGCTGCTCGACCTCGACGAGGCCCCGGACGGCGACATCGGCCCGATGGTGCCGCCGCCGTCGTCCCCGGCACCACTGGTCCGAAAGAAGTAGCCACTCACCGAGACCGCTTGCGACAGGGTGTGGTTCGTATTGCAACGTTCGGAGCAATGCTGATAGCCCACCGCATGTGGATCGCTACTCTCGGGGGAAGACCATGAACCAGAACCGCATCGGCCGCACCGTCGGGGCGTCCGTCGCCGCGTTCGCGCTCGTCGGACTCACCGCCTGTGGCGGCGAGACCCCGTCGATCCCGACCGACCTGCCGGAGGTGCCCGGCATCGGGGACCCGCGGCAGGCGTTCGGCGACGCGCACCAGAAGGCGCTCGGGCTCGCCGCGCTCGGCGGCGTCGGTCTGGAGCAGGGCGTCGGCGAGCAGGTGCAGAACCTCGCGCCGCAGGTCCAGCAGGAGGGCCAGCAGGTCACCGAGCGGCTGCGCGGGCTCGCGTCCGGCATCGGCGTCTCGCTGCCGGACCAGGTCTCGCCCGAGATCCAGGCCCAGGTGGACGACCTGGCGGCCCGGACCGGCGAGCAGTTCGACCAGGGTTGGCTGCAGGCCGCGCAGGAGCAGGTCGGGCAGCTGAACGAGCAGGCGCAGGGGCTGCTGAACGTGCCCGGCCTGCCGCAGGAGCAGATCGACCAGGCCCGCGCCCAGCTGACCAACCTGGGTGAGCTGAAGACGCAGCTGGACGAGGCCGCGGCGGCCGCGGGCGCGGCGACCCCCGGCGGCGACGGCGCGGGCGCTGACGGTCCGGGCACTGATGGTTCGGGCGCTGACGGCACTGATGGTTCGGGCGGCACTGACGGTTCCGGCGGCACTGACGGTTCGGGCGGCACTGACGGTTCCGGCGGCGCCGACGGCCGCTCCGGCTCCGGCGGGGACGGCCAGGCCGCCGGACCGGACGCCGGGGGGCAGGCCGGCGACGGCTCCGGTTCCGCCGGCGCTCCCGCGGTCGACGCGGGCACCGGTGGCCAGGCCGCGTCGCCGTCCGACGTCGCACTGCCGGTGGCGCTCGGCGGCGCCGGGCTCGCACTGCTGGTCGCCGGCGCGGTCCGGCTGCGCCGCTCGCGCGCGTGAGCCCGCGGCGCCGGCGCCCGCGCGAGGGTGCCCGGGGGGCGGCGGTCCTGCTGCTCCTGGGCACCGCGCTGCTGGGCACCGGCGCCGGGCTCGCCGCGGGCGGTGACGGCCCGCGGATCACCGCCGAGGCACTCGGCGAGGTGCCCGCCGGTGCGGCGGCGCCGCTGCGGCCGGTCCCGGCCGCCGCGGCCCTGCCGGTGCTCGCTCCGCCGCCACCGTCGGTCCCGGAGCTCGCCGGCCCGGCAGCCCCGGGCCGCACCGGGGTTGCGCCGCCGCCCGGCGTGGTCCCGCCCGACGGCACCGGGCCCGTCCCGCCGCCGCCCGCCCGCCTGCTGCAGGGCCCGGGCGGCCCGCCGCCCGCATCCCCGCCGCCGCCGTGGCTGGTCTCGGCGGTGCACCCGCTTCCCGCGTCGGCCACCTCCCGCCCGGTGCTTCCGGCGACCCTGGAGCTCCCGGACCGCGGGATCACCGCCCCCGTCGAACCGGTCGGCACCGGGCCGGACGGCGGGATGGTCGTCCCCGAACAGGTCCGGCACGTCGGCTGGTGGGCGCCGGGCGTCCTGCCCGGCGGCGCGGCCGGCAGCGCGGTCCTCGCCGGACACGTCGACTCGCGGACCCAGGGCGTCGGCGTGCTGGCGGTGCTGCCCGAGCTCGCCGACGGCGAGCCGGTCGTCGTCCGCGGCCCGGACGGCCGGTCCGCGACGTTCCGGGTCGTCGCCCGCCGCGAGTACGGCAAGTACGACCTGCCCCGCGACGTGTTCCGCCGCGACGGCGCCCCGCAGCTCGTCCTGATCACCTGTGGCGGCACGTTCGATCCGGTGGCCGGCGGCTACGACTCGAACATCGTGGTCTACGCCGTCCCCGCGTGACCGGGTGTCCGGGTCCGGGGCCCGGCCGGGAGCGCCTACCCTGACCTGCGTGAGCACCTCCACCGCGACCGACACCGCCCTGTCCGGAGACTCCGAGGCCCCGGAGCCCGCCGCCGTCCGGGACGCCGCGCAGCGCGCCCGGGCCGCCGCCCCGGCGGTGCGGGCCGCGGGGGAGGGCCGGATCGACGACGCGCTGCGGGCGGCCGCCGCGCTGATCCGCGGCCGCGCCGTCGAGCTGCTCGACGTCAACGCCGCCGAGGTCGCCGCCGCGGAGCGCAACGGAATGGCCGCCGGGCTGCTCGACCGGCTCCGGCTGGACGAGGAGCGCCTCGCCGGCATCGCCACCCAGCTGGAGGTGCTCGCCGCGACCCCCGAGCCGCCGACCGAGTGGCCGGTCCGCACCCTGGAGACCGGGGAGCGGGTGTTCGAGCGGCGGATCCCGGTCGGCGTCATCGGCGCCGTCTTCGAGGCCCGCCCGAACGTCACCGTCGACGTCGCCTCGCAGGTGCTCAAGGCGCGCAGCGCCGCCGTGCTGCGGACCGGCTCGGCCGCCCTGGCCAGTGCCACCGCGCTCGTCGAGCAGGTGCTGCGCCCCGCGCTGACCGAGGCCGGGCTGCCCGCCGAGGCGGTCCAGCTCGTCCCGCTGCCCGGGCACGCCGGCGCCGAGGCGCTGGTCGGGCTGCCCGACCTGGTCCCGCTGGTCGTCGTGCGCGGCTCCGGCGAGGTCACCCGCAGGCTGACGCTGCTCGGCGCGACCGCGGGCACCCGCGTCCTCGCGCACGCCGACGGCGGCGGCGTGCTCTACCTGGACTCGTCCGCCACCCCGGACGACGTCACCCGGCTGGTCACCGACTCGACCGACCGGCTCGGTGTGTGCAACCGGCTGAACCTGCTGCTGGTCGACCGGCCCGTCTACGACACCCTGCTGCCGGTCGCGAGGGCCGCCCTGGACGCCCGCGGCATCACGCTGTCCGAGCCGCCGCACAGCCACCGGCTCGGCCACGAGTGGGCGCTGGACTCCGGCGCCGAGGCGCACGTGACCGTCGCCGCCGTCGACGGCCCGGACGACGCCGCCGACACCGCCGCCCGGGAGACCTCCGGGCTGGCGGCGACGATCTGCGCGTCCGACGCCGACGTCGCGCAGCGGTTCATCGACCGCTACACCGGCACCGGGGTGTTCTGGAACACCACCTCCCGGCTGCTCGACGGCTACAAGCTGCTCGGCCTGCCGGAGACCGGGATCAACGTCGACCACACCCCCGGCCCGCGCGGCCCGGTCACCTACCGTGACCTGGGTCTGCGCCAGTTCGTGGTGCTGCCGCCCGCCTGAGCGCGGCACTCTGTCGGTGCCGCGGGTTAGCCTCGCCGTGTGTCCGTGACTGATCAGCCCGCTGCCACGCTCCCGCTGCACCGGGCGACGCTTCCGAACGGTCTGCGCGTGCTCGTCGTGCCGGACCCGGCGACCCCGGCGGTCGGCGTCGCGGTGCACGTCGACGTCGGGTTCCGCTCCGAGCCGGAGGGGCGCACCGGGTTCGCGCACCTGTTCGAGCACCTGATGTTCCAGGGCAGCGAGAGCCTGGAGAAGCTGGAGCACTTCCGCCAGGTGCAGTCCGCGGGCGGCATCTTCAACGGCTCCACCCACCAGGACTACACCGACTACTTCGAGGTGCTGCCCGGCGCCGCGCTGGACCGGGCGCTGTTCCTGGAGGCCGACCGGCTGCGCGCGCCGAAGCTGACCGAGGAGAACCTGCGCAACCAGGTCGACGTCGTCAAGGAGGAGATCCGGCTCAACGTCCACAACCGCCCCTACGGTGGCTTCCCGTGGATCCTGCTGCCGCCGGTCCTCTACGACTCCTTCCCCAACGCGCACAACGGCTACGGCGACTTCTCCGAGCTCGAACAGGCGAGCCTGGACGACGCGGCGGCCTTCTTCGACACCTTCTACGCCCCGGGGAACGCGCTGGTCACCGTGCACGGTGACCTCGGCGGGCACGGGGTGGACGGCACGCTCGCACTCGTCGAACGGCACTTCGGCGACATCCCGGCCCGCCCGGTGCCGCAGCGGCCGTCGTTCGCCGAGCCGGTGCCGGGCACCGAGCGGCGGCAGAGCGTGACCGACGCGCACGCCCCGCTGCCCGCGCTCGCCCTCGGCTACCGGGTGCCGGACCCGACCACCGATCCCGACGGCTACCTCGCGCACGCGATGCTGGCCTCCGTCCTGACCGACGGCGAGGCCGCCCGGCTGCAGCGCCGCCTGGTGCACCGGGACGGCTCGGTGACCGACGTGTCGGCGTCCAACGGGCTGATGGGCGGCCCGTTCGACGCCCGCGACCCGGACACGTTCACGATCACCGCGGTGCACCCGGCCGAGGTCACCCCGGACCGGGTGACGGCCGCCGTCGACGAGGAGCTCGACCGGCTCGCCGAGCAGGGCCCGGACACCGCCGAGCTGGCCCGCCAGTCCGCCCGCTGGACGGCGGCGCTGCACCGGGAGGACGACCGGGTGATGTACCGGATGCTCGGGCTCGGCGCCCGGGAGCTGCTCTACGGCCGGGCCGAGCTCGCCCTGGAGCTGCCCGCCCGGCTGGCCGCGCTTGGCACCGCCGACGTCGCGGCCGCGGCCGCGCGGCTGCGCAGCGCGGGCCGTGCGGTGCTGACCGTCGAACCGGCCTCGCCCGGGGTCGCCGAGTGAACCGGGCCAGGCACCGCGCCGCCGCCCGGCCGCCCGGGGGAGCCCGCGCCGTCCACCACACCCGTCCACCCGGCGCCGCCCGCCCCGTCGGGGGCCACGGCACCGCCTACCACCGAGAGGGAGCCGCCGCGTGACCGCCGTCCGCACCCACCGCAGTGCCGAGGAGATCGGCCGCACCGAGCGGGGCCCGCGCGAGCTGCCCGCGCTGGGCCGCACCAGGCCGGTGCCGCTGCCCGAGGTCGTGACCGGGACACTCCCGAACGGGCTGACCGTGATCGCCGCCCGCCGGCCGGGAGTGCCGCTGGTCGAGACCGTGCTGCGGATCCCGGCGGCGTCCCCCGCCGACTCGGCGGACGCCGGATGGACCGCCGGGATGGAGCTCGTCGCCGAGACGATGCTGACCGGCACCGCCTCCCGGGACCGGGTCGGTATCGACGACGAGCTGGCGGGTGTGGGCGGCGAGCTGGGCGTCGGCGTCGATCCGGAGTGGCTGCAGATCGGCGGCTCCGCGCTGGCGTCCGGGCTGCCGGTCGTGCTCGACGTGCTGGCCGACGTGCTCACCGGCGCCACCCACCCCGACGACGAGGTGCTCCGCGAGCGTTCCCGGCTGGCCGAGCGGATCGCGGTGGCCCGGGCGCAGCCGCGCACGGTCGCCCGCGAGGCGCTGATGCGCAAGCGCTTCGGCGACCATCCGATCGTCTCCGAGATGCCCACCGCGGCCGCGGTCGCCGAGATCACGCCGGACCGGGTGCGGGAGCTGCACGCCGGCACCGTCGTGCCCGGCGGGGCCCGGCTGGTGCTGGTCGGCGACATCGACCCGGAGGCCGCGATCGCCGAAGTCACCGCCCGCCTCGGCGACTGGTCCGGCGCGCACCCGGCCCGCCGGCTGTCGCCGCCGCCCGCGCCCGCCGCCGGCGATCTCGAGCTGGTGCACCGGCCCGGGTCGGTGCAGTCCCAGATCCGGCTCACCGCGCCCGGCCTGGACCGCACCGACGAGCGCTACACCGCGTTCCAGCTCGCCAACCTGGTGTTCGGCGGCTACTTCTCCTCGCGCTGGATGGAGAACGTGCGCGAGGACAAGGGCTACACCTACGGCGCGCACTCCGGCCAGGAGTTCGTGCCCGGCGGGGCGGTGCTGGGGCTCGACGTCGACGTCGCGTCCGACGTCACCGCGGCCGCGCTCCTCGAGACCCGCTACGAGCTGGGCCGGATGATCGCCGTCCCGCCCACCGAGCAGGAGGTCGAGTCGGCCCGCCGGTACGCGATCGGGTCGCTGCTGATCTCGCTGGACAGCCAGTCCGCGCTGGCCGGGACGCTGTCCGCACTCGACGCCGTCGGGCTCGGCGTCGAGTGGCTCCGGGACCGCCCGCAACGACTGGAGGCGGTCACCGTCGACGAGGTCGGCGAGGCGGCCGCACAGCTGTTCGCGCCGGCCCGGTTCACCGGCGTGGTCGTCGGCGACGCCGAGGCGATCGGCTCCCGGCTCGCGGCGCTCGGCGGGGTGAGCCTCCGGTGAGCGGCGACCCCTCCCGCCGGGGTGACTTCACCCTGGTCGAGCAGCCCGTGCTCTCCCGCAACGCGCTGGTCCGCGACGAGAACCTGCGGCTCGACCCGGACTACGTGCGCGACTCCTGGCCGAAGGCCCGGGTGGTCGTCATCGACGAGTCCGGGCGCACCCCGGTCGACTGGCAGGTCGACCCGGCCCGCGAGTTCCGCGAGGGCGACGCCGCCGCCTGGGACGCCGCGGCCGGCCGCAACGGCCGGGTCCGCACCCGCACCGGCTCGGACATCGCCCCGGAGCCCCCCGAGGAGGCCGTCCTGCTCGGGGAGGCCGACGGAGTCCCGTACTGGGCGGTGCGGATCGGCTCCGCGAAGACCGCCGACAGCGACGTGTTCGCGGGCGGGCCGGGGGAGTGGACCGACCTGCGGGCGGCCGGGGCGTTCCTCGACCCGCTCGGCTCCGGGCTCCTCACCGGCGCGGTCGCCACCCTGAACTGGCACGACCGGTCCCGGTTCTGCGCCGTCGACGGGACCCGCACCCGTCCGCAGAGCGCCGGCTGGGCCCGCCGCTGCGAGAACGGGCACGAGGAGTACCCGCGCACCGATCCGGCGATCATCTGCCTGGTGCACGACGGCGCCGACCGGGTCCTGCTCGCCCGGCAGCCGGTCTGGCCGGTCGGCCGCTACTCGGTGCTCGCCGGCTTCGTCGAGTCCGGCGAGTCGCTGGAGGCGTGCGTGCAGCGGGAGATCGCAGAGGAGGTCGGGATCGAGGTCACCGACGTCCGCTACCTGGGCAGCCAGGCGTGGCCGTTCCCACGGTCGCTGATGGTCGGCTTCCACGCCATCGGCGACCCGGACGCCCCGCTGCAGCCGGCCGAGGGCGAGATCGCCGAGGCACTCTGGATCACCCGCGCGCACCTGCGGGCCGCGCTCGCCCGCGGGGACTGGGGCAGCCGCGACGACGACGCGGCCGGTCCCGACACCGACCCGGTCGTCATGCTGCCGGGCACGGTCTCGATCGCCCGCACCATGCTGGAGTCCTGGGCGGCGGCCGGGGACTGACCCGCCGACGCACGACGGCGGCCCGGGCAGTACCCGGGCCGCCGTGCCCTCCCCGGTGGCCGGGATCAGACGCCGAGGCGCTGCCTGACCTCGGCGAAGCTCGGGTTGGTCGCCACCGACTCGTCGGGGAACACGACGGTCGGGACGGTGCGGTTCCCGCCGTTGGCCTGCTCGACGAACGCGACCGCATCCGGCTCGCGCTCGATGTCGATCTCGCGGTAGCCGATGCCGGCCTCGTCGAGCTGGAGCTTCAGCCGGCGGCAGAAGCCGCACCAGCTGGTCGTGTACATGGTCAGGTCCGCCATGACCGGTGCAACGGCACGCGAACCGCGGATCTTCCCGGCGCCATCGCTTTCCGATCCGGCAAAACACTTGACTTGCCGACATGGCACATGATTTGGTTGCCGCTATGGAAAACGAATCGGTCGCCCGTGACGCGTTGCGGGATCTGGAGTCCGACCGTGCCGCGCTCGCCGGCCGGATCGTCGCGCCGGCCTGGTTGCACGCCGCGTTCGCGCTGGCCGCCGCGTGGTACGTGCTGGTGCCCGCGTTCGGTGAGTCCGTCCGCGCGCCGGCGGTGTGGGGCCTGGCGCTCGTGCTCCTGGTGCTGCTGTGGCTGCACCGGCGGATCACCGGCATCCGCCCACGCTCCGTGGGCGGCCGGGGATGGGCCGTGTTCGCCGTCGCCTGCGTGGCGGTGCTGGTGCTCCTCGTCGTCTCGCTGGGGCTGGTGGCGTCGCTGTCACCGTGGTGGGCGTTGGCCCCGGCGGTCGTCTGCTTCGGCGTCGTGTACTGGACCAACGTCGCGTTCGAGCGTCTGACCAGGGAGAACCTGCGCCGTGGAGCCTGATCGGAACGAATCGGCCGAACTCGGTTTCGACGACACCATCCACGCCCCCGTGCGGCTCCGGATCAGCGGGCTGCTGCGGCACGTCGAGCAGATCGACTTCGCGGTGCTCCGGGACACACTCGGGATCACCGACGCCACGCTGTCCAAGCATCTGCGGATCCTGGTCGAGGCGGGCTACGCGACCACCACGAAGTCCCGCTCGGCGACCCGGTCCGACGCCCGCCGGATCACCTGGATCGCGCAGACCCGCAGCGGGCGGGCCGCCTTCGACGCGCACGTCGAGGAGCTGCGCCGGATCGCGGCCGGCACGATCAGCGAGTCCGCCCCACCGCCCTGACCGAGTCCGTGGCCTCGCCGAGTGCCGGCGCGATCTCGTACAGCGATCCCGCGCGTCCCCCGGGACCTCGCGCCCTCGACGCCCGCGCCCCCGGCAGCCCGCGGTCCCACCCCCACGTCCCGCCGCGCGCGCGAGCGACCGCGCCGACACCCACGGGCGGGTCCGGCGGAAGTGTCGGAGCCGGGTGTCAGGATGGGCACGTGCCGTCCCGAACCTCCCCCCGCCCCGCCCGCACAGGACAGGTCCCGGAGAGTGCGGACGGGCTGGACCCCGATCAGCGGGCCGCCGTCATCGCGCCGCGCGGCCCGGTCTGCGTCCTGGCCGGCGCCGGCACCGGCAAGACCCGCACGATCACCCGGCGGATCGCGCACCTGGTCGGGCAGGGCCACGTCGCCGCGGGCCAGGTCCTCGCCGTCACCTTCACCGCGCGCGCCGCGGGGGAGCTGCGCACCCGGCTGCGCGGGCTGGACGCCCCGGGCGTGCAGGCCCGCACCTTCCACGCCGCGGCGCTGCGGCAGCTGCGCTACTTCTGGCCGCAGGTGGTCGGCGGGCAGCCGTGGCCGCTGCTCGACGGCAAGTTCCGGCTGGTCGGCCAGGCCGCCGCCCGCGCCGGGGTGGGCACCGACTCGGACGCGGTGCGCGACCTGTCCTCGGAGATCGAGTGGGCCAAGTCGTCGTTGATCGCCCCGGTCGACTATCCGGCCGAGGCGGCCCGGCGCAAGCGCGACGTCCCCGGTTCCGCCGCGCAGGTCGCGCAGGTCTACGCGGGCTACGAGGAGCTCAAGAACGCCGCGCAGGCGCTCGACTTCGACGATCTGCTGCTGCACACCGCCGTCGCCCTGGAGGAGCACGCAGGGCCCGCCGAGGAGTTCCGCTCCCGCTACCGCTGCTTCGTCGTCGACGAGTACCAGGACGTCACGCCGCTGCAGCAGCGCCTGCTCGACGCCTGGCTCGGCGACCGGGACGACCTGACCGTCGTCGGCGACGCCAACCAGACGATCTACACCTTCGCCGGGGCCTCGCCGCGCTACCTGCTGGAGTTCCCGCGCCGGTTCCCCGGCGCCGCCGTCGTCCGGCTGCAGCGCGACTACCGGTCCACCCCGCAGATCGTCTCCTGCGCGAACCAGCTGATCGGCGCTGCCCGGCACCGGCCGGCCGGGTCCCGGCTGCAGCTGGTCGGGCAGCTCCCGCCAGGGCCGGACCCGGACTTCTCCGAGCACGACGACGAGCCGGCCGAGGCCGCCGCGGTCGCCGGCCGGATCCTCACCCTGCTCCGCGACGGCACGCCCGCCTCCGAGATAGCGGTGCTGTTCCGGATCAACGCCCAGTCCGAGGCGTTCGAGCAGGCGCTGTCCGACGCCGGCGTGCCCTACCAGGTGCGCGGCGGCGAGCGGTTCTTCGCCCGCCCGGAGATCCGCCGGGCGATGGTCGAGCTCCGCTCCGCCGCGCCGGAGCAGCGGCCCGGCACCGACCTCGTCGACGTGACCCGCGCCGTGCTCGGCGCCCGCGCCGGGCTCAGCGACGAGCCGCCGAAGGGCGCCACCCTGCGCGCCCAGTGGGAGTCGCTGCTGGCACTGGTCGGCGTCGCCGAGGAACTCGCCGCCGCCGAACCGGACGCCGACCTGGCCCGGCTGTGCACCGAGCTGGACACCCGCGCGGACTCCGCTCAGGCACCCGTCGTGCAGGGCGTCACGCTGGCGTCGCTGCACGCCGCGAAGGGCCTGGAGTGGGACGCGGTGTTCCTGGTCGGGCTGGCCGACGGGACCCTCCCGATCGGCCACGCCGGCGACGACGAGCACGCGATCGAGGAGGAGCGCAGGCTGTTCTACGTCGGGATCACCCGCGCCCGGCGGGTGCTGTCGATGTCCTGGTCGCTGTCCCGGGCGTCCGGGCGCGGGCCGAAGCGGCGGCGCTCCCGGTTCCTGTACGGGCTGATCCCGGACTCGCACCCGGCGTCGCGGGTGGCCGGCGAGCGCCGCCCGGGCGGCGCGCGTCCCCGCTGCCGGGTGTGCGGCACGCCGCTGTTCGGCGGCACCGCGACCAAGCTGATGCGCTGCGACGACTGCCCGTCCGATGTCGATCTCGAGCTGCTGGACCGGCTCAAGCAGTGGCGGGCCGGGGAGGCCAAGCAGCAGGACGTGCCGGCGTTCGTCGTGCTCACCGACGCGACGCTGACCGCGATCGCCGAGCAGCGTCCGGCCGATCCCGCGGCACTCGTCGGCATCCCGGGGATCGGGGCGGCCAAGCTCGACCGGTACGGCGACGCGGTGCTGGCCCTGCTCGCCGAGCGGTAGCCGGACCCCTCTTCGGTCAGCCCCTCGTGAACTTCCGGAGAGAGTTCGGGAAAACCGGTTGCACCCCTGTGCGCGGCACTTCTAGTGTCGACGGCACCGAGTGGAGCACATCGCTCCACCGAGACATGCGCCGTGCGGGAGATCGCACCGTGCGGACACGCCGCAGGCACTGCGACACGGAGACATGGAGGAGGTGGCCGGGATGAACGACTTCGATCTGATCATCCGGACCGGCCCCGCCCTGCCGTGCCCGCCCGCGAGCACCGTCCTGCACCGCGTCGCGCACGCGACGCTCGGCGAGCGTTCCTGGCAGCGGACCGAGGTCGTCGGCGGCCCGTTCCGTACCCGGGAAGACGTCTACGTCCAGCCGGTCGGCAAGGCCACCGTGATCGCCATGGACTTCGGTCCGACCGTCGATGACAAGTCCACATCAGCGTCCGTTCCCGGGCGCCGAGGGGGAACCTGACCCTCAGCGCTCGCGCCGAGTCCCGATCGGGGCCGCGGAACCCACGCACACGGGTTCCACGGCCCCGATTTTTTTGTCCGCATGTCCGTCCCGAGGAAAGCAGATCTGTGCAGAACGCAGGTCCGACAACCGTCCGAGAAGTTCGATCGAGGAGGTCGATCGTGTACGTGAGATCCGCTCCGTGTGACGGCGGAGTGATCCAGGCCGAGAGCGGTGGCGGCTGCTCGTCACCCGCGGGCGGGCATCCGCCCGCCGAGGTGACCGGAGCAGCCGGGCAGTGGTCGGCACTGCCCTGCCGCAACGGCGACGCGGACCTGTGGTTCGCCGAGTCGCCGACCGAGCTGGAGCAGGCGAAGGCGCTCTGCACCGGCTGCCCGGTGCGGGACGCCTGCCTGTCCGGCGCGCTGGCCCGCGGCGAGCCGTGGGGGGTGTGGGGCGGTGAGATCTTCGACCGCGGCCGGGTGATCCCGCGCAAGCGGCCGCGAGGCCGTCCCCGCAAGGCCGACCTGGAGCGCGACCGCGCCTACGCGCTGGCCGCGGGCTGCTGAGACCGACCCCGACAGATCCCTGACAGATCCCGACAGAACCCGACAGATTCCGACCGACGAGGAGACGACCGAGATGAGTCACCTGATGACCGCACCGACGGTGCCCGCCGAGCGACCGACCACCCACGCCGCGCACACCGATCACCTCGTGAACCCGGAGAACGCAATGACGCTCATCCATGAAGCACTGGCGAGATCCCATCAGCAGCAGGCGCAACGGGAGGCCGCGGAGTACCGGCTGGCCCGGCGGCTGTGCGCGGCCCGGCGCTGGACCCGGCTCGCGAACTGGGTCTCCGCCCGCGCCGAGCGGGCCCGGGCCCGCGTGACCTGATCCGGAGCCGCACGGCTGCGACACATGACACCGCCCCGCCCGGACCGGTTCCGGGCGGGGCGGGGCGGTGTTCTCCGGGGCGGCGGGACCGGGGCGGCGCTGCGCCGGCCCGGCACGAGGCGCCCGGACGGTGCGCGTGCCGGCCGTGGTGCCGCCCCGGTCAGCCCGACGCCCCGCCCTCGGCGAAGGCGCCGGCGAACTCCGGTGACGGCGGGATCTCGGTGATCACGTCGACGAGCACCCCGTCCGGCCCGGCGACGATGAAGTGTCGCTGCCCGAAGTCCTCGTCGCGCAGCTCCAACGCGAGCGGCAGACCGCCCTGCACGACCAGCCGCGTCCACTCGGCGTCGACGTCGTCCACCTCCAGGTTCACCAGCACGCCCGCCGCCGATCTCCCGCGGTACGCCTCGGGGATCGTCGGATGGTCGCGGTCGAGCACCGCGATCTCGTGACCCTCGCGTCGCAGGCTCACGTACCAGTCGGCGTCGAAGGTGATCTCGAAGCCCATCGGGCCGGTCCAGAACGCCCGCGCGGCGGCGACGTCGTCGGTGGCGAGCACGGGATAGCAGCTGCTCAGCACGGTTCCTCCCGAGATTTACATACCGTTGGTATGCGAAAAGCTACTGACGTACCATCGGTATGTCAACGACGGGAGACGGCATGGGTGTGCGGGTAGAGCAGCGGGAGCGGACCCGGCGGGCGCTGCTCGACGAGGCGGAGCGGCTGTTCGCGCGGGACGGCTACGGCGCGGTCGGGCTGCCGGCGGTCGTCGGCGGTGCCGGTGTCACCAAGGGTGCGCTCTACCACCAGTTCGACGGGAAGGCGGCGCTCTTCGCGGCCGTCCTGGAACGGGTGCAGGAACGGGTCGCCGAACGGGTGCTCGATGCGGCCCGCGGGCACCCGGACGACCCGTGGCAGCAGATGCTGGCCGGCTGCCGGGCCTTCATCGAGGCCAGCACCGGCCCGGCCACTGCCCGGATCATGCTGGTCGACGGGCCTGCGGTTCTCGGCTGGCCGGCCTGGCGGGAGCTCGACGAGCGCACCTCCGGCCGCCATCTCGCCGCCGCGCTGCGGGTGCTGGTGCAGCACGGCGACCTGGCGCCGCAGCCGATCGAGCCGCTGGCCAGGCTGCTGTCCGGGGCGATGAACGAGCTCGCGATGTGGCTCGCCGGGCCCGGGACGACCGACGCCGACCGGGACGCGGCGCAGGCCGCGCTCGAGCGGACCCTGGCCGGGCTGCGGTCCCGGTGACGGCGCGGCTGCGGTCAGCGGCCGCGCCCGTCAGGAGGCCGCCGGCCCCTCGAACATCTCCGGCTGCCAGTGCTCGACGATCTCCCGCAGCCGCACCCGGGCGTCGAGCTGGCAGAGGATGCCGAGCGTCCCCATCGTCACCCGGTGCACCAGCAGGAAGCGCGGCGGCAGGTTCAGCGACCGCCCGATCGCGGCCTCCGGGCTGCGCAGGTCACCGACCCGCTCGGCCTGCGACTGGATCCAGCGCCGGCTGAAGTGGAACTCGTCGTTCTCCAGCGGCTCGGTGAACGGCGCCAGGTAGCCGAGGATCTGCTCCTGGTCGATCCGGGCGCCGTCGCGGACGAACCCGGCCGAGCGCATCAGCGTCATCAGCTCGGCGCCGCGTCCCTCCAGCGCGTACTTGGTCATCGCCACCAGCTCGGGCGGCATGCCGTCCGGCATCCGGGCGACCGCGCCGAAGTCCAGCACCAGCAACCGGCCGTCGTCGAGGATGCCGAAGTTGCCCGGATGCGGGTCGGCGTGCAGCAGGTGCGTGCGGTCCGGGGCCGAGTAGTGGAACCGGGCGAGCCGCTCGCCGGCGTGGTCGCGCTCCTCCCGGGTGCCGTCCCGGATGACCGAGGACAGCCTGCGCGCCTCGACCCACTCGGTGATGACGGCCTTGGGGGCGGACCCGACCACCCGGGGGACCTTGACGTCCGGGTCGTCGGCGAAGAAGGCCGCGAACTCGCGCTGGTAGCCGGCCTCGTCGCGGTAGTCGAGCTCCTCCTCCATCCGCTCGCGAAGCTCGTTGACCAGGGGCTTGATCTCCATCCCGGGGACCAGCGGCTGCAGGATCCGGCTCATCCGCCCGAGCTGGCGCAGGTCCGAGCGCAGGGCCTCCTCGGCGCCCGGGTACTGCACCTTGACGGCGACCTCGCGGCCGTCGCGCTTCCACACGGCGCGGTGCACCTGGCCGATGCTGGCCGACGCGGCCGGGGTCTCGTCGAACTCGGTGAACCGGGAGCGCCAGGAGCGGCCGAACTGCTGGGTGAGCATGTGGTCGACATCGGCCATCGGCATCGGCGGTGCCGCCGTCTGCAGCTTGGTGAGGGCCTCCCGGTACGGCTCGGCGTACTCGTCCGGCACCGCCGCCTCGAACACGGACAGTGCCTGCCCGAACTTCATGGCGCCGCCCTTGAGCTCGCCGAGCACCGCGAACAGCTGCTCGGCGCTCTTCGCGGCGAGCTGCGCCGAGATCTCGTCCCGGTCGCCACCGGTGAGCCGGCGGCCGAAGCCGGCCGCGGCCCGCCCCGCGACGCCGAGCGGGATGCCCGCGAGCTTGGCGGTACGCGATGCGGTCCGGCGGGGAATGTCGCTCACCCCACGATTGTCCACCCGGGGCGGGGCGGAGCGCACCTCGCGGTGGGTGTTGTCATGGGTGCCGTCCTGCGGATCACCGCTGCATCGCAGGGGCAGCCGGGGCGCCCGCGGAGCGGACGGGCGGTGATCGACGCCAGGTCCGCGGCGAGTTCCAGCTCGGTCCGCCACGACGCGGGCGGGGGGCGCCCGGCCGCCGGGCCGTCCAGCGCGGCGAGAACCTGGGCGACGGCCAGCGCGGCGGTCGCGGCGACGACGTGCGGATCGCCCGTGCGGGGCGCCGGGAGCGCGGCGGACGGGTCGCGGTCGCGGTCCCGGCACTCCGGGCAGGGGCCACCGCCGGGCAGGAGCAGCGGCCCGACCACCCCACGTCCGTTGCGCAGCGTGACGACGAGGTGGACGGCCGCGCTGTCCGGGGCCGCGTCCCGCGCCCCGGCGAGGACCACCAGATCGGGCGGGACCCGCCCGGCCGGCCCGGACCGGACACCCGCGGCGGCGAGCAGGTCGTGCAACGCTCGGGCCCGGCGGCCGTCCCCGGCGGGGAGCCCGGCGGCGACGTCCGCGCCGTCGACCGTCCCGGTCACCCGCGGCAGCACGTGGCCGACGCCGCTGCGGGCCAGCCCGGCGACGACGGCGCTGCCGAGCGCCGAGTCCCCGCGGACCTCCACCAGAGCCGATCCGCGCCGTCGCAGCATCCGGTCCCCGTCGTCCGGGTCGGCGAGCAGCCCGGCCCGCAGCAGGGCGCCGAGCAGCACCAGCAGCGCCGCGCGCCGGCCCGGCGGCAGCGCCGCCCGCAGCTCGGCGACCGTGCGGGGACCGGCGCCGAGCCGGTCCAGCGTTGCCGCGACGGCGGGGGACAGGTCGTCGAGCACCCGGGTCCCGGCGGGCCCGTCGCCGATCCGGCGGGTGCGTGGTCCGGTCGCCACGATGGCGTGATGCGGTGCGAGCGCCAGCCGGCGCGGGAGTTCGCTCATCGGGCCACGGTGGCGGGTGCGGCCGGGTGCGCGTGGCGGAATCCGGCCGGCGTTCGCAGAAGCACACGGGGCAGCACACGGGGCGCCGGGGGCCGGTTCCGCGGCGCGGTCCGGCCGGGGGAGGACGGGACGCCGCGGCCGGCCCGTCGTCCGGAGCCGGCAACCGGCCGGATCGGCCCGTACCGGCGGCTCACATCGGATGTCAGGTCGGCTTACTCTTGTCCCATGGCGAGCTCCCCGGTCGAGGTCCGACGCAGCGCCCGCCGGAAGCGGATGGTCAGTGCGCGCCGCGAGGGCGATCGCGTCGTCGTGTTCATCCCCGGCTGGATGTCCGCCGAGCAGGAACGCGACTGGGTCGCCGAGATGGTCAAGCGGATCGAGGCCAGCGAGGCCCGGCGGCGCTCACCGGGCCGCCGCGGCGACGAGGCCCTGCTGCGCCGGGCGAACGAGCTGTCGGCGCGCTGGCTGGAGGGCCGCGCGACGCCGGTGTCGGTCCGCTGGGTCCCGACGATGCGGACCCGCTGGGCGTCCTGCACGCCCGACGACCGCACCATCCGGATCAGCGAGCGGCTCCGGGACGCCCCCGGCTGGGTCGTCGACTACGTCCTGGTGCACGAGCTCGGGCACCTGCTGTCCGCCGCGCACGACCAGGTCTTCTGGTCGTGGGTGTACCGCTACCCGCGCACCGAGCGGGCGATCGGCTACCTGGAGGGGCTCAACGCCGCCGCGTCGCTCGGGATCACCGGGGTGGACGGCGACCCGGCGACGGCCGACGCGTCCCCGGAGCCCGCCGACGACGCGCCTGCGGTCGCGCTCCAGGACCCCCCGGCGGCCGCCGCGGGCGGCTGAGCCGGACCACTTCAGGAGTCGCGCTTCGGCCCCTCGTCGCCGTCGGACGAGCCGGACGCGTCGGAGCCGCCGGAATCATCGGACGAGCCGGACGCGTCGGAGCCGCCGGGCGGGTCCTGCTCCTTCCGCGCGTCCTCGGCCATCTGCCGCTCCAGCTCGGCGATCGGGTCGTCCGGCACCCCGCCACCGGAGCCACCGCGGACGAACGCGGCCGGGTCGTCCAGGTCGTCCGCCGACGGGATCAGGTCCGGGTGCGCCCAGACCGCGTCCCGGCCGTCGATCCCGCGCTCGTCGCGCAGCAGCTGCCACAGCTCGGACGCGGCCCGCAGCTTGCGCGGCCGCAGCTCCAGCCCGACGATCGTCGCGAACGCCTGCTCGGCCGGACCGCCCGAGGCGCGCCGGCGGCGCATCGTCTCGCGCAGCGCGCCGGCGCCGGGCAGCCGCTCGTCGAGCGCCTCCGCCACGACGGTGTCCACCCAGCCCTCGACGAGCGCGAGCAGCGTCTCCAGCCGGGCCAGCGCGGCCTTCTGTTGCGGGGTGTCCTCCGGCTCGAACATGCCGGACTGCATGGCCTCCTGGATCGACTCCGGGTTCGACGGGTCGATGCCCTGGGCGAGCTCCTCGATCCGGGAGGTGTCGACGGTGATGCCGCGGGCGTAGTCCTCGACCGCGCCGAGCAGCCGCTCGCGGAGCCAGTGCACGTGGGTGAACAGCCGCTGGTGGGCGGCCTCGCGGGCGGCCAGGTAGAGGGTCACCTCGCCGGCCGGGCGGTCCAGGCCCTCGGTGAACCGGGCGATCGCCTCCGGCAGCAGCGCCGCGGTGCGCTCCGGGCCGACCGGGATGCCCAGCTCGGTGGAGGTGAGCACCTCCTTGCCGAGCTGCGCGAGACCCTGGCCGAGCTGGCTGCCGAACGCCATCCCGCCCATCTGGCCGAGCATCGCCAGCATCGGGCCCGCCGCGCTGCGGACCTCCTCGGGCAGGCCCTCGACCCAGGCCGCGGACAGCCGGCGCGCGACCGGGTCGCACAGCCGCTTCCAGGTGGGCATGCCCGCGCGCACCCAGTCGCTGGGTGTCCACGCCTTGACCTCGCCGCCCGCGGACGGGAACTCGGTGGCCGGGTCCAGCCACAGCTCGGCGAGCCGGACGGCCTCGGTCACGGCGGTGCGCTGGTCGTCGGTGAGCGACGACGTCGTCTGCGCGAGCTGCTGGGTGGCGAGCTGGGCGGCGAGGTCGTAGTTGACCGGCCCGCCGTCGCCGGACCCGGTGCCCGCGTGGCTGAGCATCTGGCCGAGCTGGGACAGCATCTGCCCGAGCTGGCTCATGTCGAAGTTGCCGCCCGCGCCGCCCGGCATCCCGGGCATGCCCGGCAGCCCGCCCGTGCCGAACGCCGCGAACGGGTTCTGCTGCTGGCCGGCCGGGGTGTCCCCGGACGCCGGGTGCGACCCGAAGCCGAACGGATCCGGCGGTCCCTCCTGCTCGCCGCCGGACCCGTCACCGGAGCCGGCGGAGGAGTCGGGGCCGCGCCCCTCCTCGTCCTTGTCACGGTCACGGTCGGCGGGGCCGAAGCCGAACGGGATGTCGCTCATGCGTCCCACCGTACGCGGGACGGGGTGTCCGACGCCTCCGCCCGCGGCACCGCGATCCGGTGTCGGCACAGGTCGCCGGGCCTGTTCGCGGGCGGCGAACCGGTACGGGCCGTTCCGTGCCGGGCCTACTCCGTGCAGGACGCCGGCGTGCCACCGGCGTCCAGCGTCTCCAGCGCGGCGACGGCCTCGTCGAGCGTGCCGACCCGGACCAGCTGCAGGCCGTCGGGGGCGTCCGCGGCGGCCTCGGCGCAGTTCGCGGCCGGGACCAGGAACGTCTCCGCGCCGACCTCCTGCGCCTTGATCATCTTGAACCGGATGCCGCTGATCGGGCCGACGACGCCCTCGGCGTTGATGGTGCCCGTCCCGGCGACGAACCGGCCGCCGGTGAGCGGGCCCGGCGTCAGCTTGTCCACCAGCGCCAGGCTGAACATCAGCCCGGCGGACGGCCCGCCGACGTCGCCGAGGGTGATCGACAGCCGCTGCCCGTCGGCGGGCGTCGTCGCCGGGGTGATGCCGAGGAACGCGCGCTCCGGGGCCTCGGGGTGCGGCGCCGGGGTGACGGTCACCTCGCGCGGGGCGGCGCCGTCGCGGGACACCGTGAGCTCCAGCGGCTCGCCGGGGCGTGCGGTGCCGAGCGCGTCGAGCAGCGCCTGGACCGAGGCGACCGGGGCGCCGCCGACGCCGCGGATCTCGTCGCCCACCTCCAGCACCCCGGCGGAGGGGGAGTCGTCGGTGAGCGCGCCGACCGTCACCCGGGTGGGCAGCCCGAGGTGGTTGAGCGCGGCGGCCTCGGCGTTCGCGATCGAGCCGTCGAACTCCTGCTGGTTCTCGGCGGTGACCTCGTCGGTGCTGCGCCCGGGCGGGTAGAGCGAGGACCGCGGCGCGAGCCGGTGCGTCCCGGATGCCCACAGCCCGAGCGCCCGGATCGTGGTGATCCCGTCGGTGACGCCGACGGTGGTCATGTTGAGGTGTCCCTCGGTGGGGTAGGTCGGCAGCCCCTGGGCGGACACCACCGGGGTGCCGTCGACATCGCCGAGGGTGTCGAACGTCGGGCCGGGACCCAGCGCGACGACCGGTGCGGGCAGCACCGATCCGACGACGGTGAGACCCAGCAGCACCAGCAGTGCCGTCACCCACGTCGATGATCGAAGGCCCACGCGCGCACCTTACGGTCGTGATCGGTCCGGGACGCGGCTGGGTGCCGGGCGGCCTGTCCGAACTGTCGTTTTCGTGGTGGGATGGCGGAACCGCCGGGGCTCAACCGGGAACTCACGCCGTCGCCGTAGAGTTGACAGTCGGAGAACCTGCCGTCGCTCCCCGCCGGCCGAATCTCTGCGATGTCGTACCCGAGCTGTGGAGCGTGCCCGTGTCGTCCATGCGGCCCCCTGTGGGAGCGCCGTCGCTGACCCGCCGAACCCGGATCCTGCTGGCCGCCGCGGGCGTCCTCGTAGTGCTTCTGCTCGGTGGCTCGCGGCTGCTGAACTTCTATGTCGACTACCTGTGGTTCGGTGAGGTCGGCTTCCGGAGCGTGCAGCTCACCCGGCTGTTCACCCAGATCGTGCTGTTCGGCGTCGTCGGCCTGGTGGTCGGCGGTCTGGTCGCGCTGACCCTGTGGCTGGCCTACCGGTACCGCCCGGTGTTCGTCCCGGTCTCCGGCCCGGAGGACCCGGTCGCCCGCTACCGCACGACGATCATCCAGCGGCTCCGGCTGTTCGCCGTCGGGGTGCCGGTCGCGATCGGCCTGATCGCCGGCCTGGCCGCGCCGGTGCAGTGGCAGACCGTGCAGATGTTCCTGCACGGCACGCCGTTCGGGCAGGTGGATCCGGAGTTCGGCAACGACATCGCGTTCTACGCGTTCACCCTGCCGTTCATGCGGATGGTGCTGAACTGGCTGTTCGTCGCGATCGCGCTGTGCTTCGTGCTGGCGCTGGTCACCCACTACATCTTCGGCGGCATCCGGCTGACCGGCCGGTCCGGCTTCGTCTCCACCGCCGCCCGGGCCCAGCTGGCCGTGCTGGCCGGCGTGTTCGTGCTGCTCAAGGCGGTCGCCTACTGGTTCGACCGGTACGACCTGCTGTGGTCGAACCGGAACTCGCAGACGTTCTACGGGGCGACCTACACCGACCTGAACGCGGTGCTCCCGGCGAAGCTCATCCTGCTGATCATCGCGGTGGTGTGCGCGCTGGCGTTCTTCGTCGCCGCGTTCCGGCAGAACCTGCAGATCCCGGCCGTCGCCGTGGTCATCCTGGTGATCTCGTCGATCCTGGTCGGCACGGCGTTCCCGCTGGTGCTGCAGCAGTTCGTGGTCGCACCGAACGCGAACGAGCGCGAGGCGCCATCGATCGAACGGAACATCGCGGCCACCCGGGACGCGTTCGGCATCGGCCCGGACAACGTCAACATCGTGCCCTACGCCGGGGAGTCCGAGGCGACACCGGCGCAGGTCCGGGCGGACACCGACACCATCCCGAACATCCGGCTGCTCGACCCGGGCAAGCTGAACCGGACGTTCACCCAGCTCCAGCAGCGACGGAACTTCTACGGCTTCGCGCCGAACCTGGACATCGACCGGTACACGATCGACGGCGAGACCCAGGACTACGTCGTCGCGGCCCGCGAGATGGACGCGAACGCGCTCGTCGGCAACCAGCAGGACTGGATCAACCGGCATCTCGTCTACACGCACGGCAACGGCTTCGTGGCCGCACCGGCGAACCAGGTCAACGAGGCGCTGGAGGACGCGGGCGGCCAGGGCGGCCTGCCGCTGTTCACCGTCAGCGACACCCAGACCCAGGGCCGGATCCCGGTCGACCAGCCGCGGATCTACTACGGCGAGCTGCTGGACAACCAGTACTCGATCGTCGGCGCCGAGGAGGGCACCCCGCCGCGGGAGTACGACTCCGACGAGGCGCAGTACACCTACACCGGCGCCGGCGGCGTCCCGGTCGGCGGGCTGTTCAACCGGGCCGTGTTCGCGCTGGCCTACGGCGAGCGGAACATCCTGTTCAACAGCTCGATCAACTCCGAGTCGAAGATCATGTACGTGCGGAACCCGCGGGACCGCGTGCAGGCCGTCGCCCCCTGGCTGACCCTGGACAACGACCCGTACCCGGCCGTGGTCGACGGGCGGATCCAGTGGATCGTCGACGGCTACACCACGCTGCGGGACTACCCGTACGCCGAGCGGGTCGAGCTCGGCGACGCCACCGCCGACTCGCGGCTCGGGCCGGACGGCCAGCAGCTGCCGAACGAGACGATCAGCTACCTGCGCAACTCGGTGAAGGCCACGGTCGACGCCTACGACGGCACCGTGCGGCTCTACGAGTTCGACGAGAACGACCCCGTCCTGCAGACCTGGGAGAACGCGTTCCCGGGCACCGTCACGCCGCGCTCGGAGATCAGCCCGGACCTGGAGGCGCACCTGCGCTACCCGGAGGACCAGTTCAAGGTCCAGCGGGAGCTGCTGACCCGCTACCACGTGGACAACCCCGGCGAGTTCTTCTCGACGGTGTCGTTCTGGGACGTCCCGTCCGACCCGACCGCGGCCGGCGGCACCGAGGGCGGTGCGCAGGACGCGCAGCCGCCGTACTACCTCTACGCCGGCCTGCCGAACCAGGAGGGCGCGTCGTTCCAGCTCACCAGCGCGCTGGTGAGCCTGCGCCGGCAGTTCCTCGCCTCCTACGTCTCGGCCGCCTCCGATCCGGAGAACTACGGCCAGATCACCGTGCTGCAGCTGCCCAACGAGACCCAGACGCTGGGTCCGCAGCAGGTGCAGGCCCAGTTCCTGGGCTCGCCGGAGGTCTCGCAGGAGCTGAACCTGCTCCGGCAGAACCAGACCACGATCGACTACGGCAACCTGCTCACCCTCCCGGTGGCCGGCGGGCTGCTCTACGTCGAGCCGGTCTACATCGAGCGGGCCGGGCAGGACTCGTCCTATCCGCAGCTCGCCCGCGTGCTGGTGAGCTACGGCGGCCGGGTCGGCTACAACGCCAGCCTGTCCGCGGCGCTGGACGAGGTGTTCGGTGCCGGTGCCGGTGACGCGGCGGGCGGTGCGGCGCCGACCACCGGTGAGCAGCCCGCCCAGCAGGAGCCGCCGGACCCGAACGGTGCGGAGACCCCGGCGCCGCCCGCCGCACCGACCGGTGCCCAGGCGACCGCGGCGCAGGAGATCCGGGACGCGCTGAACGACCTGCGGGCCGCCCAGCAGGCCGGTGACTTCGCCCGCCAGGGCGACGCGCTGGCCGAGCTGGACCGCGCCGTCGAGCAGTTCCAGAACTCCGGCGGCTGAACACCACGCACCCGGCGGGCCCGGGACCCCGGTGGACGGGGTCCCGGGCCCGCGGTGTACGGTGGGGACACAACACAGACGGAGCCACGGGGTCGAGGCCACACGGTCGACACGGCCGGTTCCGTTCGGCGCGGGGTGGAGCAGCTCGGTAGCTCGCTGGGCTCATAACCCAGAGGTCGCAGGTTCGAATCCTGCCCCCGCTACCACCACACGACGGCCCCCGGGATCTCCCGGGGGCCGTCGTCGTGTGCGGGTCGGATGCGCTCGGGCGCAACGGATCCGGTGCACGCGTGGGCCGGCGCCGGGACCCGGACCCCCCTGTGCGGGCGCCGGGAGCGGCGAGGTACTGTGGGGACACAACACAGACGGAGCCACAGAGGTCGAGACGACCGGTTCCGGACGGCGCGGGGTGGAGCAGCTCGGTAGCTCGCTGGGCTCATAACCCAGAGGTCGTAGGTTCGAATCCTACCCCCGCTACCACGATGCGAAGGCCCCCGGAGAGATCCGGGGGCCTTCGTCGTGTCACGGCTCGCGCGGCGCGACCTCCAGCACCCGGTAGCCCTTCTCGGAGACCAGCCGGACCGTCGGGAACCCCTGCTCGTGCTCCAGCCAGCGCTGCAGCGAGTCCGATCCCAGGTTCTTCGCCACGACCAGCCAGGCCCGCCCGTCCGGCATCAGCCGGGGCAGCCAGCGCAGCAGCAGCGCGTGCAGGGCCGGCTTCCCGGACCGGATCGGCGGGTTCGAGTAGATCCCGGCGAACGACAGGTCGGCGGGCACCTCGTCCGGCAGGCAGGCCGTCACGTTGCCCAGTCCGGCGCGCTGCGCGTTCGCCCGGGTGAGGCCCAGCGCCCGCTCGTTGAGGTCCACCGCCCACACCGGCAGCCGCCTGCGGCGCGCGGCGAGGGTGAGCGCGATCGGGCCGTAGCCGCAGCCGACGTCCAGCATCGGCCCGCGGACCGGTGGCATCGGCGCCGCGTCCAGCAGCACCCGGGTGCCCCGGTCGATCCGGCCGCCGGAGAACACGCCGGTGTCGGTCGCGAGGGTCAGGTCCACGCCGTCGGCGTGCAGCCGGACCTCGCCCGGCCGGCTCGCGACCGACGGCGTGGCCGTGAAGTAGTGGTCTGCCACGCCGGTCGATGCTACGGACCCGGGGACCGGCCAGAATGGGGGCCATGACGCCCCCGAGCAGCCCGGCCGACGTCCCGATCCGCGACGAGCCGATCCGGATCGGCCAGTTCCTCAAGCTGGCGAACCTCGCCGAGGACGGCGGGCACGCCCGCGAGCTGCTCGAGTCCGGCCTGGTGACGGTGAACGGCGAGCCGGAGTACCGGCGCGGCGCTCAGCTGCGCCGCGGCGACGTGGTCGCCGTCGACGGCCGGAGCGTGCGCCCGGTGTGAGCCCTCACCAGCCGAGCCGGTGGGTGAAGTGCTCGTCGAACAGCGGGGCCATGCTCTCGGCGTAGGTCGCGGTCAGGTGGTTGTCGTCCATGTAGACGAGCACGTTCCCGATCTCGCTGGGGCAGAAGTCCGGCTCGCAGATCGCCGGGGCGGTGTCGACGAACGAGACGTTCGGCGGGACGTCCGGGAGCAGCGCGTACGGCGGCAGCGGGGCGTAGACGTCCTCGCGGGGCATCCCGCACGCCTCCGCGTGCCTGCCCTCCCGGCCGACGCACTCCGGCACGAAGAACGGCGGCCGCGGGTTGTCCCGGACGGCCACCACGGCCACGCCGGCGTCGTCCATCTTCTTCCAGGCGTCCACGAAGCCCTGCGGGGTGACCTCGGTCAGGCCGGGCCGGACCTCGCGGGTGGCGAGCGTGACGACGGCGTCCGGCTGCTGCTCGGCCAGCTCCTCGGCCACCTCGGCGTTCCACTCGGCGCAGCCGTTCTCGGCCCACTCGGACTCGGCGGTCGTCGAGAACGGGCAGGCGCCGCGGAACATGCCGATGATCTCCCAGTTCCGCTCGGCGGCGACCGGCATCAGCGACGCGACGTACTGCTGGGCGTGCGAGTCGCCGACCACAGCGATCCGCCGCTCGGCCGGTTCCGGGCCGGGCGCCGGGATGGTGCACAGGTGCACCTCGGGCCGTTCGATCGGGTCGCACAGCCAGGTCCCGCGCCGGTAGCTCCAGTCGTCACCGGCCTGCACCAGGGACGGCGCGAGGGCGACCTCCGAGCCCGGCTCCTCGCCGAGCCCGGCGTACTGCACCCCGGCGGTCAGCGCGGCCGCCCCGGGGTGGGTCGGCGACCCGATGTCGACCTCGACCGACGAGCGGGCGGCGGCCACCCCGTACCAGGCGCCGGCACCGAGCAGGACGACCAGCGCGAGCGCGCCGCCGGTGCGCAGCGCCCGCCGCACGTCCAGCGCCGCGATCGGCTGCTCGACGAACCGGTGGGTGAGCCAGGCCAGCACGAACGACGCGGCGATCACCGCGGTGCCCGCGGCCGCCCCGAGCCGGTCGGCGCCGGTGTACACCAGCGTCAGCACCAGGATCGGCCAGTGCCACAGGTACAGCGGGAACGAGATGTCGCCGATCCGGCGCAGCACCGGGCCGGACAGCAGCCGGTCCACACCCAGCGGGTGCCCGGAGCGCCCGGCGACGAGCACCATCGCCGCGGCGAGTGTCGGCCACAGCGCGGCCCAGCCGGGGAACGCCCGGTCCACCTGCAGCAGCACGCCGCAGGACACCAGCGCGACGACGCCGAACCAGCCGAGCGCAGCCCGCGCGGGCGGGGTGAGCTCCGGCCGGTACTCGATCCGGGAGATCCACAGCGCGAGCAGGCCGCCGAGCGCGAACTCCCAGAGCCGGGTCAGCGAGTGGAAGTAGGCGAGCGGCTGGTTGACCAGCGTCAGGTACACCGAGTACGCCAGCGACGCCCCGCCGACGACGACCAGCGTGCCGGTCAGCCGGGCGTGCAGGTCGGCGCCGTCCCGCCGGGCGGCGACCGCGACACCGGCCACCAGCAGGGGCGCGACGAGGTAGAACTGGCCCTGGATGGACAGCGACCAGAAGTGCTGCACCATGCTCGCCGCGTTGTTCATCGCGGCGTAGTCGACAGCGTTGTTGGCCAGCTCCCAGTTCTGCACGAACAGCAGCGACGCGACGGTCTCCCGGACCGTGGGCAGCCACCGGCTCTCCGGGAGCAGGAACGCGCCGGCCGCGATCCCGGTGCCCAGCACCACGGTGATGGCGGGCAGCAGCCGGGACAGCTGCCGCCGCCAGGTCGCGAGCAGGTCGATCCCGCCGCGGCCGGCCGCGCGGTACAGCCCGCCGACGATGAGGAATCCGGTGATCAGGAAGAAGACGTCCACGCCGCCGGAGACGCGATCGAACCAGATGTGGTAGACGACGACCAGGAGGACCGCGAGTGCGCGCAGTCCCTGGAGCTCGGGCCGGAACCGAGACCTCGAACCGTCGCCGCTCGTGGCGGCGCCGGTGCGGGCGTGCGCTCCACCGGGGGAGGTCACGAGCGGGGAGCTCCTCTCGGCCACGGACGTTAAAGCAGATATTACTTTCCACAACGGGAAAGGCGGCCGGCAGGTTCCCCCTGCCGACCGCCGTCACAGTCGTGGCCCGGAACGACACGCCACACCGATGGGGTGAACCGCCGGTCAGTAGCCGATGTACCCGCCGTTCGCGCCGGTCCGGCCGCCCGCCGCGAGGGTGTCGATGCCGTACCGGTCGATCATGTACCGGACGCCGGCGGTGATGTTCGCGATCGGGTGGGTGATGTCCTCGTGCGCGAAGTCCGGGTGCACGTACGCCGCGAACGTCGACGGGATGACCTGCATCAGGCCCTCCGAGGGGGTGCCGCGCAGGGCGTTGGAGTCCCAGTTGTTGATCGCGTCGGGATCGCCGTTGGACTCCTTCATGATGATCCGCTTGAGCCCGGTCGCGTAGGACTGCGACAGGCCCATGTGGTCGAGCGCCTCGGCGATCCAGGCGTCCACGCCGCCCTGCGCGATCAGCTCCTGGAGCCGGGCCTGCTCGGCCTCGCGCTGGGCCTGCGCCTCGGCCGCCAGCCGGTGCTCCTCGGCGATCCGGTCGGCGATCTCGCGGGCCTTGCCCATCGAGGCGATGTCGCCGTCGTCTGCCGGGGCGGCCGCCTGCAGCGCACCGGTTGCGGCACCGGAGTGCTCGAACGAGACCGGGCTGAAGTACCCGGACGGGCTGCCGTCGGAGGTCGCCGTCGCCGACGGGATCGTCGCCGAGTACGCGGCGAGGGTCGTCGCGGCGGTCGACTCCTCGGCCTCGGCCTCGGTGGCAGTCCCGTCCAGCGTGGTCGGGACGATCGTGGCGAACGCGCCGGAGGCGAGCACGCCGAAGGCGGCGCCGGTGGCCGCTGTCGCGGTCCCGGCACGGCGGGCCGCGTGTGCGGCCCCGGGGGAGCGGACGGTGCGGGCACCGGGTGTTGCTGTCACTGCGGGATGGGTCGCCACGGGTCGGGGGAACACGCGGCGGCCACCGGGGGAGCGGTGTCCTGGCAAGGGTTGCCCTTTCACGATCAACGGACGGCACCGAGCACCGAGCGGCCGGGTCGGGGGTCCCGGGCGAGCCGGTCGGGGATTCCGGCTCCTGGCCCGCTCGTGATCGGACCGTGATGACTTGCGGATCACCGTAGAGGGGTCCGCCCGGCAGGTCCAGCCCCGGGGGTGTCGGTCGCCGCGCCGCAGGCACCGCTCACCGAGAAATCGATCTTGAGAGCGGCTGCGGGGCAACCCGGCGGACGGCCGGTCCGCACCGACGGGCGGATGTCGCCGCAGGTGGCCGGAGCGCGACGAACGGCATGATGGTGAACTGAGCTTCAGGATCGGACCGGGAGCCGGACGGTGTCGGAGGGGGTGGAGGAGATGGAGTCGGGCGATCTCCTGACGATCGGCGAGATCGTGGAGCGGAGCGGCTTCCCGCACTCGGCGCTGCGCTACTACGAGCGGGAGGGGCTGATCTCGGCGAGCCGCACCTCGGGCGGGCAGCGCCGATACCGCCGCAGCGTGCTGCGCAGGCTGGCGTTCGTCCGGGCGGCCCGCTCGCTCGGCATCGGGCTGGACGAGGTGCGGGCCGCGCTGGACTCGCTGCCCGCCGAGCGCACGCCGACCCGCGCCGACTGGTCGCGGCTGTCGAAGGCCTGGCGGGGCAGGCTGGACGAGCAGATCGACGCGCTGACCGCGCTGCGCGACGGCCTGGACGGCTGCATCGGCTGCGGCTGCCTGTCCATGACGACCTGCCGGCTGGTCAATCCCGACGACGCGGCGGCCGTCCAGGGCGACGGCGCGCGCCGGCTGCCGCCCGCGCTGCGCAGGCCGCCGGTGCACGGACGGTGAGCCCGGTCGCCGGGGCCTCCCGCGGGAGCGTCCGGCTGCCTAGGCTCGGTGACCGTGACGGATCTGGTGCCGGACCGCTGGCTGACCTTCGACGGCCTCGCCAACGCCCGTGACGTCGGCGGCCTCCCGCTGGCGGGCGGTGGCCGGGTGCGGCCGGGCGTGCTGCTGCGGACCGAGTCCCTGGAGGGGCTCAGCCCGGCCGACGTCGCCCGGCTGACCGGCGAGCTCGGCGTCGTGCAGGTGCTGGACCTGCGCAAGGACGAGGAGCTGCTGATCAGCGGGGCGGGCGCGCTGGCCGGTGCCGGGATCACCGTGCACCGGCTCAGCTTCATCCCCGACTCCGGGCGCGGCCTGCCCGAGCTGGGTGAGGACGCCGACCCGATGGTCGGTCACTACCTGGCCTACCTCGGCGACCGGGGCGCGAACGTGGTGACCGGCGTCCGCCGGATCGCCGAGCGGGAGACCGGCGCGACCGTGGTGCACTGCGCGGCCGGGAAGGACCGGACCGGGGTGCTCGTCGCGCTGGTGTGCTCGGCGGTCGGCGTCCCGCGGGACGAGGTGGTCGCCGACTACGCGCTCTCGGCGACCCGGATCGACGCGCTGTTCCGGCGCTGGACGACCGCCGCCGGGCAGCCGATGCCGGCCTCCGAGGAGATCGACCGGCACCGGCCGCGGGCCGAGGTGATGCAGACCTTCCTGCAGCTGCTCGACGAGCGGTACGACGGCCCCGTCGGCTGGCTGCACGAGCACGGCCTGACCGAGGGCGAGCTGGCCACGCTCCGTTCCCGGCTTCGTGACGATAATACCGGTTGAGCTGCCGGTTCAGGGCACCAGCACGACCTTCCCCCGGGTCCGCCGGGCCTCCAGGTCGGCGTGCGCACGGGCCGCGTCGGCCAGCCGGTAGCGGCTCACCACCGGTGACCACCGGCCGTCGGCGAGCCGGGCGAGCGCCCGCTCCTCGAGCCGGCGCAGCCCCAGGGCGAGGACCGGTGGCCCGAGCGCCACGGTCACGGTGAGCGCCCGCTCCCACAGCTCGTCGGCCCGGAACGGCGTCGGGGCGCCTGCCGACCAGCCGTGCAGCAGCACCCGGCCGCCGGGGGCCAGCAGCTCGAACGCGCCGCGGCCGGCGTCGCCGCCGACGCCGTCGAACACCAGATCGACGCCGCGGTCCCCGGTGTGCCCGCGGGCGGCGTCGGCCCAGCCGGGCCGGTCGTAGGCCAGCGGGACCACCCCGTCCGGCAGCGGTCCGTTCAGCCGGCCGGAGCCGGCCGCGGCGAGCACCGTCACGCCGTCGGCGGCCAGTGCCTGCACCAGCAGCGTCCCGATCCCGCCGGCCGCGGAGGTCACCAGCGCGGTCTCGCCGGCCCGCGGCCGGGCCAGCTCCAGCAGGCCCTCGGTCATCCGCCCGGTGCCGAGCACGGCCACCGCCGCCGCGGCGTCGACACCGGCCGGTAGTCGGTGCAGGTCGCCGGCCGCGGCGACCGCGACCGCGGCGTACCCGCCGGACCCGCCCGGGCCGAGATGGCTGCTGACCCGGGCGCCGAGCAGGCCCGGATCGACGCCCGGCCCGATCGCGTCGACGATGCCGGCGACCTCCCGGCCGGGGACGATGGGCAGGGCGGGCGCCGGGAACGGTCCCCGGTCGTCACCGGCGCGCAGCGTGGTGTCCACCAGGTGCACCCCGGCCGCCTCGACCCGGATGCGCACCCGGTCCGGGCCGGGCTCGGGATCGGGGACCTCGCGCGGGACGAGGACCTCGGGTCCTCCGTGGTCGTGCTGGACGATGGCGAGCATGCGGACCTCCGGTCGTCGCGGGCTGACCGGAGGAGCGTGCGACCTGAAGTCGACGTCAGGTCAAGGGATCAGGGCAGTTCCTCGATCGGGACAAGCGGGTCCAGCTTGCGCAGGGTCCCCGGGTCGCCGGTCACCGCGGGCCAGCCGCGCCGGCGGGCGGCCGAGACGACCTGGCCGGTGGCGATGTCGTCCAGCCCCTGGGAGGCGAGCAGCAGGCCGGCCTCCTGGGCGCTCTCCGGGGAGAGGTCGTGGATCACCGTGTTCGGCAGGCCGAGCAGGACCTGCAGGGCAGCGTGGTGCTCGGCGTCGACCATCGACCAGGCCCTGCCGAGGGCGGTGCTGGGAACCGCGAGCACGATGCCCTCCTCGACGGCGGCCCAGACGAGGGCCCGCATGTAGACGGGGCGGCCGGTCGCGAAGGCCGCCAGCGCTGAGGCATCGAGAACTCGTCCGCCGATCATTGCGCGGCTCAGCCGACGGCCACGGGCGGGATCGGCCGCAGCGAACGCCGCGCCGCATCCAGCTCATCGGCCGGCGGCGGGCCGCCGTAGAGGCTCGCCAGTGTGGCCAAGGACCGGTCCCGGTCCTGCCGGGCCTGGACCGCCTCCGCCACGTAGGCGGACAGGCTCGCTGCTGATCCGCGGGACACCGCGTCCCGCGCTTCCGCTACCAGCTCGGCCGGCAGCGTGACCGTCACCCGCTCGCTGCGCATACCGGAATGGTACTCGCTGCATACCGGACCGGCCATGGCGGCACGCCGGGGTGGCAGGTTACCGGCGGGTATGCAAGATTGCGGCGAGGGACAGCGGCGACTCAACGCAGAACGGGTGCGACACATGGACCTGACCTTCACCCCCGCCGAGGAGGAGTTCCGCAGCGAGCTGCGCTCCTGGCTCTCGGCGCACATCCCGCAGGAGTGGACCCGGCCCGGCTTCTGGGAGTCCCTCGGCGACGACGAGAGCTTCCGGCTGCGCCGCGACTGGGAGCGGGACAAGGCCGACGCGGGCTTCGCCGGGATCCAGTGGCCGACCGAGTACGGCGGCCGCGGCGGCACCCCCGGCATGAAGGCGATCTACGACGAGGAGACCGTCCGCGCGCACGCCCCGCGCACCGTCAACCCGCTCGGGCTGGCGTTCCTCGCGCCGACCGTGATGGCGATCGGCACCGACGCGCAGAAGAAGGAGATCATCGGCCCGCTGCTGCGCAACGAGGTGATCTGGTGCCAGGGCTTCTCCGAGCCGGGTGCCGGGTCCGACCTGGCGGCACTGTCGACACGGGGCGTCCGGGACAGCGACGGCAGCAGTGACGACTTCGTCGTCAACGGGCAGAAGGTCTGGACCACCAACGCCGTGCACGGCGACAAGATCTTCACCCTGGTCCGCACCGAGCCCGGATCGGCCAAGCACCGCGGCATCAGCATGCTGCTGATCGACATGGACCAGCCCGGCGTCACCGCGCGCCCGCTCAAGCAGATGAGCGGGGCCAGCGAGTTCGGCGAGGTCTTCTTCGACGACGCCCGGGTCCCGGCCACCGACTGCCTCGGCGAGATCGGCGACGGCTGGCGGACCGCGATGCTGCTGCTCTCCTTCGAGCGCGGCGCGTCCGGCATCTCCCAGTACACCGAGTTCCGCAGGCAGTACGACGAGATCGTCGCGGTCGCCCGCGCCCTCGGCCGGGACACCGATCCGGTGGTCCGCAACGAGCTCGCCAGGGTGCTCACCGAGCTGGAGTGCCTGCGGCTGCACTCGATGCACGTGCTCACCCAGGTCGAGCAGGGCCGTGATCTCGGCTTCGAGGCGTCGATGACCAAGCTGCAGTGGTCGGAGACGTTCCAGGACCTCTGGGAGGTCTACGACCAGATCCTCGGCGCCGACGCGACCCTCGACACCCTGGGCGGGTGGGACGGCGGCCCGGTGACCGACCTGCGGGCGATGCACGCCCAGGCCATGTGGTCCCGTTCGGTCACCATCTGGGGCGGCTCGTCCCAGGTCCAGCGCAACGTCACCGCCGAGCGCGTGCTCGGCCTGCCGCGGTAGAGGGGTCACCGTGTACTTCGCACTCACCGACACCCAGCGCGAGTTCGACCGGGCCGTGCGCGACTACCTGGCGCAGCGGTTCGACCTGGCCGCCGTCCGCGAGGTGGTGGACGCCGGCACCGCAGGCTCAGCCGGCACAGCCGGTCCGGCCGGCACCGCCGGCACCGCCGACCCTGCTGACACAGCCGGCAACCCGGCGTCGCTGTGGGCCGCCGCCGGCGAGCAGGGCTGGCTGGCCGTCACCGTCCCCGAGGAGCACGACGGTCTCGGGCTCGGCCTGGTCGAGGCCCAGGTGATCGCCCGGGCGCTCGGCGCCGGGGTGGCGCCCGGGCCGTGGCGGGGCACCGTGCTCGCCGCCGAGGCGATCCGGCTGGCCGGCTCCGACGAGCACCGCGCGGCCTGGCTGCCGCGGCTGGCGTCCGGGGAGGCGGTCGGGGCGTTCGCGTCCCGCGGCTCCGCCGCCGGCGGCCTGCCCGCCGTCGAGTACGGCGCGATCGCCGACGTCGTGGTCGCCCCCGCCGAGGACGGCGTGCCCGGCCTGGTGCTCCTCACCGGCGCGTCGGCCACACCGGTCGGCTCCTACGACGGCACCACCCGGCTGGCCAATCTGACCGGCGGCCGCACCGAGCCGCTGCCGGGGGCCGGCATCGACGTCGCCCGCGAGCTGGCGGACCGGGCGACCGTGCTGGTGGCCGCCGACCTGGTCGGCGTCGCGCGCGAGGCGCTGGACCGGACCGTCGCCTACGACCGGGAGCGCGAGCAGTTCGGCGTGCCGGTCGGCTCCTTCCAGGCGATCAAGCACGCGCTGGCCGACCTGCACGTCGGCGTGACGATGGCCGAGCACGCCGCGCTGTACGCGTCGTACGCGGTGCAGGAGGGGCTCGACGGTGCCGATCTCGCCGTCGCCGTCGCGAAGGCCAAGGCCAACGACGTCGCGCTGCAGGCGACCGCGGCGATGATCCAGTACCACGGCGGAATCGGCTACACCTGGGAGCACGAGGCGCACTTCTTCTACAAGCGCGCCCGCCGGCTGGCCGGGCAGTGGGGCGATCTCGCGGTCACCCGCGAGCGGATCGCGGCGCTCACGCTCTGACGCCGCCGGCACCCGGCCCGTCGACAGTGGACCGGGTTCGGCGGTTCGCGCCCGGTGTCCGAAATCGACCCCGGCGAACGGCGGCACCGGCTGGGCCGGAGGGACCGCCGCCCCCGGATCGGGTGCAACGTGGACTCGCGGAGCGGCCCGGTCCGTGGGACCGTCGATGTCATGGCCCCTGTCACACCGGTCAACGCGACCGCCGCCGCACTGCTCGGCCTGCTGCACGGCGGCCCGATGACCGGCGGGCAGCTGGTCACCGCCGCCGGCGAGCGGTTCGGGCTGTTCTTCTCGGTGACCCGCAGCCAGGTCTACCGGGAGCTGCCCGCGCTCACCGAGGAGGGACTGCTCCGGCTGGGCAAGCAGGGCCCGCGGGCCAGCCAGCAGTACGTCGTCACCGCGGCGGGCAAGCGGGCGTTCAAGGCGTGGCTGGCCGCCGGCGGCGACGCCGACGCGGTCCGCAGCCCGCTGGTGCTCCGGCTGCTGCATGCCGGCTCGCTCACCGTGAAGCAGCGCACCGAGCTGCTGCGCGCCGCCCGCGAGGCCTACACCGAGCGGCTCGCCGAGGCGCGCGCCGCCGCGAAGGCCACCACCGACCCGTACGGCAGGCCGGTCGCCGACTTCGCGGTCGCCCACACCCGCGCGATGATCAAGCTGATCGACGCGGTGCCCGAGGACTGAGCGGCCCCGCACGCCGCGTACCCTCGGTCGGCGTGAACCCCGACGTCCAGGCCGACCTGAAGGACCTCGACACCACGCTGTCCAGCATCGAGGCCGTCGCCGACGTGCCCGCGCTCCGGCAGGAGATCGAGGAGCTGTCCGAGCAGGCGGGCCGGCCGGACCTCTGGGACGACGTCGACGCCGCCCAGAAGATCACCAGTCGGCTCGCGCACGCGCAGGGCGAGCTGCGCAGGCTCGACGACCTGCGCCGCAGGCTCGACGACCTCCCGGTGCTCTACGAGCTCGCCGAGGACGAGGGCGACGCCGCCGCGATCGCCGACGCCGACGCCGACCGGGCCCGGCTGCGGTCCGAGATCGCCTCGCTGGAGGTCCGGACCCTGCTGTCCGGCGAGTACGACCAGCGCGAGGCGCTGGTGACCATCCGCGCCGAGGCCGGCGGGGTGGACGCCGCCGACTTCGCCGAGATGCTGCTCCGCATGTACCTGCGCTGGGCCGAGCGGCACGGCTACGGCACCGATGTCTACGACACCTCCTACGCCGAGGAGGCCGGCATCAAGTCGGCCACCTTCGCGGTGCACACGCCGTACGCGTTCGGCACGCTCTCGGTCGAGGCGGGCACCCACCGGCTGGTCCGGATCTCGCCGTTCGACAACCAGGGCCGCCGGCAGACCTCGTTCGCCGGGGTCGAGGTGGCCCCGGTCGTCGAGGTCACCGACCACGTCGAGATCGACGAGAAGGACCTGCGGGTCGACGTGTTCCGCGCGTCCGGCCCGGGCGGCCAGGGCGTCAACACCACCGACTCCGCGGTCCGGCTCACCCACATCCCGACCGGAATCGTGGTGGCCTGCCAGAACGAGCGCTCGCAGCTGCAGAACAAGGCGTCGGCGATGACGGTGCTGCAGGCCAAGCTGCTGGAGCGGCGCCGGCAGGAGGAGCGCGAGCTGCGCGACTCGTTCAAGGACGCCGGCTCGTCCTGGGGCAACCAGATGCGCAACTACGTGCTGCACCCCTACCAGCTGGTGAAGGACCTGCGCACCGAGCACGAGGAGGGCAACCCCTCCCAGGTGCTCGACGGCGAGATCGACCAGTTCATCGAGGCCGGCATCCGCTGGCGCCGTCAGCAGGCCGACGCGTCGTGAGCCGCGGTCCCCGGCCGGCGCTCGCCGTCCTCGGCGCGGTGCTGGCCGTGCTGCTCGCCGGATGCACCGGCGGCGGCGGAGCGGCCGGCGACCCGCCGCCGCCCACCCCGCAGGAGATCGTGACCGCGGCCGGGACGGCGCTCGCCGAGGCCGGGACGGCCCGGGTGGCGGTCACCCTGGACGGGCCGACCGGTCCGCTGAGCGGCGGCGGCCCGGTCCGCTTCGACCCGTTCGCCGCGGACCTGACGGTCGCGCTCGGCACCCGCGGTGCGCACGTCCGGGTGGTCGACGACGCCGCCTGGCTCCGGCTCGGCGGTGCCGAGCAGTGGCAGCCGGTCTCCACCGGGCTGCTGCCGGTCGGCGCGCTGACCGGGGCGCTACACGCCACGTCCGGCCTGCGCGAGGTCACCGAGCAGGGCCCGGCCGAGGTGGACGGCGTCCCGGCGCTGCACTACACCGGCACCGTGGACCTGGCCGCGGCCCGGGACGCCGCGCCCGGACCGGCCGAGGCGACCCGGCTCGACGAGCTCGCCGGGCTGGTCTCGCCGCATCCCGGGTTCGACGCCTGGCTGGGCGCCCCCGGCACCCCCGAGGAGGGCCGGCTGCTGCGGCTGCAGCTGGTGCCGGCCGAGGCCGCCACCGGCGCGATCACCCTGACGTTCGCCGAGCCCGGCCTGCCGGTCGACGTCACCGCACCCTGATCCCCGCGTGTCGTCACCGCTCGTGCACAGCGGGCGGCGGTACCGTCCCGCTCCGTGATCGAGCTGCAGGACGTCACCAAACGCTATCCGGCGTCCGGACGTCCGGCGCTGGACCGGATCTCGCTGACCGTCGGCGCCGGTGAGTTCGCGTTCCTGATCGGGCCGTCCGGATCCGGCAAGTCGACCCTGCTGCGGTTGTTGCTGCGGGAGGACGTGCCGACCTCGGGGACCATCCGGGTCGACGGCCGCGACGTCGCGCGGCTCCCGCGGCGCAAGGTGCCCGGGCTGCGCCAGCGGATCGGCTGTGTCTTCCAGGACTTCCGGCTGCTGCCCAAGCGCACCGTGGCGGGCAACGTCGCGTTCGCGCTGGAGGTGCTGGGGCGCAGGCCCGGCGAGATCCGGGCCGCGGTCCCCGAGCTGCTGGAGATGGTCGGGCTGCAGGGCAAGGCCGAGCGGATGCCGCACGAGCTGTCCGGCGGCGAGCAGCAGCGGGTCGCGATCGCCAGGGCGTCGGTGAACCGCCCGCCGCTGCTGCTCGCCGACGAGCCCACCGGCAATCTCGACCCGCACACCAGCCGGGAGATCATGCAGGTGCTGGAGCGGATCAACCGCGGCGGGACGACGGTGCTGATGGCCACCCACGACGACTCCATCGTGGACGCGATGCGCCGCCGGGTGATCGAGCTGTCCGACGGGACGGTGCTGCGCGATGAGTCCCGCGCCGTGTACGGGGCGGGCCGGTAGTGCGCCCCGCCCTGCTCACCCGCGAGGTCTCCGCGGGCCTGCGCCGGAACGTCACGATGACCGTCGCGATGGTGCTGACCACGGCGGTCACCCTGATGTCGGTCGGGGCAGGCCTGCTCGTGCTGCGCACCATCGACGACATCTCCGCGCTCTACACCGACCGGCTGGAGATCCAGGTCGCGCTGACCGCCGACGTCTCCGGCTCCGATCCGGACTGCTCCGGTCCGGCCTGCGCGTCGATCCGGTCGGCCGTCGAGACCGCGCCGGGCGTCGCCGCGGTGACGTTCGAGTCCCAGGAGGAGGCCTACACCCGGTTCCGGGAGCTGTTCGCCGGGCAGTCGGTGGCCGACGTCGCGCGGCCGCAGTCGCTGCCCGCCACCCTGCGGGTGACGCTCACCGACCAGGAGGCCGGCCCGGCCGCCGTCCGCGCCGCGGTCGCCGAACGGCCCGGGGTGCGCGGCGTGATCGACCAGCGCGACGTCGTCGGGACGCTGTTCGACTTCCTGAACGGCGTGCGGAACGTGGCGTTCGCGCTGGCCGTCGTGCAGGCGTTCGCCGCGGTGCTGCTGATCTCCAACACGGTGCAGGTGTCGGCGTTCACCCGGCGCACCGAGGTGGGGGTGATGCGCCTGGTCGGGGCCACCCGGTGGACGACGCAGCTGCCGTTCCTGGTGGAGGCCGCGATCGCCGGCGCGATCGGCGGCGCGCTCGCCGGGCTCGGGCTGGTGGCGGCCAAGTACGCGGTCGTCGACGACCTGGTCGCGGCGATCGGGCAGGCCGGGGTGATCCCGCCGGTCCGGCTGTCCGACGTGCTGCTGGTGTCGGCGCTGCTGGTGCCGGTCGGCGCCGTCGTCGCGGGCGTCACCGGGTACGTGACGCTGCGCGCTTATGTGAAGGTCTGACGTCGGTGGTCACGGGTACCCTGGCCGCATGAAGGAACAGGGCCGGAAGGTGATCGCGCAGAACCGTCGGGCCCGGCACGACTACGCGATCCTGGAGGAGTTCGAGGCCGGGGTCGCGCTCAAGGGGACCGAGGTGAAGAGCCTCCGTCTGGGCCGGGCGTCGATGGTGGACGCGTTCGCCACCATCGACGACGGCGAGGTATTCCTGCGCGGACTGCACATCCCGGAGTACGTCCGCGGCAGCTGGACCAACCACGAGCCGCGGCGCACCCGCAAGCTGCTGCTGCACCGCGGCGAGATCGACCGGCTGATGGGCAAGACCCGCGAGGGCGGGCTCACCCTCGTCCCGCTGTCGCTCTACTTCAACGACGGCAAGGTCAAGTGCGAGCTCGCGCTCGCCCGCGGCAAGAAGGACTACGACAAGCGCCGTGACCTCGCCAAGAAGGACGCGCAGCGGGAGATCGCCCGCGCCGTCGGCCGTGCGGCGAAGGGGCGGGCGCGGAGCCTGCGCTGAGCGGCGGCGCCGATCCGGCACTGCGCCGGTGGCCCGGCCGATCCGGCACTGCCGGGCCGCCGGTGGCCCGGCCGATCCGGCACTGCCGGGCCGCCGGTGGCCCGGCCGATCCCCGCGCACCGGCCTAGGGTGGACCCCGTGGATCTTCCCGCACCACCCCGCGATGACGCCGACGTCCCGCGCTGGACCGCCGAGCTGGGCCTGCCCGGCCTGGTCGACGTGCACGTGCACTTCCTGCCGGAACGCATGCTGGACAAGGTGTGGGCCTACTTCGACCAGGCCCGCACGCACTACGGCACGGACTGGCCGGTGCAGTACCGGCTGCCCGAGCAGCAGCGCTACGAGGTGCTGGAACGGCTCGGCGTGCTCGCGTTCGCGCCGCTGACCTACCCGCACAAGGCGGGCATGGGCGAGTGGCTGACCGGCTGGGCGGGCGAGTTCGCCGACGCCCACCCGCGGGCGGTCCGGACCGCGACGCTGTTCCCGGAGCCGTCGGTCACCGACTACCTGGGCCGGGCCGTCGAGGCGGGCGCCCGGATGGTCAAGGTGCACGTCCAGGTCGGCGCGTTCGACCCGCGCGATCCGCTGCTGCGCGACGCCTGGGGCCTGCTCGCCGAGGCGGGCGTCCCGGCTGTCGTGCACTGCGGGGACGGCCCGATCCCGGGGAAGCACACCGGGCTCGGGATCTTCGCCGAGGTGCTCGAGGCGCACCCGTCGCTGCGGATCGTGCTGGCGCACGCCGGCATGCCGGACTTCCGCGGGGCGCTGGAGCTGCTGGAGCGGTTCCCGAACCTGGTGCTGGACACGACGATGGTCGGCACCGCATTCTCCGAGCGGATCGCGCCGCTGCCCGCGGACTGGCCGGCCCGGCTCGCCCGGTTCCCCGGCCGCGTCGTGCTCGGGTCCGACTTCCCCAACATCCCCTACCCGTACGCCGAGCAGCTGGCCGCGATCCACGACTGGGCCGCCGCCGAGCCGCGCCTCGGCGCGGCCTTCCTGCGCTCGGTGCTCTACGACGCGCCGGCCGAGCTGCTCGGCGTCCGTGACCGGCTGCCGTCCCCGACCTCCCAGGAGCACCCGTGGTGAACCCGCAGAACGACCCGGCCGGCGGCGCCGCGCCGTCGGAGCCGGTGGACGTCGCGATCTACGGGGCCACCGGTTTCGTGGGTGGGCTGACCGCCCGTCATCTCGCCGAGCACGCGCCGCCCGGGCTCCGGATCGCGCTGGCCGGCCGATCAGAGGTGAAGCTCGCCGCGACCAGGGCGGGTCTGCCGGCCGCAGCCCGGGATTGGCCGTTGATCGTCGCCGACTCCGCGGACCGGGCGGCGACCGACCGGCTCGCCGGCGCCGCCCGCGTCGTCCTGACCACGGTCGGCCCGTACGCGAAGTACGGCAGCCGGCTCGTGGAGTCCTGCGCCCGGGCCGGCACGCACTACGCCGACCTGACCGGCGAGGTGCTGTTCGTCCGGGACACCATCGACCGCTGCCACGGTGTCGCCGAGTCCACCGGGGCCCGGATCGTGCACTCCTGCGGCTACGACTCGATCCCGTCCGATCTCGGGGTGTGGCTCGCGCACACCGCGGCGGCGGCCGACGACGCCGGCGGGCTCACCGAGGTCCGGACGGTCGCCACTATGCGCGGCGGGGTCAGCGGCGGCACCATCGACTCGCTGCGCGGGCACATCGACGCCGTGCGCGCCGATCCGGCGCAGCGGCGGCTGGCGGCCGACCCGCACACGCTCAGCCCGGACCGCTCCGCCGAGCCGACCCCGTCCCAGCCGTCCGACGCCGGACGGCCCGCGCGGCTCGACGACGGCACCTGGACCGCGCCGTTCGTGATGGCATCGCACAACACCCGCATCGTGCGCCGCTCCAACGCGCTGCTCGGTCACGCCTACGGGGCCGGCCTGCGCTACGGCGAGCTGCAGGGCTGCGGGAAGGGCCCGGCCGGTGCGCTCGCCGCGGCCGGGATCACCGGCGGGCTCGGTGCGCTGGTGGGCGCCTTCATGGTCCCGGCGGTCCGGCCGCTGCTCGACCGGGCACTGCCGTCGCCGGGTGCGGGACCCTCGGAACGGACCCGGGAGCGTGGCTGGTTCCGGATGGACGTCCGGGCCCGGACCGAGTCCGGCCGCCGCTACCGGGTGACGGTCGCCGGACCGGGCGATCCCGGCTACGCAGCGACCGCGGTGATGCTCGGGGAGAGCGGGATCGCGCTCGCCACCGGCGGCGCCGCACTGCCCGGCCGGGCGGGGTCGCTGACCCCGGCGACCGCGATGGGGGACGTGCTCGTCGACCGGTTGCGGGCGGCCGGGCACACCTACCGGGTGGCGCCGGGGTGAGCCGGGACGGGGGCCGTGCCGGCCGGTCGCCCGGTCCATCGCCGCACCCCGGCCGGGCCGCCGCGCCCGGAGCGGAACCGGAATGATCCGCGGGGCGCGGGGCGTTATGCTGTGTGTCCGCGCGGGTACGCCCGGGCGGACACCAGGTGGACACCTACCTGACCAGGGGGTGAACGGTTTCGACTCCGATCGTTGATCGAGGTGAAGCGTGCCGAGGAAGGCGACGATGATCTCGTTAACCATGCGTCGCAAAAAAATAAGTGCCGACAACAGTCGCACTGCCCCGCAGAGCGCTTACGCGCTCGCTGCCTGATCACCAGGTAGGGGCTGTCGGGCCGGAGGCGTCCCCGCTCCGGATCCCGGCATCATTCAGGGGACTCACCCTGCGGCTCGGCCGCGGAGCCGCAGGGGACATCTCACAGCGGCTGGGATCGTCACACCGGCTTGTTCGCGTGACCGGTGGATCCGAGTAGAGACGAAGCGAACTGCGCACGGAGAAGCCCTCGTGAACCGACGGAGGACCCGGGTTCGATTCCCGGCACCTCCACCACCAGTGCGGCGGCCCCGTCCCGGACCATCCGGGACGGGGCCGCCGTCGTTCCTGCGGGACGGGTGGTGCGGTGGGACCCTGGTGGCATGCATGTCTCCGTGGACAAGGATCTCTGCATCGGTGCCGGGCAGTGCGTCGTCACGGCACCGGACGTGTTCGACCAGGACGACGACGGCATCGTCGAGCTGCTGACCGAGCACCCCGCCGAGACCGACCGGGACGCGGTCAAGGAGGCCGAGCACGTCTGCCCGGCGCGGGTGATCGCCGTCGAGGACTGAGTCCGTCGGAGCCCGGGCCTCGGCCGGGTACCGGGTTCTGGTGGCCGCGCGGGTACCCCGTGCTGCCCCGGTTGCCCGGTCGCTGTCGTGCGCCGTGCTGCCGCGGTTGCCGGGGCTGTCATCCGTGGTGCTGCCCGGTGCTGCTGCCGGTGGTGCGCTGCTGTGCTGCGTCAGGCGATCCCGACGCCGATCAGCATGCCGACCAGGTAGGTCGCGCCGGCTGCGATGGCGCCGAACGCGAGCTGGCGCAGGGCCGCACCCCACCACGTCCGCGAGGTGAACCGCGACGTCAGCGCCCCCGCGACGAGCAGGCCGAGACCGCCGATGGCCAGGCCGAGGGCCAGCGACGAGAAGCCGAGCAGGAACGTCACCAGCGGGATGATCCCGCCGACCACGAACGCCGCGAACGACGACGCCGCGGCCACCCACGGCGACGGCCTGCTGTCCAGGCTGACGCCCAGCTCCTGGGTGAGGTGCACCCGCAGCGCCAGCTCGGGATCGGCGTGCACTTCCCGGGCGACGGCGGCGGCCGTCTCCTCGGACAGGCCCATCTCGCGGTAGGCCCGGGCGAGCTCGTACTGCTCGGCGCGCGGGTGCCGGCCGAGCTCCCGCCGCTCGACCGACGCCTCGGCGTCGACGGCGTCGTTCTGGGTGCCGACCGACGCGAACTCGCCGAGCGCCATCGAGAAGGCCCCGGCCACGACCCCGGCCATCCCGGTCAGCACGATCAGGTCGCGGTCGGCGCCGCCGCCACCCACCCCGGCGATGAGCGCGATCGTGGTCACGAGGCCGTCCATCGCACCGAACGTCGCCGCCCGCAGCCAGCCGCCGGACACGTCCCGGTGACCGTGGTCCTGTTGGTGCTCGGCGAGTTCAGCGGCCAGTTCCGGATCCTCCATGAGCCGTGATGATAGGCCGGTGACCTGCGCGGACAAGGTCGTGAACGGGTGGCGTCGATGCCGCGGAGGGGCCGGCTGCCAGCCCCGGCGTCGGTGTCCGGGGCTCCTGCCCGGCGTCGTCACCGGCGTCCGGCCACAGCCGCGCCGGCGGCACCGTCGCCGGCACGCCCGGCACGCCCGGGCGTCCCCAGCGTCCCGCGATTCTTAGTGTCCCCGTCGTCCCCGTCGTCCCCGCCGTCCCTGTTGTCCCGTTGTCCGTGTTGTCGCCGGTGTCCGCTGTGGCATCGCCCGGGCCGGTCCGGCGCGCGGTTCCGCTCGGCCGGCTCGACACTGGATCGATGGCGAGCACCTCCCGCACCCCGGAGCGTCGGTCCGGCCCGGACGACGACCGGGCCCCGTTGTGGCTGTTCGCCGACCAGCTCGGACCCCACGTGTGGGACACCGACGAGCACGCCGGCCGGGAGATCGTCCTCGTCGAGTCGGCACGGGCGCTGGGCCGCAGGCGGCACCACCGGCAGAAGCTGCACCTCGTCCTGTCGGGGATGCGGCATCTCGCCGACGAGCTCGGCGACCGGGTGACCCTCCTGCGCACCGAGAGCTACCGCGAGGCGCTCGAGCGGATCGGCAGACCCGTCGTCGTGCACCAGCCGACGTCGTTCCCGGCGTCGGACATGGTGCGCCGGTTCCGGACGGAGGGCCTCGTCGCCGGGATCCGGCCGACACCGACGTTCGCCCTGTCGAAGGAGGAGTTCGACGACTGGGCCGGTGACCGGGACACCTTCCGGATGGAGGAGTTCTACCGGGCGCAGCGGGAACGGTTCGACGTGCTGGTCGACGGCGACGGTCCGGTCGGGGGAACCTGGAACCTCGACCGGGAGAACCGCGAGCACCCGCCGAAGGGTGCGACGACGCTCGGGGTTACGCCGCCGTGGCAGCCGTCCGAGGACGGGATCGACGAACAGGTCAGGGCCGAGCTCGACGCGACACCGTGGCCGATGACCGGCTCGGACGGTCCCCGGCGGTTCGCCGTGACCCATCGCGAGGCGACGACCGCGCTGCAGCACTTCGTCCGGCACCGGCTCGACCCGTTCGGCCCCTACGAGGACGCCGTGCTGGCCGGGGACTGGGCGATGGCGCACTCGCTGCTGTCGGTCCCGATGAACCTCGGCGTGCTGCACCCGCTCGACGCCGTCCGCGCCGCGGAACGTGCCTATCGCGACGGCACCGCCCGGCTCGCCAGCGTCGAGGGGTTCGTCCGGCAGGTCCTGGGGTGGCGGGAGTACGTGTGGCAGCTGTACTGGCGGTTCGGCCGCGGCTACACCCGGCGCAACCAGCTGCGGGCGCGCTCGCCGCTGCCGGACTGGTGGGCCGATCTCGACGCCGACGCGGTCACCGCGAGATGCCTGTCGTCGGCACTCGCCGACGTCCGGGACCGCGGCTGGACCCACCACATCCAGCGCCTGATGATCCTCGGCAACCATGCCCTGCAGCGCGGATACCGGCCTGCGGAGCTCAACGAGTGGTTCGCGACCCGGTTCGTCGACGGTTTCGCCTGGGTCATGCCGGCCAACGTGATCGGGATGAGCCAGCACGCCGACGGGGGCCGGATGGCCACGAAGCCGTACTCCTCGGGCGGCGCCTACATCGACCGGATGACCGACTTCTGCGGTGGCTGCGCGTTCGACCCGAAGGTGCGGGTCGGGGAGAACGCCTGCCCCTACACGGCCGGCTACTGGCAGTTCGTGCACCGGCACCGTGACCTCATGGCTGCGAACAACAGGACCGCGCGGGCCGTCGCCACGATGGACCGGCTGAAGGACCTCGACGACCTGCTGGAACAGGAGTCCGCCCGCGAGCAGTACTGAGCCCCGGAGACGGGGTCGGTCGCACCGGGAGCGCCGGTCCGGACGTCCGGTCGCGCATGGCCCGTGCATCAGAACGGTGCCTCGGCGGTGCCCTGGGCGAGCCGCGCGGCCAGCCCGGGATCGCGCAGCAACGCGAGCACTCCCGGGCCGCGCCCGCCGGCGCCATCCGGACCGGCCCCGCCCGGGCCGTGTGCGAAGGAGCCGGCCGGCTCCGGCTCGGACCGGTGGACGTGGCCGGACGGAGTGGTCCACTCGGTGGTCCCGTCCGGCATCAGCACGGTGCGCCATCCGGGCAGGTGCTTGAGGACGTGGTGCGAACGGCACAGTGGATGCAGGTTGTCGGCGCTCGTCGGGCCGGCGCCGGACCGCGGATCGTGCGGGACCACATGGTCGAGATCGCACCGATGTGCCGGCACCCGGCATCCCGGATGTGCGCATCTGCCGTGCCGGGCACGGACCAGCTCGGCCAGGGCGACGCCCGGCCGGTACGCGGTGGTGTCCCGGTGCACGACGTGCCCGGCCGGATCGGTCAGCAGCCGGTACCAGACGCAGGCCGGATCGAAGGCCAGCGCGCGGGCGTCCGAGACGGGGAGCGGCCCGTACCCGGCGAGCTCGGCCGGCCCCTCGGACCGGCCGAGGAGCGCGTCGAGCGGGACGGTGACGTTGATCCGGACGGACACCGAGTTACGGACGGGGTCGTAGCCGCCGGAGGGTGCGGCGGCCGGCCCGGCGCTGCCCGCTCCGGCGCTGGTCGGTCCGGTGCTGCTTGGTCGGGCGTTGCTGGGTTCTGTTCTGGCCGGGTCGGCGCCGCTCGTGGTGGCAGCGCCTCCCGGTCGGCTCGCCGTGGTGCCGGCCCCCGGGCCGGGCCATCCCGTCTCGCGCAGGACGAGATCGGTCAGCACGTCGGTCCGGCGCTGGTCCATCGTGCGGGGATCGGAGGTCCCGCACCGGCGGGCGTGCTCGTCGAGCACGGCGTAGACACCCACCGCGGCCGCGGCCGGGAGGAACACCCGCAGTGTCGCCATCCCCTGAGGCTCGGCCTGCAGCTCGACCGACCGCGAGCGGATCGCGCGGTCCCGGCGCCGCGCCGGGAGCTCACGATCGGCGAGCGCCGTCAGGAAGCGGTCGATCGCGACCCGCAGCTGCCCGACCGTCTGTCGTGGGGCGGCCGGGAGCACCGCGGCCTGGAGCCGCGCGGCCTGCTCGTCGGTCAGGTCGGCGGTACCGTCGAGGATCTTCCTGGCCTTCACCGGGGTCAGCAGCCCGGCCCTGGCCAGCTCGGTGGTGGGGCCGTGCACCGGCTCGTGCAGACGGCGGGCGTGCTCGAGGCGACGCAGCATCGCGGCACCGGTGAGATGCAACATCAGCTGGATCTCGGCCGTCGCCGACCGGGAGGCGTGACCGACCGTGTCGAAAGGCCCCGGGGGTCCGTCGGCCGAATCCCGATCGGTGAGGAGCCGGGCCATCGCGGCCTCCGCGTCGGTGACGAAGGAGGCCATCTCGGCATCCTGAACGGTCTGCAGCCAGCCGATGACGCGTTCGAGGGCACCGATGCGCTCCAGGCGATCGCCGCCGGTCGCGGACCGGTCGGGTGGTCGCGCCAGGACCGTGACGAGCGCGGGACCGGGGACGCGCTCGGAGAGGCGGACGGGCCCGGTCACGGTGGTGGTGAGGGTGGCCGGGGACGCATCGGTGTCGGCATCACCGCAGGCAGTCGCCATGTCATCGAACATGTGGTCGATTCTCGCGTACCGGACCGACAGTTTCGCGACGATCTGACGGCCTGTGGACAACTCGGCGATTGTTCACCCGGATGGAGTGAGAGGGCTCCGGCGCCGCTCATCCAATGGGGAGCCGGTCGGTGGAGAGGTCTGGCCGGTCCGTTCGAGGGCGGGCGGGCGTGCGCGGCCCGGTGGGACCCGGTGCTGCCGGTGTCCCGCCGGGAGCAGCCGGCCCGGTGTCGTCCGCCCGGACGTGTGAACCGGCCGGCGGGAGCCTCTCGCTAGGCTCCCGCCGTGAGATCCGCCCGCCTGCTGGACGTCGTGGGCACCGCCGTGCGGCTCGGTCTGGCAGTCGTGTGGCTGGTGTCCGGTGGCGCCAAGCTGGCCGATCCGTTGCAGGCGGCGGTCGCCGTCGACGCGTACGAGATCCTGCCTGCGGGTGCCGTGCCGGTCGTCGCGACCGTGCTGCCGCTGCTGGAGCTGGCGCTCGGTGCGCTGCTGCTGCTCGGCGTCGGCACCCGGCTGGCCGGGGTGGTCAGCGTGCTGCTGCTGCTCGGGTTCGTCGCCGGTCTGGTGCAGGCGTGGGTCCGCGGCCTGTCCATCGACTGCGGGTGTTTCGGTGGCGGCGGACCGGTGGAGCCGGGGGAGGAGCGGTACCTCTCGTCGCTGTTGCGCGATCTCGGCTTCCTGGCGCTCGCGCTGTGGGTGTCGGTGCGTCCGCGCACATTGCTGGCGGTGGACCGGATCTGGGACGGAGGTGGACCTATGAGCGACGCGGACGGTGACCGGGTGCCCGACGAGACGGTGGTCGGCCGGCGCGCACCCGGCTCGTGGCCGGATGTCGACGGCACCGCGGTCGACGACTGGCCGGGTGCGGACACGGCGGATCCGGAGCATGCGGGGGACGACCGGGGCCGGTGACGGGCCGACGTGGCCCAGGTGAGCAGAGCAGCGGCCGGGTGGGTGCGGACGGGTAGCGCCGGCCGGCGGGCGGGCCCGGTGGGTGAGCCCGGTGGGTGAGCCCGGTGGGTGAGCAGAGCAGAGCCGGTGGGTCCGGGAGCGGCGGGCGCGGTACCGGCCCGGTGGTGAGCAGAGCAGGAGCGGGTCCGGACCGGGACCGGGGCGGGGGACCGCGACCGGCCGGCTCCCGGGACCGGTGACACGTCCGGTGCGAACGGCGGCACGGAGAGGGAACAGCGATGGGACAGTCGGAGCGGGAGCGGCGGGCAGCCGCACAGGCGCGGCTGCAGGCGGCCGGGATCACCCCGCCGAAGGAGCCCGGCGGCGCCACCCGCGCCCTGGTGATCGGCGCCGTGGTCCTGGTGTTCGCGCTGGTCACGGGCCTCTACCTGGCGTGGCAGAACTTCACCGCCGGTGCCGAGCCCGCGTACCCGGTCGCCCGGGACGGCGCCGTGGTCAGGGCGGGCGACCAGGCCGCGCCGGTCACAGTCGACGTCTACGAGGACTATCTCTGCCCGACCTGCCAGCAGTTCGAGCGCATCTACCGCGACCAGCTCACCCGGGCCATGAACGACGGCATGGTCAAGGTCAACTATCACACGATCGCCATCCTGGACGACCGTTCGGCGCCCCCCGGCTACTCCACCCGGGCCAGCAACGCGGCGCTCTGCGCGGTCGACGCCGGGATCTACCCGGCGTACCACTCCCGGCTCTACGTCGACCAGCCGCGCCAGGGCACCGCGGGCCTGTCGGTCGAGCAGCTGACCGCGCTCGGCACCGAGCTGGGCGCGACCGGGGACTTCGACGGATGTGTCGCGGGCCAGGCGGGGACGCAGTCGATCGTCGACGCGACGGAGGCGGCGATCGCGAACCCGGCGGCCGCCCCCGGTGGCCGGTTCGCCACCCCGACCGTGCTGGTGGACGGCCGGATGGCCGATCTCACGAACTCCGACTGGCTGTCGAACATCACCTGACCGTCACCTGGCCCGACACCGGCCACCGGCTGACGCCGCTCACCGGGACGTCCGGACGGTGAACCAGGGCAGGAACCACTGGACCAGCGGTCCGACGCCGAGCGCGTAGACCACGGTCACCAGGCCGAAGGTGCCACCGAGTAGCCATCCCGAGAGCACCACCGTCACCTCGATCCCGGTCCGCGCCGCGCGCACCGAGCGCCCGGTGCGGGCCGCGAGGCCGGTCATCAGGCCGTCCCGCGGGCCGGCCCCGAGGCCGACCCCGATGTAGGCGGCCGTCGCGGCGGCGTTCAACACGATCCCGGTGACCGCGAGCCCGGCCCGCGCCCAGAGCCCGTCCACCACCGGTACGACGGCGAGCGCGCCGTCGACCGCCAGCGCGATCACGACGACGTTGGCGAGGGTCCCGATACCCGGCCGCTCCCGCAGCGGGAGCCACAGCAGCAGCACGACCACCCCGGTCACGGCGACGACGACACCGATCGAGAGGCCGGTGCGCAGCGCCAGCCCCTGGTGCAGCACGTCCCACGGCATCGAGCCCAGACCGGCGCGCATCATCAACGCCATCGAGAGCGCGTACCCGACCAGCCCGAGCACGAGCTGCACCAGCCGCCGGCGTCGCCGGGGCATCCGCAGAGACCACCGCGTGCCGTCCTTCCATCCGATCGTCACGTCACGGCATCCTGCCCCTGAATTGGTGTGTCGTCTGCAATCCAATCGAGCAGAAGTGGACTGAAGCAAGATGGACGGAATCGGAGCGGCCGCGCTGGCCGAGCTGTGTGGCGAGGTCCGGGGCGGGCGCGGGCCGGCGTACCGCACGCTCGCCGACGCGATCCGGGTCCTGGTCGGCGACGGGCGGCTGCCGGCCGGCACCCGGCTCCCGGCCGAGCGGGCGTTCGCCGAACGGCTGCGGGTCAGCCGGGTCACCGTCACGCACGCCTGCCGCGAGCTGCGCGAGGAGGGCTGGGCGGACGCGCGGCAGGGATCGGGCACCTGGGTCCGGCTCCCGGACGGCCAGGCCGGCGTCGACGGGGCCTGGGTGCCCGGCCCGCCCCGCGGCGGTGTCATCGACCTGGCGCACGCCGCCCCGGCCGCCCCGCCGGGCATGTCCGGGTTGGTGCAGCGGGCCGTGCGGCGGCTCGACGGCGAGCTGGCCGGGCACGGGTACGGCCCGGACGGCCTGCCCGAGCTGCGCGAGCGGATCGCCGCCCGGTTCACCGCCCGCGGCGTGCCCACCGATCCGGACCGGATCGTCGTCACCGGCGGCGCGCTGCACGCGATCGGGATCGCGGTCGCGGAGCTGACCGGCGCCGGCGACCGGGTGCTGGTCGAGCACCCGACCTACCCCTCCGCGCTGGACGTCCTCGCCGACGCCGGCGTCCGGCCGGTCCCGGTCGCGCCCGGGCCCGGCATCGAGGACGCGTTGCCGCGGGCCGCCCGGCAGACGGCCGCGCGGGCGGCGTACCTGATGGCGGACTTCCAGAACCCGACCGGCCGGCTGCTCGGCGACGACAGCCGCGCCCGGCTGCTGCACCGGCTCGCCCGGCAGGGGACCGTGGCGATCGTCGACGAGACGTTCGCCGAGCTGGACCTGCGGGAGGGGGTGCGCTCACCGCTGCCGTGCGCGGCGCACGCGCTGCGCGACGACGACGTCGTCACCGTCGGCGGGGCCAGCAAGATCGCCTGGGGCGGGTTGCGGCTGGGCTGGATCCGGGCGGCCCGGGAGCCCGCCGCGCGGATGCGGCGGCGGCTGGCCCGCGCCCAGATCGCGCAGCCCGTGCTCGAGCAGCTGATCGCGGTCGAGGTGCTGGACGCGATCGACGGCATCCGGGCCGAGCGGACCGCCGAGCTGCGCCGGCGCCGGGACCGGCTGGTCGGCGAGCTCGCCGCGGTGCTGCCCGAGTGGCGTCCGGTCGTTCCCGACGGTGGTCTGGTGCTCTGGTGCGATCTCGGCGCGGAGCTGTCGACGGCGTTGACGGCGGTCGCGCCGCGGCACGGGCTGACGCTCGCGCCCGGCCCGAGGTTCGGTACCGGTCACGCCTTCGAGGACCGGCTCCGGTTGCCCTTCACCCATCCCGGCCCGGTGCTCGCCGAGGCGGTCCGGCGGCTCCGCCGGGCGCACGACGAGATCGCCGGGACGTCCGCCGGTGCCGGACGTCCGGCCGGGCCGGCACCGGTCGTCGTGTAGCGCCTCAACCCAGGTCGGCGGCGCCGGCCTCGACGAGCTCGCCGACCGGGGCGTCGATGTCCAGGGTGGTGCCCGCCTCCCCGGCGGCGAGCGGCTCGAGCGTGTCGAGCTGGGAGGTGAGCAGAGCAGGCGGCATGAAGTGCCCGGCGCGCCCGCCCATCCGGGCGGCGAGGACCTCGCGTCCGCCGGCCAGGTGCAGGAAGGCGGTGCGCGGGGCGTGCGCCCGGATCCGGTCCCGGTAGCTGCGGCGCAGCGCCGAGCAGGCGACGACCAGCCCGTCGTCGTCGTGGCCGGCCAGCTCGGCGCCGACGGCGTCCAGCCAGGGCCACCGGTCGTCGTCGGTGAGCGGGACACCGGAGCTCATCTTCGCGACGTTCGCCGGGGGGTGCAGGCCGTCGGCGTCGGTGAAGGCGAGGCCGAGCCGCTCGGCGAGCGCGGCCCCGACCGTGGACTTGCCGGATCCCGACACCCCCATCACCACGATCAACGGTGGTCGCTGGACGTCCTGCGGCTGGTGCGTCACTGCAGCGGCTCCTCGGGGTGCGGCACCGGACGCGAGCCGGACTGCCCGGCCGGTACCGACCAGCCTGCGTCATAAGTACTACTTATTCAAGATCGTATCGATTCAGATATGCCGAATGTGCGAGCATGCGGGGGATGAACGACGGGAGCGAGATCGGTGCGGGTCTACATGCCGACGTCGTCGACCGGCTCGGGGCGCGCGTCGCGGGTGGCGGGATCCCGCCGGGCACCGTCCTGCGGGCCGACGAGCTGGGCGAACGCTACGGGGTCTCGCGGACCGTCGTGCGCGAGGCCGTGCGGGTCCTCGAGTCGATGGGGCTGGTGCAGAGCCGCCGCCGGGTCGGGACGACGGTCGCCCCCCGCGAGCACTGGAACGTGCTCGATCCGCGGGTGATCCGCTGGCGGCTGGACGGGGCGGAGCGGGCCGGGCAGCTGCGCTCACTGTCCGAGCTGCGGCACGGGATCGAGCCGGTCGCGGCGCTGCTCGCGGCCACCCGGGCGACCCCCGAGCAGTGCGGCGAGCTGGTCGGTGCGGTGATGGACATGACCGTGCACGGCCGCAGCGGCGATCTCGCCGCGTACCTGGGTGCCGACGTCCGGTTCCACCGGACCCTGCTCGCCGCGTCCGGCAACGAGATGCTCGCGGCGCTGGGCGACACGGTTGCGGAGGTGCTCGCCGGCCGGACCCGGCACCACCTGATGCCAGACCGGCCGGAGCCGGCGGCGATCCGGCTGCACGGCGACGTCGCCGACGCGGTCCGGTGCGGCGACGGCGCCGCCGCGGAGACGGCGATGCGGGCGATCCTGACCGAGGCCGCGTCGGCGATGAGGACGGACGGCATGGACAGCGGGGCGGCGCCGGATCAATGATTGTGATGAAGGGGAGCAGTGCCCCGTAGCACTCGATCGTTCACGATCGATTCATTCGCGGGCCCTGCGTGCCGGGGCCGCGTCGCGGTGATGGCACCGGACGCACGACGGCGTCGAACGATTGATTGAGATGATCCCGCAATGTCCGTGCAGCACGTGACCGGAGAGCTGCAGCGCCTCGGCATGTCCGGCTACGAGGCCAAGGCCTACGTGGCGCTGGTCCTCGCCGCCGAGCCGGTCAACGGCTACGAGGTGGCCAAGCGCTCCGGGGTTCCCCGGAGTACCGTGTACGAGACCCTCGGCAAGCTCGTCGGGCGCGGCGCGGCGTACGAGGTGCGCACCGACGACGACTCGGTCGGCTACGTCCCGCTCCCGCCGCGCTCGCTGCTGGAGCGGATGCGCCGCGAGTTCGACCGCACCATCCAGGTCCTGGAGGACGAGCTGCCCCGGCTGGCGACACCGCCGCCGGTCCGGCTGGTGCACTCCCTCGCCGAGCGCAGCACCCTGATCGAGCGGGCCGAGGACGTCGTCACCGCGGCCGAGGGCGAGCTGTACATGTCCGGCTGGCCCGACGACCTCGACGCGCTCACCCCGGGCGCCCGCCGCGCCGAGGAGCGCGGCGTCGCCGTGCGCCGGGTGGTGTTCGGTGACGACGGCGACCCGGTCGGCTGGACCACCGAGCACCGCTACTCCAGCCCGGAGGCGGTCGAGGAGAACCTGGGGCAGCGGCTGCTGGTCGTCGTCGCGGACCGCAGCCAGGCGGTGATCGGCGGGCTGACGGCGGACCGCACTTGGGGGCTGTACACCGACGACCCGGCGGCCGTCCTGCTCGCCGTCGACTACGTGCGGCACGACATCGCGATGCACGTCGTGGCCGACCGCTACGCCGATCACGGGTTCGACGAGTTCTGGACCGGTGACCAGGCGCTGCGGCGGCTCCGCGGGTCCGCCGGCCCGGACCGGGGGTGTACCGGCTGATCCGGTCCGGGCCCGGTTCCCGCCGACGACGCCGGGGCCGGCGACGGCCTCCCGGCGCCGGGGGGCCGGCCCGGGGCCGGAGTGTCACCGGCGATCGCCGTGCCGTCCGGGGAGGCCGCGGGGAGCGGGGGTGGACAGGGTCGTCCGAGGTCGGAGCGCGGTGGCGGCGGCACGCCGGCGGGCCCCCGCGGAACAGGCACCCCCCTGTCCGGGGCCGGGACGGCGCCGTGTACTGTTCTGCATGTCGCAAGGGGCTGTGGCGCAGCTGGTAGCGCACTTGACTGGCAGTCAAGGGGTCAGGGGTTCGAATCCCCTCAGCTCCACCCTTCTTCACCAGCCAGAACTTCGGTTCTGGCTTTTGTTGCCCGCTGGACAGCTACGGCGGACAGCAACGTTCTCGGCAGTCCAGCGCGTCATCGAGCTGTTCGAGTGCGACGCGTTGGGTCTCTGGAATCACGTGGCCGTAGACGTTCATGGTCATCTCGATTGCGGAGAGACGTGCTGGAAAGCGCGGCCCCTCAGTACAGCTTGATCGCAGGCCGGAACCAGTTCGATGGTTCCGGCCTTCTACGTTTCCGGCCCGTCCCGGCCCGTGGTTCCGGCCGGTGTGCCCGTCGGCGCCGGGTGTCGGAGGGGGCCCACGACCTGGCGCGATCTCACCGCGATACGGTCCAGGAGATCGATCTCGTGGAGGTGCCGCACGATGCGGGTCCCGGCTGGCGACATGCAGGCGGGGGAGCCGGAGCCTCCGCCGGCCCACGACATGGAGTGTGCCCCGGGTGCTGCCCGTGACGACGAGGAGCAGGTCGGCTCCGCTGCGGATCGGCGTCAACCACGGGGCGCAGGTGGACGCCGTCGTCCCGGCGCTCCTGAAGGGCGACGCCGACGACCGGGAGGTGCGCCGGGTGTCCGGGGACGGGCTGTGGTGTCGGTTGGTGGACGACCTGACGTGTCGTAGGCCCGGGCGGGATCATGACACAGCTGCGGGGACAGCGGACAGGGTTCTGTCCTTGAGCCGGTAGCTGGGTCCGTTGATGGCGACGACGTCGCAGTGGTGCAGGAGCCGGTCGAGGATGGCGGTGGCGATGACGTCGTCGGTGAGACTGGCCCCATTCGGAGAAGGTCTTGTTGCTGGTGAGGATGATCGAGTCGCGTTCGTAGCGGCGGCTGATCAGCTGGAACACCATGTTCGCCGCGGCCCGGTCGCAGGGCAGGTAACCCACTTCGTCGAGGACCAGGACCGAGGGCCGTAGGTAGGTCTGGAGCTTGCGGGCGAACCGGCCGGCGGTTTCGGCGGCGCGGAGTTGACGGACGCAGTCGTCGAGGCTGGCGACCCCGGCACCGAGGCCGAACGCGGTGGCGTTCGCCAGGCCGAGCACCAGGTCCTCGAGTTGGGGGGCGTAGTGGATGCGGGCGGCATCACCCGGTGCGGGGTTGAGCCAAGCCCCCGTAGCTGCCGAATCGCTCGTGCAAGCTACTGATCTCCTTTCACGTCGATGACGCAGTGGTGTTGAAGATCGGCCAGCAGATCTCGGTGGCGGTGAACCGGGCCGGATCTGTGGGGGTGCCGCCGAAGTAGTGTTCGCGGATGGGCCCCGGGCTGCTGATCAGGTGCTCGTTGACGTAGATTCCCAGGGCTGCGTAGCTGCGGTCGATGCTGTCGTGGCCGCCCGGGTGGGTGAGCACCGCGAACTCCGTGCGGGGAAGGCTCTCGGCCTGGACACCCTCGGGCGGATCGCCGGCGGGTGGTGCGGGGACGAACATGGTCGCGCGGCCCTGCTCCTCCAGAAACAGTGCTCTCTCGTAGAGGCCGCCGGGCACCACCGCGGTCGGTGTGCCCGCGGCGGTGGCGACAGCCCGGTGCAGGGTCCTCAGCGTCGTTGCGAACCAGTCCTCGATCTCGGAGACGTCGATGGTGGCGCTGACGGACCAGACGACGGATGCCGGCTCGTGGCGCAACGTGACGTCGGTGGGAGGACTCGCCGGGGCGAGCAGCTCACGCAGCGCTCCCACGGTGTCGCGGGTCTGCGCGAGCGCGGCCTCCATCCGTTCGAGATGGACGGTGATGATCTCAGTGCGGGCCCCGGCGTCGTCAGTGCTCAGGAGCGCCTTGATGTCGGGGATGGACATGCCCAGCGAGCGGAACCGGCGGATGATGTGCGCATGATCGACCTGGCTGGTGTCGTAGAAGCGGTAGCCGGTGTGGGGGTCGACCTGGGTCGGTTCGAGAATGCCGATGTCGTGATAGTGGCGTAGCGCTTTACGGCTCAGACTGGTCATCAGTGCGAAGTCACCGATCGAGACCTGGGCTCCCATGGCTTCCTCCTCTACGTTGCGTCGTCCACCTCGGATGAGAGCGATCCTGAAGCCTTCCCCTAGGGCAAGGTCAACGTCACTGCGGGCTCGCAATCACGGGGTTGACCTTCCCCTCACGGGAACCTTCATCGTCGGGCCCATGACCACAGCAGAATGGGACGCGCTCCCAGGAACCGTGAAGACCTTCATGGCCGCACTCGACGCCCAGGAGTTCGATCGGGCGCTCGCCACCTTCACTTCCGATGCCGTGGTGACCGATGACGGCCGAGACTACGCAGGCACCGACAAGATCCGGACCTGGCTGGCGACGGCAGTCACCGAGTACACCTACACGGCCACGTTCACCGGTGCGTCGGCTACCGACGGAGGCGTCGACGTCGGGCAGCATCTGGAGGGCGACTTCCCGGGTGGGGTCGTCGACCTGAACTACCGCTTCACGCTGGATGGCGCAGCGATCCGTCGGCTGGTGATCGAGCCGTGACGCGACGGTGGTTCATCACCGGCGGCACGCCGGGCAACTTCGGGATGGCCTTCGCCGAGGCGGCGCTCGACACCGGTGACCGCGTGGTGTTGACGTCCCGCCGCCCGCAGGAGTTGGCCACGTGGGCGGACAGATACGGCGACCGCGTCCTCGTCGTGCCGCTGGAGCTCACCGATGCAACACAGGTGCGGCGCGCGGTCAAGACAGCCGAGGAGCGCTTCGGCGGTATCGATGTGCTGGTCAACAACGCAGGCCGTGGGTGGTACGGATCCATCGAGGCGATGGACGAGTCGGCCATGCGAGCGATGTTCGAGCTGAACTTCTTCGCCGTGCTCTCCGTGACCCGTGCGGTGCTGCCAGGGATGCGTGCCCGCGGTGACGGGTGGATCGTCAACGTGTCGTCGGTTGCCGGACTCGTATCGGCGCCCGGATTCGGCTTCTACAGCGCAACGAAGCACGCGATCGAGGCCATCACCGATGCGTTGCACGACGAGGTCGCCGCACAGGGGATCTCCGTGTTGACCGTCGAACCGGGAGCGTTCCGAACCAACGCCTACGCTGGATTCGCCAACGAAGCCGTCGAGGAGGCGATCCCGGTCTATCACGAGATGCTGGAGGAGGTCCGGGCCGCCTTCATCGGGATGGACGGCGAGCAGCCCGGCGACCCGCGCCGCGGTGCCCGCGCGGTGATCACGGCGATGTCCCAGGACCCGCCGCCCCGCCGGCTGCTCCTGGGCAACAGCGGATACGACGCCGTGGTCGATGCGCTCGAGAAGAACCTTGCCGACATCCGGGCGAGCGAAAGCCTCTCTCGCAGCGCGGACTTCCCCGCCCAGCCGTGATGCCCTGGAGGTTGCATTGCCTGGCATCGGCTGGTGATGCCAACGGACGAAGGTCTCCGGTTGTGTGAAGTGGAACCGTCTAGGAGCCGCCTCACTGACCGGAGGCCTTCGTGTCTCACGCCCCACGTTGGTCGTCCCCCGTCTCGTGGAAACGCTGATTCGGGCCCGGCGAGGAAGCGGGACAATGTCTGACCATGTCCCCGCAGGAACGACTCCGATGTGGACTACGGGCGGGCCGTCGAGCTGTATGAACCCACTCAGGGTGCCTCGGTGAGGGCGTCGCCGCCGACCTGGTCGTCGACACCCTGACAGTCGCCGCTCGGGCGCGCGGAGCCTGACTCTGGCGACCTTCCAGCCCGACCGCGGCAAGGGGGTCTACGCCTCATTACGCCAGACTGAGCTCGGAGCAAACTGGGCGTGACCCGCTCGATGGGTGCGGTCGGGTCCAGCGCCGACAACGCTCTGGCCGAGTCGTTCGCCGCCCAGAAGCGGGAAACGTGCTCGTCGACGCGGAGTGGACCGACGCGGTCGGCATCGACCGGATCCTCGAGGAGTCCGGGGTCGCCAAGGGCTCCCTCTACTACAACTTCAGCGGCAAGGCGGAGCTGGTCACCGAGTACTACCTCCGCCAGCACGCCCGGTGGGTCGGGCGGATCGCCGACGCGGCGCAACGGCAGGAGCACCCTCGATCGACGACCCTCGCGATCTTCGACGAGCTCGGCACCATCTTCACCGAGCCCGATTTCCGTGGCTGCGCGCTGAACAACTCCTCCGCCGACACCCGTTCCGGGAGCCCGAAGGACCTGGCCGTCCGGAAGTTCCGTTCCTGGCTGCACGCGCTGTTCCGCGAGCCGGTGACGGAGCTCGGCGTCGACGATCCCGATCAGCTCGTCGCCCAGCTGGTGCTGCTGCTCGACGGCGCGAACGTCGCCGCGAACTCCGGCTCCACCCGCACGGCCGCCGGCTGCGCGAAGGCGATCGCGGAGGCGATCCTGCCCGGCTGACCCGCAGACGACACCGGGCGGGCACAGGTGCTGCGCGCGGTGCGGGCGTCCGGGGTCGCGTACTGCTACGAGGAGATGACGGTCGGCGCGGTCCCGGTGGCCGCTCCGGTGCCCGCCGGCCGGAGATCGCACATCGGGGGCCGGTCGGTGCCGTCCACCCGGTGCTCCTGCGGAACCCACCGCCCCCCGGACCGGCCGAACTGGACGATGCTCGGCGCACCCCCCGGCGAGCCGGTCCCGTCGCGGCGCAGCACCGTGTCGACGATCTGCCGGGCCATCACGCCGAGCTCGAGCAGCGTCCGGTTGCGGTGCTTCCGCACGCCGAGATCGACCTGCGCGATGGCGTCCAGCCCGCGCCGGTGCAGGGTGTCGATCAGCAGGCCGATCTCGACGCCGTAGCCGGCCGCGAACGGCAGCGACTCCAGCAGTTCGCGGGTGGCCGCGTACTCGCCGCCGAGCGGCTGGACCACCCCGGCCAGATCGGGCTGCAGGGCGGCCAGCAGCGGGCGCACCGTGAGCTCGGTGACCCGGCCGCCGCCGGTCGCGGCCTCGATCCCCGCCAGCCGCAGCGGGCGCCGGTAGAAGCCTTTGACCAGGGCGATCCGGTCGTCCTGGAACAGCGGTTCCAGCAGCGAGCCGACGAGCGCGGCCGGGTCGGCCTCGACCAGGTCGGAGTCGACGAACACCAGGACGTCACCGGTGGTCGCGGCCAGCGAACGCCAGAGCACCTCGCCCTTGCCGGGGCGGACCGGCACGTCCGGCAGCGCCTCCTCGCGGGTGACCACCCGGGCCCCGGCGGCGGCCGAGACCTCGCGGGTGCGGTCGGTGGAGCCGGAGTCGACGACCACCACCTCGCCGACCAACGGATCCGGGCCGCGGGTCAGCGGCACCAGCCCGGCGACGAGCGCGCCGACCGTGGCCTCCTCGTCCAGCGCCGGCAGCACCACCGAGACGGTCCGGCGGTGCCGGGACGCCCGCAGCCGGTCGACCGGCATCCCCGAGTCGTGCCAGGTCCGGCGGCCGAACCAGCTCCGGACGTGGTCGTCCACCGTGCAGTCCTCCTGGACGGGATGACGGGAGGGACGACGATCGTATCGGCGCGCGCCGGTCAGCCCGTCCGCCGGGCCCGGCGCCGGGCGAACCCGGCGTACCAGCGCAGGGTGTCCGGGTCGTCGACGGAGGCGATGTTCGCGGCCTTCTCCAGCGGCCGCCCGGCCAGCAGCTTCTTGATCGGGACCTCGAGCCGCTTGCCGCTGAGCGTGTGCGGCACGCCGGGCGCCTCGATGATCTCGTCGGGGACGTGCCGCGGGGTGAGCCGGGACCGCAGGGTGTCCACGACGGTGGCCCGCAGCGCGTCGTCGAGCACGTGCCCCTCGGCGGGGACGACGAACAGGCCGAGCCAGTAGCCGTCGTCGGGCTCCTCGACGCCGACGACCAGGGTCTCGGCGATCTCCGGGAGCGTCTCCAGCACGTCGTAGAAGTCGCTGCTGCCCAGCCGCACACCGTGCCGGTTCAGGGTGGAGTCGGACCGGCCGTGGATGGACACGTCCCCCTCGGGATGGAAGGTCACCCAGTCCCCGTGCCGCCAGACCCCGGGCCAGGTGTCGAAGTAGGACTCGGTGTAGCGCACCGCGTCCGGGTCGTTCCACAGGTACACCGGCATCGACGGTAGCGGCTGGGTGAGGACGAGGTCCCCGACCGTGCCGACCACCGGCCGCCCGTCCTCGTCCCAGGAGGCGCAGTCGACGCCGGCCAGCCGCCCGCCGATCCGGCCGACCCGCACCGGGGCGTACTCGTTGCCGCCGACGAACGCACCGGAGATGTCGGTGCCGCCGCTGGTGGAGTCGATCCGCACGTGCGGGCCGACGTGCTCGAGGATCCAGTGGTAGCCCGCCGACGGCAGCGCCGAGCCGCTGACCATGACGTGCCGCAGCCGGCCCAGGTCGTGCTCGGACCGGGGCGACACCCCGGTGCTCGCGGTCGCGGTGACCACGGCGGCGCCGAGCAGCAGGAGGTCCGTGCGGGTGCGGGCGGCGACCTCGAACACGGCGCCCGCCGGGTGACCGGGGCTGCCCTCGTACAGCACGATCGTCGCGCCCCGGGTGAGCGCGCCGAGCTGCATGTTCCACAGTGCCCAGCCGGTGGAGGTGAAGGCGAACATCCGCTCGCCCTCGCGCAGGCCGCAGTACAGCCCGGCCCACCGGAGGCCCTCCAGGGTGATCCCGCCGTGCCCGTGCACCAGGCCCTTGGGCAGCCCCGTGGTGCCGGAGGTGAACAGCACCCAGAGCGGGTGCGAGAACTCGACCTGCGCGAACTCGAGCGGGGCGGGCTCGGCGAGCAGCTCGGCCCACGGCGTGCTGCCGTCCGGGGCGGGCCGGTCGGACAGGTACGGGACGTGCACCACGTGCCGGACCGTCGGCAGGTTCGCCCGCAGCTGCGCGACGACGTCGCTGCGGTCGATCTCGCGGCCGTTCCAGTGGTACCCGTCGGCGGCGACGAGCACGGTCGGCTCCAGCTGGGCCAGCCGGCCGATCGTCCCGTCGGCGCCGAAGTCGGGGGAGCAGCACGCCCACACCGCCCCGACGGCGGCCGTGGCGAGCACGCCGATCACCGCGTGCTCGGTGTCGGGCAGGTAGGCGGCGACCCGGTCCCCGGGCCGCACCCCGGCCCGGCGCAGCCAGGCCGCGGCCGCGGCGACCGAGCCGCGCAGCTCGCCCCAGGTGATCTCCCGGGCGGGCCCGCCGCCCTCCTGCAGGCACACCAGCGCGGCGGCGTCGTCCGCCCCGTGGCGCAGCGCGTGCCGCGCCCAGTTCAGCCGGGCCCCGGTGAACCAGCGGGTGTGCGGCATCGGATCGGCGGTCCGCACCTGCGTCCACGGCGTGGACAGCTCGACCCGGTAGTACTCGACGACGGCGGTCCAGAACCGGTCGATGTCCGCGACCGACCACTCCCAGAGGGCGTCGTGGTCGGGGAAGCCCCGGCCCTCGCGCTCCTGCAGCCAGTCGAGGAATCCGCGCAGCGCGGACGACTCGACGCGGGCGTCGGACGGGCTCCACAGGATGTCGGTCATCCTCGGAACATAGGGCTGCGACGCCGTCCGACGGCCCCGGTTGAGAATGCGTTGAGATCCACATGACGCGGGGTTGAGCGGACCGCGGGAAGGTCGGTCCTGCATCCGCGTGCGCCGGTCCTGCAGGCCCGGACCGGGCGCCGACGACGACGTGTCGAGGGGACCGACCGATGAAGCTCGCTCTCTACCTGCCCAACTTCCGCGACCACGTCACGGTGAAGGAGCTGGAGGACCTGACCGTCCTCGCCGAGGACCTGGACTTCGACTCGGTCTGGACACTGGACCGGATCATCGTCCCGGAGAGCTCGGACCGCCTGGAGCTGCAGTACCCGTTCGGCATGATGGACGACCTGCCCAGGGGGCTGCCGGTGGTCGCGGCCGGCAAGTGGTTCCAGGGCATGACGCTGATCCCGTGGCTCGCCGCGAAGACCGAGAAGGTCCGGATCGGCATGAGCATCATCGACACCCCCTACCGCTCGCCGGGCGTGCTGGCCGCCGAGCTCGCCACCCAGGACCACCTCGCGAACGGCAGGCTGAACGTCGGCGTCGGCTCCGGCTGGATGCCCGAGGAGTTCGCCGCCGCCAGCGCCGCGCACCTGTTCCCACGCCGGCACGCGCACGTCCGCGAGACGATCGAGATCATGCAGGGCATCTGGTCGAACGAGCTGTTCGAGTACCACGGCGAGTTCGCCGACTTCCCGCTCTCCGGCTTCGGCCACAAGCCGGTCCAGCAGCCCGGGCCGCCGATCTTCTTCTCCGGCCTGAAGGACCCGAAGCGCTCGGCGAAGCGGATCGCCAAGTACGGCCTGCAGGGCTGGATCGGCATCCAGGACTCGCCCGAGGACATCCGCCGCTGGAAGGGCGAGATGGAGCGCGAGCTGGGCGAGCTCGGCCGCGGCTTCCCGGACGGCTTCGAGATGTGCAGCATGATCTGGTTCGTCATCACCGACGAGCCGATGGACCAGACCCCGGCGGGCAAGGCGACGAACCTGCTGGCCGGCAACGCCCAGCAGATCGAGGACATGCTGAAGCGCTACAAGGAGGCCGGGATGACGATGCCGCTGCTGTGGCCGCCGTTCCGCGACGTCCCGACCAGCAAGACCCTCGACGACCTCAAGCGGCTGAACGAGGAGATCCTGCCGAAGGTCAACGCGAGCTGAGCACCGGCCTCGCAGCGGCCGGCGGGGTGGCTCACCGGAGCCCCTGCCGGCCGACCAGGACCGCGAGCACCGCCTGGACGACGACGTAGCCGACGACGAACGGCAGCATCACCAGCGCCGGGTGCGCCGCGCCGGGATCGGGCAGCGGCACCAGCCAGGCGACGCCGACGACCAGGCCCGAGTTGAGCAGCGAGAGCCGCGCGTAGCCGAACCCGTCGCCGTCGGCCTGGCGCCGGGCGAGCTCGAACACCACCATCAGCCGGAACAGCACGCCGACCAGCAGCGCCGCGAGGACCGGCGCGCCGACGGTGTAGCCCTCGCCGAGCACCCGCAGCACCGGCCACCCGAGTGCCGCGCCGAGCACGAGCAGCGGGACGAACACCGTCAGCATCCGGCGGCGGGTGGACCGGGCGAGGTCGGCGGCCCGGTGCGGCTCGCGGGCGGTCTGCACGGCCGGCGACCAGCACGAAGTCGTGGACGACGAACACGCCCCAGCCGGCGCAGCCGAGCACGAGCAGCAGCAGTCCCCAGCCGAACGGGGCGTCACCGGCGGCGATCTCGGCGACCCGCGGGACGACGAGCCCGTAGCCGAGGCCCACCAGCCCGGACAGCGGCATGATCAGGAGCAGGCTGCCGAACACCAGGCGGACCGACCTGCGCCCGGCGCCCGGGAGCCGGCGCATGAGCCCGATCCTGAGGTCGAGCTGGGCGGCGCCGCCGATCAGCTGCATCGCCGAGACGAACTCGGTGGCCCGGCCGACCTCGTCCTGCGGCATCAGCCAGGTGGCGATCACGACGCCGAGCAGCCCGGCGACGGAGTTGAACGCCGACGTCAGGGTCAGGGCGAGCGAGTCACCGGGCCCGCCGCCGCCCTGGTCGACGGCCGGGGGCGGGGGAGGCACGGAGCGTGACGCTACGGGAGGGCGCGGGACCGCGACCGTGACCCCGCGGCGGTGTGCGCCGGTCCCGCCCCGCCCGGCCCGGCCGGGGAGCGCGCACCCGGCCCGCACGCGTCGGTGACCTGGGTCACTGGCGGTTGAGTGTGCCGCGACGGCATCGACTCTCCTGGTTCCCGGATCACCGGGACGAAGGGGAGGACGAATGTCCATGACCGGACGACAGGACGACACACGGCCGGACGACGAGGCCGGCACGGGGCCGCTGCCCGTCGTCGGGCAGGCCGGGCAGGCCGGGCCGGGCCGGCCGGGCGGCCGGGCCGGGGCGCCGAAGGACCCGGCCGAGATGACCCTGCTCGACCACATGGGCGGCCCGATGGGGTTCGTCTACTCGGCGATCCCGGTCGTCGTGTTCGTCACCGCGAACGCGTTCCTGTCGCTGTCGCTGACGATCGGCATCGCGGTCGGATCGGGCCTGGCGCTGTTCGGCTACCGGTTGCTGCGCGGTGAGCGCTTCGCGCAGGCCGTCGGCAGCCTGCTCGGGGTCGTGCTCGCCTCCGCGCTGGTCGCGGTCACCGGATCGGCACGGGACTTCTTCGCGATCGGCATCTGGGTCTCGCTCGCCGGTTTCGTGTTCACCCTCGGGACCGTGCTGGCCCGGCGGCCGATCACCGGGGTGGTGTGGAACCTGGTGCACGGCGGCACCCACGACTGGCGGGCCGACCGGCCCACCCTGCGCGCACACGACATCGCGACGCTGGCCGCGGCGCTCGTCCTCGGCTCCCGGTTCGCGATCCAGCAGTGGCTCTACGTCACCGAGGCCACGACCGGGCTGGGCGTCGCCCGGGTGGTGATGGGCACCCCGCTGACGATCGTGGCCGCACTCGTCGTCGTGTGGGCGTTCCGGCGCAGCACCAAGCGCCTCGTCCCGTCCGGCCGATGAGCGTCGCCGGTGTCCGGCGCAGCCCGGCGGTGTGGCTGACCTCGTACGGGCTGTCGTTGCTGGGCAGGGGCATCGCCGCGGTGGTGCTGCCCCTGCTGGTGCTCGACCGCACCGGCGACGTGCTCGCCGCGGGCGTGCTGGCATCGGTGTCGACGGCCGCGTCCGCGCTGACCGGGCTGGTCTCCGGGCTGCTGGTGGACCGGGTCGACCGGCGGACGGTGGCGGTCGCGTCGGACCTGCTCGCCGCGCTCGCGCTGGCCGCGCTGCCGCTGGTGGACCTGCTGTGGGGGCTGAACCTGGCCTGGTTCCTGGTGTTCGGCGTGCTGCTCGCGATGATCCGGATCCCGGGGATGACCGCCCAGGAGACGCTGCTGCCCGCACTGGTGCGGCTCGGCGGCACCGCCCCCGGCCGGTTGGAGCGGTGGATCGCGATCCGGGAGAACCTCGGCAACGTGCTGCTGCTCGCCGGGCCCGGCGCCGGTGGGCTGCTGATCGCGCTGCTCGGCCCGGCGCCGTCGGTGCTGTGGGTGACGGCCGTGTCGAGCGTGCTCGCCGCGGCGACGACGCTGCTGCTGGACCCGCGGGCCGGCCTGATCGCCGGCCGGGCCCGGCAGGCCGCGCGCGGCGCGCTGCGCGGGGCGATGTCGGACCTGGTCGCGTCGTGGCGGTTCCTCGCCCGCACCCGGCTGGTGCTCGGCGCCACGCTGGTGTCGGCGGCGCTGGTGGCGGTGCTCGCGTCGCTGCAGACGACGGTGCTTCCCGCCTACTTCGTCGAGATGGACCTGCCAGCGCTGACCGGGCTGACGCTGAGCGCGCTGGCCGGCGGCGGCGTCGTCGGGTCGGCGCTGTACGCCGCGCTGGCCGGACGGGTGCCGCGCCGGGTGTGGTTCGTCGTCGGGATGATCGGGTTCGGTGTCGGGTTCGGGCTGGTCGGGAGCCTGGCCGCGCCCTGGCTGGTGCTCGCCGCCGCCGCGCTGGTCGGGCTCACCAACGCCCCGGTCGCCGCCATCCTGGGCGTGCTGACGATCGAGGCGACCCCGGACCCGATGCGCGGCCGGGTGCTGGGCGCCCAGAACACCCTGGTGCTGGCGGCGCCCGCGCTGACCGGTGCGCCGGTCGCCGCGGTCGCCTCGTTCGCCGGGCTGGGCGTCGCCGGGATCGTGCTGGCCGCCGTCGCGGCGGGCACCGCGGTGGTCGCGCTGGTCGCGCCGGCCTTCCGGCGGCTGGACGACCTGCCGGACCCGGACGACGCCGCGCCGGGCCCGGACGCGGGCACCGTCCCCCCGGTCCCGGCCGCGGGTTCCTGACGGTGGCCGCGGTGCGCCGCCGTGCGCGCGAGGGCTTGACCATGCCGTCGGGGCACGGTGTGGAGTGGGGTCATGGCCTGGAGCACCCGTGAGATCGCAGACCTGGCCGGCACCAGCCTCCGGGCGGTTCGGCACTACCACGAGGTCGGGCTCCTCGCCGAACCCGAGCGGCTCTCGAACGGATACAAGCAGTACGGCGTCGTGCACCTGGTCCGGCTGCTGCGCATCAAGCGGCTCGTCGACCTGGGCTTCTCGCTCGGCCAGATCGCCGGTATGGGCGACGACGACCACCATCCCGCGCAGGCGCTGCGCACCCTGGACGCCGAGCTCGCCTCGACCATCGAGCAGCTGCAGCGGGCCCGGGTCGAGCTCGCCCTGATCCTGCGCCACCGCACCTCCACCGACCTGCCGCCCGGGCTCGTCCCGACGGCCGGGATGTCCGAGGCCGACCGGTCGCTCGTCGCCGTCATGAGCCGGGTGCTCGGGTCGCAACGGCTGGACGCGTACACGGAGCTTCTGCGCTCCGCGACCTCCGACCCGACCGACGGCGAGTTCGACGAGCTCCCCGCCGACGCCGACGCCGACGTCCGCAGCGACCTCGCCCGCCGGATGGCCCCGCACATCCGGCGGATCCGGAAGGAGCATCCGGGGGTCGGCGCACCGCTGGCCGGGGACCGGCCCGAGGACCGGCTGGCCGCGCGGACCGCGGCGACGGCGATGCAGGAGCTCTACAACCCGGCCCAGCTCGACGTGCTGCGCCGGGTCCGCGAGCTGATCGAGGACGCCTGACACGGCCGGTGGTGACTCCCCGCCCGGCCGGCGATGACACGTGACCTGCACGGACGGCAACTTCCCCGGTCATGCGGCTGCGCGGCCGGACGACCGGCTCCGAGCCCTGTCCCGGCTCCTGGACGCTGTGCCTGCCCGAGCCGGTCCGGGTCGCGCTGGCCGTGGTCGCCGCGGATCCGACGGGTGACGCGGAGCTGGTCACCCGGGCGCTGGCCGGGCTCGACGTCACCGCCGTGCCCGCGCTCGACGCGGGCGGGCCCGCGGCCGGGCCGGCTACAGCGCCGAGTCGGCGTTCCTGGCGGCGGCCGCCGATCTCAGCACCGATCCGGAGCTGCGGGCGGAGCCCCGGTTCGCGGCCGGTGTCGCGGCCATCCGGGCCGGGATGCCGGAGCGGGCGGACGCCGTGCTGCGGCAGGTCCCGTGCGGTGCGGGCACGCTGCCCGCGGACGTCGTGACCCGGTGGGTACCGGTGGGCGGCGCCCAGGTGCAGCTGGTCCGGACCGCCTGGGCGCACCTGCTGTACGGCGAGTGGCTGTGGCACAGGCGCCGGCGCACCGACGCCCGGTGCGAGCTGGCCGCCGCGCAGGCGCTGTTCACACAGATGGGGGCGCCGCGGTTCGCCGAGCGCGCCCGCACCGAGCTGGCCGCTGCCGGGGCGGCCACCCGGCCCGCCGCGGACCGGTCGATCGCCGGACGCCCGGAGCTGACCCCGCGGGAGCACCGGATCGCCCGGCTGGCGGCGGCCGGGTCGACGAACTCGGAGATCGCCGCCGAGCAGGTGATCAGCGCGAACACCATCGAGCACCACCTGAGGAAGGTGTTCGGGAAGATCGGCGTGCGGTCCCGCCCCGAGCTCGGGGCGGCCGGGTTCGTAGCCCGTGAGATCAGCCGCCGAGCAGGGTGTACAGCCCGCTGATCCGGCCGTCGGTGACCAGCACGACGTCGGTCCCGGTGACGACCGGATCGCCGCCCTCGGGGCCGAACCGCCAGTCGAGCACGCTCAGCCCGCCCGGGTTCTCGCGGACCTGCGCCAGCGCGAACCGGAACCCGGGCGCCCCGTCGAGCAGCGCGCCGGCCTTGGCCACGACGGCGGCGGGCCCGCGGACGGTCCCCTCGGGATCGTGGAAGGCCACATCGGCGGTGTAGATCTCGTCGCCGGCCCGGGCCCGCGCGGCGGGATCGCGCTCGTCGAAGACCTCGAACAGGTTGCGCTGGGCGAGCTCGGCTGCGGAGGTCATGACGGTTCCCCTCGGTCGGCGGGCACCCTGGGTGGCGTGACCGGGCCGCACCATCCCAGGGCCGCGGCGGCCCCGTGTCAAGCGCCTCACCCGACCGATCCTGTCAGCGTGAACATCCGGTGGTCACGGGGTCCGTCCGGACCTCGCCAAGGCGGTTGATTCAAGAACGGCGACACGACGACGAGGTGGTGGGCGTGCACGAGCTCAGGGACTTCCCGCGCCGGGAGAAGCGGGCGGGCGCCACCCCGTGAGGGGCGTGCGGGCGCTGGTCGTCGAGCGACCCGGTGAGCTGCGGGTGGCCCCTGTGCCTCAGCGGGTACGACGAGACCGGCTTCACCCGCCCCGGCGCGTGCGCCGACGAGCTGCGGCTCCCGGCCCGGCTGCTGCACGTGCTGCCCGACGACGCCGACCTGCGCGGCGCCGCGCTCATCGAGCCCGCGGCCTGCGTGGCCGAGGCGGTGCTCCCTGATGAAGGTGCTGTCCGGGGTGCACCCGGCGGGGAGCTACGAGGGCGAGATCCCGCACGCACCGCGGGGCGGCGGCGCTGCTCGGCGAGGTCGGGCTGGACGAGAGCCCGTCCACCCCGGTCGGCCGGCTCGGCGTCGGCAAGCAGCAGCTCGTCGAGATCGTCAAGGCGATGGCGAAGGACGTCCGGCTGCTGATCCTCGACGAGCCGACCCGCGGCATCGACGTGGGCGCCCGCTACGAGATCCAGGTGATCATCAACCGGCTGGTGGAGGCCGGGAAGGCGGTCCTGGTCATCTCCTCCGAGCTGCCGGGTGGTGCTGGTGATCCTCAGCGTGCTGGTGCTGGCCCACGGCCTGATCACCCGGCGCACCGTGTTCGGCAGGCACGTCTACGCGATCGGCGGGAACCTGGCCGCGGCCCGGCTGTCCGGCGTGAAGGCCAGGGCCGTCACGTTCTGGATCTTCGTGAACATGGGCTTCCTGGCCGGGATCGCCGGGGTCATCTACTCGGCCCGGTCCAACGGCGCCCAGCCCGCGGCCGGGACGATGTTCGAGCTGGACGCGATCGCCGCCGCCTTCATCGGGGGCGCGGCGGTGACCGGCGGCGTCGGCACCGTGGTCGGCGCGCTGGTCGGTGGGCTGATCATGGCGGTGATGAGCAACGGAATGCAGCTGATGGGCGTCGACCAGTCGATGCAGTCGGTCGTCAGGGGCTGGTGCTGCTGGCGGTCGCGTTCGACGTCTGGAACAAGCGCCGCGCGCGCGGCACCGGGTCGTAACCCACCCGTCAGCCGGGAGCGGTGTGGACGGAACACGGGCCGGGCACAGTGCAGGTATGAGTGAGAGCAGCAACCAGCACGCCGACGTCTCCTGGCCGCACCCGGGCAGCGAGTCCGCCCGCCTCGGCGGGCACTACGCCCCGGCCGACGGTGCCGCCGACCGGTCCGCCCGCGAGCACGACGGGCGGCCGGCCGGCGACCGGGCCGGCCGTGCGGTCCGGCCCGGTGCGCGCGGCTGACCGGCCGGTCCGTCCCCGGCACCCTCAGCCGGTCGCGCCGTCCCACAGCGCCAGCAGGGCGCTCCGGCGCTCGGCCCGGTCCAGGCCGCGCAGGTCGGCGGTGCCGCGCTCGGTCACGACCACGTCGACGTCCTGGGACGGGGTGCTGACCGGCCGGGACAGCCGCCGCACCAGCGTCGGCGCGCCGCGGTGGGCCGAGGCGAGCGCGATCACCGACAGGCCGTCGCCGCGCACCCCGGCCGCGGCGAAATCCGGGTGCCCGCCGATCATCCCGGCCGCCGAACGGCCCAGACCCTCGACGTTGACCTGCCCGTCGACGTCGATCTCCAGCGCCGCGTTCAGCGCGATCAGCGGCGGCGCCCCGGCCGCGGAGAGCCGGCCGATGTCGTGCGTGTGCTCCACCGGGTGCAGCAGCGCCCGCCCGTCAGCCCAGTCGTAGAGCCGCCGGGTCCCGGCCAGGTAGGTGCTGACCGGCCGGTCCAGCAGCAGCCCGCGGGCGTCCAGGTCGACCACCGGATCGGGCAGCAGGCCGGAGTCGAGCCGCACCGGGACCTCGATGGCGGCGGCCATCGCGGCGGCGAGCCGGCCGGGGCCGACCTGGATCCGGGCCCCGGGCGGGACGAGCGCGGCGACCCGTCGGGCGATCGCCCCGTCGTCCGCGGTGGGCGGCGGCACGGTGAGCTCGGCCGGGCCGTCGCCGGTCTCCGCGACGACGGTCACCGCGTCCGCGGGCAGCGCGGGCCCGGCGTCGGCGCACGGGCTGCCGTGCGACAGCACCGCCGCGACCGGCACCCCGGCCGCCACCAGGCCGCGCAGGTAGCCGACCTCGGCGCCGAACCGCAGGCCGTCCGGGCCGCGGACCACGGACGCGACGAGCACGTCGGGGCGCAGCGGACCGCGCAGCAGCGCGGGCACCGCCGACAGCCGGGCCGGGACGAGGTGCGCGGCGCCGGACTCGACCGCCGCCCGGGTGCCGGGCCCGCCCATCACGACCCGGACGTCGTCGAACGCAGCCGGATCGAGATCCGGCGTCGGCACCGGATGCCAGCCCAGCACGACCGACACGCCGCGGCCCGCGGCGACCCGGGACAGCGGCCCGTGCAGCGCCCGCGGGGTGCCGCAGCCGTCGGCCAGCGCGACCCGGCTGCCGGGGCGGACCAGTGCGGCGAGTGCGGACTCCGGACCGTGCGTCATGGGAACAGCATCGGCCACCGGGCGCCGGGGCCCGCGGTCAGGTCGTGCAGACGCCCGGGCAGCGGCCGAGCGTGCGGTGCAGCGTGACGGTGGTGCCGTCGGCGCCCGGCCGCACGGAGACGTCCTCGGCGCAGGCGGTGATCATCAGCAGTCCGCGGCCGCGGTGGCCGTTGTCCTCCGGCGGGTCCCGCCAGCAGCCGTGGTCGGACACCTGTACGCGGACCCGTGGGCCCGGCCGCTGCACCTCGGCGCGGAGCGTGACGGTGCCGTCGGCGCCCAGCGGGTCGTCGCCGTAGGCGTGCTCGACGCTGTTGGACACCGCCTCGTTCACCGCCAGCACCAGGTCCGACGCCGTCTCGCAGGCGTGCTCCGCGCCGCACAACGACGCCAGCCACCGGCCGACCTCCCGGCGGGCGCGGCGCGCGGCGCGCGGCTCGGCGGTCAGTTCCAGGACGAGGTGCGCGGCCATGAGTCGGCGTACCCCGCCGGGCGCCCGGCAACGCGTCCGTTGCGGGACGGGGTGCATCACATCCGTTCGACTCGCGGGCCGCGGGGCGTGGGCATACCGTCGCAGACGATGGGTACCTGTCGTCGCCGCGGGGAGCGGCATGGCTGAGGTCGATACCGTGGGCCGGGACGATACCTACGCGCACCTCGAGGCCCCGCTGCGCGCCTTCGCCGCCGCCGCCCCGGACGATCCCGACCGCGACCGGCTGCGCGACGAGCTGGTGCGCGGGTTCCAGCCGGTCGTCACGCACATCGCGAACCGGTACCGGCAGCGCGGCGAGCCCGTCGACGACCTGGAGCAGGTCGGCGCGATCGGCATGATCAACGCGCTGGACCGGTTCGATCCGGCCCAGGGCACCCCGTTCCTGGCGTTCGCGGTCCCCACCGTCACCGGCGAGATCCGCCGGCACTTCCGGGACCGTACCTGGTCGATGCGGGTGCCGCGGCGGCTCAAGGACGTCCAGGCCCGGCTGGGCCGGGCCCAGGAGGAGCTGTCGTCGCGGCTGGGCCGCGCGCCGCGGGTCTCCGAGCTCGCCGAGCACCTCGGGATCGGCCGCGAGGAGGTCATCGAGAGCCTCCAGGCGCGGGAGGGCTACCGGGCCGACTCGCTGGACCAGCTGGTGGGGCAGACCGACAGCCCGCTGGGTGACGTCGTCGGCGGGATCGACACCGGCCTGGACGCCGTCGACGCCCGCGAGTCGCTGCGCCCGGCCCTGCGCAAGCTCCCGGAACGCGAGCGCACGATCCTCATGCTGCGCTTCTTCGGCAACCGCACGCAGACCCAGATCGCCGAGCAGGTCGGGCTGTCCCAGATGCACGTCTCGCGGCTGCTCGCGCGCACCCTGGTCACGCTGCGCGGGCATCTCGCCGAGGAACCGGCGGCGGACGCCGGCGACCGGGACCGGCCACGGCTCCCGGAGGCCGGCTGACCGGATCGGGTGCCGTGTTTCGGCGCGGTGACCGTGGGTACTCTCCCGAGTTCCACGCACGTCGCCGTCCGTTCGTCAGCGCGGCCGGTCGTGCCATACCGAGTTGGTCCGTGCCGGAGTGCCGAGCGCGCCGCCGACCCGGCGGTACCGGCCCCGGTCCGGCACCGCCGGCGCGTCGCCGCGCCCGGCCCCGCCGTCGGAGCAGGGGAGGACCGTGATGGCCAAGAAGGCAGACAAGAACAAGAAGGCCGAGAAGGCCGAGAAGGACAGGAAGAGCAAGAAGATCGAGTCCGCGAAGAAGGACGTGAAGAAGGCCCGCCGCGCGGAGGAGAAGAAGGCCGAGCAGGCCGTCCGCGACGCCGCCAAGGCCGAGAAGAAGGCCAAGGAGCAGCGCAAGGAGCAGGAGCGCGCCGCGAAGGCCGAGAAGAAGGCGGCGAAGAAGGCCAAGGCCGCCCGGCTGGAGAAGGTCACCAGCGCGAAGGCCGCGGAGAAGGCCGAGCGCAAGGCCGCCGAGAAGGCGAGCGAGAAGGTCGTCGCGGAGAAGCCGGGCACCGGCGTGGGCACCCCGGAGACGGACCCGTCGGCGAAGGAGGCCCGCCGCCGCGAGGCCGAGGCCGCCGCCGCCCGGATCGCCGAGGCGGTCAGCAGGAAGGTCAACGGCAGCCGGCCTGCGAAGGCCGGAAAGGCCTGATCAGGCCCGGAAAGGTCCGGGCCGCACCGGTACCGCCGCGCCCGGGTCCGCACGAGCGGGCCCGGGCGCGGCGGCGTCCGGGTGATCTTGCGCGACCAAACGCATGAGTAAATGTTCAGTCTTGCACCTTTACATCTCGCAGTCGTAGCGTTCCCTCGTCCGAGCCCACGAGGAGAACTGCCGTGCACATCGCCGAGGGATACCTGCCACCGCTGCACGCGGCGGCCTGGACCGTGGTCGCCGCCCCGTTCGTGGTGCACGGCGCACGCGCCGTCGTCGTACGGGTGCGTGAGGACCCGGACGCCAAGCTGCTCCTCGGCGCCGCCGGGGCGTTCACCTTCGTGCTGTCCGCGCTGAAGATCCCCTCGGTGACCGGCTCGTCGTCGCACCCGACCGGCACCGGGCTGGGGGCGGTGCTGTTCCGGCCCCCGGTGATGGCGCTGATCGGCACGGTGGTGCTGGTCTTCCAGGCCCTGCTGCTCGCGCACGGCGGGCTCACCACGCTCGGCGCGAACGCGTTCTCGCTGGCCGTCGCCGGTCCGTGGATCGCCTACGGCTCGTACCTGGCGGTCCGCCGGCTGGGTGGCACGCTGGGGCCTGCGGTGTTCGTCGCGGCGTTCCTGGCCGATCTCGGTACCTACACCGTCACCAGCGCGCAGCTGGCACTCGCCTTCCCGGACCCGACGTCCGGCTTCGGCGGCGCGTTCCTGGCCTTCGCCTCGATCTTCTCGATCACCCAGATCCCGCTGGCCGTCGCCGAGGGCCTGCTGACCGTGCTGGTGGTCCGGCTGCTGGTCCGGATCACCCCCGACGAGCTGCGCAGGCTCGGCGTGCTGCGCCCGCGCGACACCACCGGAACCGAGCAGACGGAGGCCACGGCGTGAAGCGTTCGACACTGGTCAACCTGCTGCTCGTCGTCGCCGTCGTGGCGCTGTTCGCGATCCCGGCGCTGTTCGTGCCCGGCGAGTACTCCGGCGCCGACGGCCAGGCGGGCGACGCGATCGACGCCACCGGGTACGAGCCCTGGTTCGAGCCGGTCTGGGAGCCGCCGTCCGGCGAGATCGAGTCGGGCATCTTCGCGATCCAGGCCGCCGCCGGCGCGGGCGTGCTCGGCTACTGCCTCGGCGTCGCCCGGACCCGCTCGCGGCAGCGCAGCGGCTCCGCGCCCGCCGCCGAGAGCTGATGCTGCTGATCGACGAGACCGCGTACGCCGGCCGCTGGCGCTCCCGGCACCCGGGGGAGAAGGCGTTCCTGGCGCTCGGCCTCCTCGCGCTGGCGGTGCTGCTCCCTCCCTGGCCCGGCGCCCTGCTCTGCGGCGCCGCCGCGCTCGGCCTGCTGCTCGCCGGCGCCCGGATCCCGCTGCGCACGGTCGGCAGGCTGCTCCGGCTGCCGCTCGGGTTCGTGCTGGTGGGGGCGCTGCCGCTGCTCGTGACGGTCGGCGGCGATCCCTGGCTCGCCCCGGCGCCGGGCGGCCCGCTGCGCGCCGCCGAGCTCGTCGGCCGGGCGATGGCCGCGGTCGGCTGCCTGATCCTGTTCGCCGCGACCACCCCGATCGCGGACACCCTGCCGCGGCTGCGGTGGCTGCCGCGGGCGGTCACCGAGATCGCCCTGCTGATCTACCGGATGCTGTTCCTGCTGCTCGACTCGCTGCGCGCGGTCCGCGAGGCGCAGACCCTGCGGATGGGGTTCCGCACCCGCCGGGCGACGTTCCGGTCGCTGGCCGGGCAGGGCGGCGCGGTGTTCGTCCGGGCGTTCGACCGGGCCCGCAGGCTGGAGGCCGGGCTGGCCGTCCGCGGCTACGACGGCGAGCTGGCCGTGCGGGTCACCTCCCGGCCGGCGTCGCGGGCGTTCGTCGCCGCGAGCGCGGTGCTGCTCGCCGGGATCGTCGCCGCCACCGTGGTGGTGCTGCGGTGACCGCGCCGGTGCTCGAGGCCCGCGATCTGGTGTTCGGCTACCGCGGCGGCCCCCCGGTGCTCGACGGCGCCGATATCGCCGTGTGCCCGGACCGCAGGCTCGCCGTGCTCGGCCCGAACGGCGGCGGCAAGACGACGCTGTTCCGGCTGCTGCTCGGGCTGCTCCGGCCGCGCAGCGGGGAGGTGCTGCTCGACGGCGAGCCGCTGGACCGCAGCCGGCGCGGGCTGGTCCGGCTGCGGGAGAGCGTGCAGCTCGTCCTGCAGGACCCCGACGACCAGCTGTTCGCCGCCGACGTCGGGCAGGACGTCTCGTTCGGCCCGCTCAATCTCGGGCTCGACGACGACGAGGTGGCCCGCCGGGTGGCCGGCGCGCTGGCCGCGGTCGGTGCCACCGAGCTGGTCGACCGGCCCACCCACCAGCTCTCGTTCGGGCAGCGCAAGCGGGTCGCGATCGCCGGCGCGCTGGCGGTGCGGCCGCGGGTGCTGGTGCTCGACGAGCCGACCGCCGGGCTGGACCCGGCCGGCGTCGAGGAGCTGGTCGCCGTGCTGGCCCGGCTGCACCGCGACGGGACCGCCGTCGTGCTGTCCACCCACGACGTCGATCTGGCCCACCGGTGGGCCGACGACGTCGCCGTCGTCGCCGGGGGCCGGGTCCGGACCGGTCCGGCGGACCAGGCGCTGGGGGACGCCGCGCTGCTCGCCGGGGCCCGGCTCGGGCCGGCCTGGGCGCCCGCGGTCGCCCGGCTGCTCGCCGAGCTCGGCCACGACGGGCCGCCGCCGCGTACCGCCGCGGAGCTGCACGACCTGCTCGACGGTCCGGCCGGTCGCACGGGGCGGGCGGAGCGCAGTGCCGCGGACGGACGGCCGGCCACCGGGCGGTGACCGGGGGCGCCCCGCCGCGAGCTGCTCCGGTTGCGTGGTGAGGTGTTCGGGCGAGAGGGTGACGCAGGTGAGCGTCCCGGAGTCGGCCGACGAGCCGGACCTCAGCCTCCCGAGCTCCGCCCGGATCTACGACTTCCTGCTCGGCGGCGGGCACAACTTCGCCGTCGACCGGCAGCTGGCCGAGCGGATCCTGCAGGTGGTGCCCGCCGCCCGGGACACCGCGGTGGCCAACCGGGCGTTCCTCGGCCGGGCCGTGCGGGCCTGCCTGGACCGCGGCTGCCGGCAGTTCCTCGATCTCGGGTCCGGCATCCCGACGGTCGAGGCGGTGCACGAGACCGCCCAGCGGTACGACCCGTCCGCCCGGGTCGCCTACGTCGACACCGATCCGGTCGCGGTGGCGATCTCCCGCGACGTGCTCGCCGGCTCCGATCGCGCGACGGTCACCGCGGCGGACCTGACCGACCCGGACGCGGTGCTGTCCGCGCCCGGCGTCGCAGGCCTGCTCGATCCCGCGGAGCCGACCGCCGTGCTCGCCGTCTCGGTGCTGCACTACGTCGCCGACGACGACCTGGTGGCCCGGCTGATCGGGCGCTACTGCTCCGCGTTCGGCCCGGGCAGCATGATGGCGCTCTCGCACGGCAGCACCGACGTCGACGATCCGGCGGCGGTCGCCGGGACGGTGGGCATGCAGCAGCTGGCCCGGGACAGCGGCCATCCGCTGGTGCTCCGGGACCGGGGCGTCCTGCGCCGGGTCACCGCGGCGGTGGACCCGCTCGAACCGGGCCTGGTCGACATCAGCCGCTGGCGCTGCGACGAACCGGTCCCGGGGCCCGTCCTCGGGATGTACGCGCTGGTCGGGGCGGTGCGCGCTCAGTCCCGGTAGACCCCGGGGCGCTTCTCCAGGAACGCGGTGACCGCCTCCTGCAGGTCCGCCGAGACCAGCGCGCCGCTGTTCCAGGTGGCGATCTGGTCGAGACCGTCGGCGATCGAGTGGTCCCGGGCGTAGGTGATCGCGTGCTTGGTGCCGCGCAGCGCCAGCGGCGACTTCGCGGCCAGCTCGGCGGCCAGCGCGGTGACGCCCTGCTCGAGTGCGTCGGCGTCGTCGAACACGCTGTTGACCAGCCGCAGCTGCTGCGCCTCGGTGCCGGACACCGGGCGGCAGGTGTAGGCCATCTCCCGGGCGATGCCCTCGCCGACGATCCGCGGCAGCCGCTGCAGGACGCCGACGTCGGCGGCCAGCCCCATGTCCACCTCCTTCAGCACGAACGACGCGTCGGCCGTCGCGTACCGCAGGTCGCAGGCTACGGCCAGGTCAAGACCGGCGCCGAGACAGACGCCGTGCACCGCGGCGAGCACCGGCTTGCGGCAGTGCTCGACGGCGGTCAGGCAGTCCTGCAGGTCCAGGATGGTCCGGCGCAGCTTCTCCGCGCCGTGCCCCGGGGAGGGATCGGACGCGGTCTCCTTCAACCCGCCGAGCATCGCGACGTCGATCCCGGAGCAGAAGTGCCTGCCGTTCCCGCTGATCACGACCACCCGGGCGGACGGGTCGGCGTCCAGCTCGTGCATCGCGTCGCGCAGCCCGGACCACATCGGCCCGTGCAGCGCGTTCGCCGCCTCCGGCCGGTCCAGGCGCACCCGCGCGATCCCCTCGGTCACCTCGACCGCGATGCCCGTCGGCTCGCCCATGGAGTGCACTCCCTCGTGTCCGGTGTCGGTTCCGGGCCGAGGCTACCGCGGAGTAACCCGCGACTGACAGGATGCGCTGGTGCAACGGGGCAGCGCGGCCGGCCGGCCGGACCGGATGTGGTGGGTGGCCTGCGGGCTGTTGTTCGCGGCCGCGTTCGGCACCAACGTGCCGACCCCGTTGCTGCTGGTCTACCGGGTCGAGCTGGATCTCGCACCGAGCACCCTGGCCGCGATCTTCGGGGTCTACGCGCTCGGGCTCGCGCCGTCGCTGCTGCTCGGCGGGCCCGCGTCGGACCGGTACGGCCGGACCCGGGTGCTGCTGCCCGCCGCGGTCGGCGTGGCCGGGGCGTCGCTGCTGTTCCTCGGCGGCGCGTCCGCGCTGTGGCTGCTGTTCGTCGCCCGGTTCGTGCAGGGCCTGGCGTCCGGCGCGATCTTCTCGGTGGGCAGCGCCTGGCTGCAGGACCAGGCCGGGACGGCGGGCGCCGCGCGGGCGGCCCGGGCCGCGTCGGTCGCGCAGAGCGCGGGATTCTGCCTGGGCCCGCTGTGCTCCGGGCTGATCGCCGCCTACGGGCCGTGGCCGCTCACCCTGCCCTACCTGGTGCACGTCGCGCTGCTGGTGCCCGCGGCCGGTGCGGTGCTGCTGGTCGCCGGTGTCACCCGCCCGGTCGGCGACGGGCCGCGGCGCGGGCTGCTGCCCCGCCCCGGTCTGGCAGCCCCGGCCCGGCGGACGTTCGCCCGGGTCGTCGTGCCGACCGCGGTGTGCGTGTACGCGTTCCCGTCGGTGGCGGTCACCGTGTTGCCGCTGCTGCTGCCCGGGATCACCGGGCTGGTCGCCTTCACCGGGCTGCTCGCCGCGCTCACCCTCGGCACCGGCACGCTGGTGCAGCCGTTCGCGCACCGGCTCGGCGTGCGCACCGGGCCGGTCGGTGCCGCGCTCGGCGCGCTCGGGTTCGGCGTCGGGGCGCTCGCCGCGCCCACCGGATCGGTGCTCGCCGTCGCGGTCGCCGGGGTGCTGCTCGGCGCCGGCGGCGGACTGTGCCTCAACGCCGGGCTGACCCTGGTCGGGCGGCTGGCCCCGGCGTCCGGCCGGGGCGCGGCGAACGGGGTCTTCTACACCGCCGCCTACGTCGGGTTCGCGATGCCGTTCCTGGCGACCGCGTTCGTCGGGGTGGACGCGCTGATGTGGCCGCTGCTGGTGCTCGGCGCCGCGGCCGCGGTGACGGCCGGCTGGCTGGCGCTGCGGATGCGCGCCGCCTGCTGAGCGGGCCGCACCGCGTCCTACCCTCGTCGGGTGCCCGACCTGACCAGCACCGCCAACCCGCGCGTCAAGAACCTGGTCCGGCTGCGCACCCGCCGGCACCGCGACGCCGCGGGCGTCACCCTGATCGAGGGGCACGACGAGCTGGCACTCGCGCTCGACGCCGGCGTCCGGCCGACCGAGGTGTACTGGGCGCCCGACCTGGTGGCCGATCCCGGGCTGCTGGAGCGGATGCCCGGCGCCCGGACGATCTCGGTCAGCCCCGAGGTGTTCGCCCGGATCGCCTACCGGGAGTCCCCGGACGGCTGGCTCGCCGTCGCCGACGCCCCCGGCCGCCCGCTGGACGAGCTGGAGCTGCGCCCGGACGCGCTGGTGCTGGTCGCGGAGGGGATCGAGAAGCCGGGGAACGTCGGCGCGATGCTGCGCACCGCCGAGGCGTGCGGGGTGGACGCGGTCGTGATCGCGACCGCGGACCGGGCCGGCACCGACTTCGCGAACCCGAACGTGGTGCGGGCCTCGAAGGGGACGGTGTTCGCGGTGCCGGTCGCCTCGGCGTCCTCGGAGGAGGCGCTCGACTGGCTGCGCCGGCGCGGGCTGCGGGTGCTCGTGACGACCCCGGCGGGCCGCACCGAGCTGGGCGCCGCCGATCTCACCGGGCCGTCCGCGCTGGTCATCGGCACCGAGGCGACCGGCGTCACCGAGCTGTGGCACGACGGCGCCGACGAGACCGTGGTGATCCCGATGCAGGGCGCCGTCAACTCGCTGAACGCCTCGATCGCCGCCGCGGTGGTGCTGTTCGAGGCCGTCCGGCAGCGCCGGGGTACGTCGGCGTGATGACGCGCCGGGCCCTCCCCGCTGCGTAGCCTGCGCGGCATGCCGACCGCGCGCGATGTGCTGGTGGCGGCGGTCACCGCCGCCGTGGCGGTCACCGGTGCGCTGCTCGGCGACCCGTCCGGGCGGCCGCTGCTGCCCTGGGGGATCGTGCTGATCGGGGCCGCGACGGTGGCACTGTGCTGGCGCAGCCGGTTCCCGGTGCCGGTGCTCGGCGCTGTGATGGTGCCGACCGCGCTCTACTACTGGCTCGACCATCCCGACGGGCCCGCGTCGCTGCTCGTCGCGGTCGCGGTCTATACGGTCGCCAGCCGGGTGAGCTGGCCGCGCGCCGTGCTGACCGGGCTGATCGTGGTGCTGGCCTGGGCGGGCACCGAGGTGCTCGTCGTACGGAACCCCCCTGATCCGGTCGACCACTACGGGTGGATCGCCGTGACGGTCGCGCTCGGCGTCGCGGTCGGCGCGGTCCGCCGCGCCGCGGAGCTGTCCGCGGAGCAGGCCGAGGAACGGCTCGCGCGCCGCGTCGAGCAGGAGCGGCTGCGGATCGCCAGGGACGTGCACGACGTCGTCTCGCACAGCCTGTCCATGATCGTCGTGCAGGCCGGCGTCGGTGCGCACGTCGCGGCCCGGCGGCCGGAGGAGGCGGTGGCGGCGCTGCTCCGCATCCGGGACGCCGGCACCGACGCGCTGCGCGAGCTGCGCGGCACCCTGGAACTGCTGCGTGAGGGCCCCGAGCCGCCCGCCGACCCGCCTGCGCACGGCCTCGAACGGCTCGACGAGGTCATCAGCGCGGGCCGGTCGGCCGGGCTGGACGTCACCGTCACCGGTGACCCCGGACCGCTGCCCGACGGCGTGGACCGCACGGTGTTCGCGATCGTCCGGGAGGCGGTCACCAACACCGTGCGGCACGCGCCGGTGGCGTCCCGGGTGGAGGTGTCGATCATGCGCGACGCCGGCCTGCTGCATGTGCGCGTCGCCGACGACGGCGGGCCGCCCGGGCGCCCGGCCCGTCCGCCCGGCCAGGGCCTGCGCGGTCTCGCTGAGCGGGCCGAGGCGTTGGGCGGGCGGGTGCGGGCCGCGCCCGCCGCGGAGGGTTTCGTCGTCGAGGCGGAGCTGCCGGACGGGAGCCGGGCGTGACCGGGGACGTCCGGGTGCTGCTCGCCGACGACCAGCCGCTGATCCGGGCCGGACTGCGGGTGCTGTTGGAGACCGAACCCGGCTACGCGGTCGCCGGCGAGGCCGCGGACGGCGCGGAGGCGGTCCGGCTGGCCCGGGCGCACCGGCCGGACGTGGTGATGATGGACGTCCGGATGCCCGGCACGGACGGCCTGGACGCCCTCGAGGCGATCGCCGCGGATCCCGCGCTGGGTGGCACCCGGGTGGTCGTGCTGACGACCTTCGACCTGGACGTCTACGTGTACCGGGCACTGCGCGCCGGGGCCAGCGGCTTCCTGCTCAAGGACACCGAACCGGTGGCGCTGCTGCGCGCGATCGACCTGGTGCACGCCGGCGAGGCGCTGCTCGCACCGTCGGTGACCCGGCGGCTGATCACCGAGTTCGCCCGGCACGGCCCCGCGGCGCCACCGGGCCAGGATCGGCTCGCGGTCCTGACCCGCCGGGAACGGGAGGTGCTCGCCCTCGTCGGCACCGGCCGGACCAACGGTGAGATCGCCGCCCAGCTGGTGATCAGCCCGGCCACCGCGCGCACCCACGTCGGGCGGCTGCTGACCAAGCTGGACGCCCGGGACCGGGTGCAGCTCGTGGTGATCGCGCACGAGGCCGGGCTGGTCGGCCGCCGCTGACGCGCCCGGCCGGTGGGGTGACCCCGGGGCCGGCCCCGGGGTCGTACGTCGGTGCGGGTAGCGGTGGGTGACGTCGTCGCGCCGACGCGCCGGACCGGTGCTGCGGCGAGGCTCGTCGCCATGACCCGACGGATCGGACGCCGTGGCTTCCTCGGCCTCGCCTGCGCCACCGCCGGCGGAGTGGTGCTGGGCGGCTGCGCGGGCGTCCCGGCATCGCCGCTGCCCGCGCCGGCGCCCCGCCCGCTGGCGATCCCGCCGCTCGCCCCCTCGACCACCCGCGACGGCGTCCGCACGTTCGCGCTGACCGCCGCGCCCGGGACGAGTGCGTTCCACCCCGGTGTGCGGACCCCCACCTGGGGCTACGGCGTGGCGTTCGGCGGACCCACGATTCGCGCATCCCGCGGTGAGCGGGTCCGCGTGCACGTCACCAACGGCCTGCCGGAGACCACCTCCACGCACTGGCACGGCATGACGCTGCCCGCCGAGCACGACGGCGGACCGCACGCCCCGATCGAGCCCGGCGCCACCTGGAGCCCGGAGTGGACGATCGAGCAGCCGGCCGCGACCCTCTGGTACCACCCGCACCCGCACGGCGTCACCGAGCGGCACGTCCACCGGGGGCTGGCCGGACTGTTCCTCGTCGACGAACCGGACGGTGCCTCCCCGCTCCCGCACCGGTACGGCGTCGACGACATCCCGCTCGTCGTGACCGACCGGACCTTCACCGCGGACGGGGAGTTCGAGACCCGCCGGCGCAGCGCGCACGGCCTGGTCGGGGACACGCTGCTGGTGAACGGGACCGTCGCGCCGTACCTGGCGGCGTCGTCGTCCCGGATCCGGTTGCGGGTGCTCAACGCGTCACCGGCCCGCTGCTACCGGTTCGCCCGGTCCGACGACCGTCCGATGGTGCTGGTCGGGACCGACTCCGGGCTGCTGGCGGCTCCTCGGACGGTCGGCTCTGCTCTGCTCACCCCCGGTGAGCGGGCCGAGCTGCTGCTCGATCTCGACCCCGGCCGTCCGGTGACGCTGCGGTCGCTGCCGCAGGATCTCGGTGCGGTGTCCGGCACGGAGCGCTCGATCGGTGCCATGGACACCCTCGACGTCCTGCGGATCCGGCCGGCCGGTGTGCTGGAACCGTCGGCACCGCTGCCCGGCGCGCTGCCGCACGAACCGGATCCCGACGAGTCCGCGGCGAGCCGGGTACGCCGCTTCGAGCTCGGCAACGACGTGATCAACGGCCGGGCGATGGACATGACCCGGATCGACGAGATCGTGCACGCCGGCGCCACCGAGGTCTGGGAACTCGCCAACGTGCACTCCCGTCCGCACAACATGCACGTGCACGACGCGCGCGGCCAGGTGGTCGAGGCGGACGGGCGGGCGGTCCCACCGGGGCAGCGGAGCTGGAAGGACACCTTCTACGTCCCGCCGCGGACGGTGGTGCGGGTGCTCCTGCGGTTCGGCAGGCACCCGGACCCGGCCCGGCCGTTCATGTACCACTGCCACCTGCTGTACCACGAGGACCAGGGGATGATGGGCCAGTTCGTGCTCGTCCCGGAGGGCACCGATCCCGGTTCGGTGCCGCGCACCCCGGTCACCCACGGTGCGGATCATGGGTGAGCGCGCCCGCCTGCTCGCGACCCTTCCGTTCCGGGTGTGGGCCGTACTGCACGCGGTGCTGGTGCTGGCCCAGGTCGGCCTGGCCGGGGCACTGCTCGACGCGGCGCTCGGCGCACTGGCCTGGCACGGCGGGATCGGCGGCTCGCTGATCCTGGTGGCGATGGTGCAGACCGTGCTCGCGGTGCCGGCCGCGTGGCCGGGCCGGATGCCGGGATGGCCGGTCGCCGTGAGCGCGGTCCTCGTCGTCGCCGACACCGCGCAGGTCGCCGTCGGGCACCTCGGTCTGCTGGCGGTGCACGTGCCGCTGGGGGTGGCGATCGTCGTCACCCAGGTGGTCCTCGCGGCACGGGCCCTGCTGCCCGCCGACCGCCGAGATGCGCGTCAGCGTCCGGGAACGATCTCTGCGGAACACTGACGCGCATCTCGGCGGTGCCGGACGCGGGGATCAGCCGGTGCGGGCCGGGATCCGGTGCTGGGCGGCGAGCTCGGTGCGCTCCATCCGTACGGCGACGTACAGCGCGGCCAGCCCGAGCAGCGGCAGCACGGTCGCGACGGCGGCGGGCGAGGTCCAGCCCCAGCCGGCGGCCAGGACCAGGCCGCCCAGCGCGGCGCCGAGCGCGTTCGCGACGTTGAACGCCGCGTGGTGCAGGGCGGCGCCCAGCGTCGGGCCCTCCCGGCCGGCGTCCATCAGCCGGGTGGCCAGTGCAGGGGTGGTCGCGGTCGTGGTGAACGCCAGGGTGAACAGCGCGACCAGCGCCATCACCGCCGACGACGCCGTCGCCGCGGACACCGTCATCGACACCGCGGCCGAGCCGAGACCGGCGGCGATGGTGCGCACCGGGGCGATCTCGGCGAGCCGCCCGCCGACCTGGTTGCCCAGCGTCATGCCGATGCCGAACACCGCGAGCGCCACCGGCACCGCGGCCTCGGCCAGGCCGGACACCTCGGTGAGCACCGGCGTGATGTAGCTGTAGACGGCGAACGAGCCGCCGAAGCCGGTCGCGATGACCGCCATCGTGATCCACACCTGGCCGCGGCGCAGCGCCGACAGCTCGCCGAGCACCGAGCCGCGACGCTCGTCGCGCACGTCGGGCACCAGCCACCAGACCGCGGCCATGGTGACGACGGCGATCGCGCCGGTCGCCAAGTACGCGGCGGGCCAGCCGGCGGCCTGGCCGAGCCAGGTCGCGCCCGGGACACCGACCACGTTCGCGATCATCAGGCCGCTCATCACGGTGGCGATGGCGCGCGGGCGGCGCTCGCGCGGCACCAGCGAGGCGGCGAGCACCGATGCGGTCCCGAAGTAGGCGCCGTGCGGGAGCCCGGCCAGGAACCGGGTGGCGACGAAGGTGCCGAACGTCGGCGCGAACGCCGAGGCGATGTTGGTCAGCGCCAGGGCACCGGCCAGCGCCAGCACCAGGTGCTTGCGCGGCCATCGGGCGCCGAGCACGGCGAGCACCGGCGCGCCGACCACGACGCCGAGTGCGTAGGCGCTGATCGCGGTGCCGGCCTGCGGCACGGTGGCGCCGAGGTCCGCCGCGAACGCGGGCAGCAGGCCCATCGAGGCGAACTCGGTGGTGCCGATGGCGAGCCCGCCCAGCGCCATCGCGAACAGCGCGGGGCCGGGCTTTCCGGTGGTGGGAGAGTGGTGAGAGGGTGTGGGCAGGGTTTTCATCGCCCCACGAGAATAAAGAGCGCGGGCCAGGAGGTGTCAAACGAGATGGCGTCGGTGTCAGCCGATTCACGTCCCGGTCGCGCCGAGACCGACCGCTGGCGGGCCAGCGCCGAGGTGCTCGCCGAGATCCGCCGCGAGCCCGGCCTGACCCGGGTCGAGCTGGCCCGGCGGCTGCGGCTGGCCGGGGGATCGGCCACCGAGATCACCGCGCGACTGCGCGAGCTGGGCTGGGTCACCGAGGAACGGGCGCCCTGCGGCGGCCGCGGCCGCCCGACGACCCGGCTGGTCCCGAACCGCGCCGGACCGGCGGTCGTCGCCGTCGACGTCCGGTTCGAGGGCTGGCGGGCCGGTCTCGTCGGGCTGGACGGCGAGCCGGTCGCGGTGCGGTCCGGCCGGCACGCGCGCCGGGAGCCGGACGCCGTCGCCGCCGAGCTGGACGGGATCGTCGGGACGCTGGTCGCCGAGCACCCAGGCCCGGTCGCCGCGGTCGGGATCGGGGTCGCGGCGACGCTGCTCGACGAGCACCTCGCCCAGGCCGCCGGGCAGGGCTGGAGTCCGCTCGACGTCCGCCGGATCGGCGCCGGGCAGGGGCTGCCGGTGCTCGCCGGCAACGACGCGAACCTGGCCGGGGTGGCCGAGGTCCGCGACGGCGCCGCGGCGGGCGCCGGGACGGCGCTGTACCTGACCGTCGAGGTCGGGATCGGCGGTGCACTGCTGCTGCGCGGCCGGCCGCAGTCCGGGTCGCGGGGCGCGGCCGGGGAGTTCGGCCACCTGCCCTTCGGCGATCCCGGCCGGGACTGCCCGTGCGGGGCCCGCGGCTGCTGGAACTCCGAGGTCGACGGCCGCGCGCTCGCCCGGATGCTCGGCGAGCCGGAGCCCGACGACCCGCACGGCTCGGCGGTCGCCGTGCTGGACCGGGCCGCGGCGGGGGAGGAGCCCGCGGCCCGCGCCGTCGCGCATGCCGCCGCCCGGCTCGCCGCCGGGACCGCCGGCCTGGTCAACGCGCACGACCCGGAGATCGTGGTGCTCGGCGGGCTCGGGACGGCGCTGCGCGGGGCCGCGCCGGACCGCTTCGCGCAGGCGTACCGGGCCGGGCTGATGACCTTCCACCGGGAGGATCCGCCGCCGGTCGTCGACGCCGCGCACGTCACCGACGGGGTGCTGCGCGGGGCCGGGGCGATCGCGCTGGACCACGCGACATCGGCGGCCGGGCTGGCGGCGCGGGCGTAGGCCGGGCCGCCTCGCGCCCCGGGGAATCGCGCCCCGTCGGATCCGCTAGTGCCCCGGCCACGTCGCCGCACCCCGGCCATGTCGCCGCACCTGCTGTACACGGTGCGGGGCCGGTGACGGGGTGCGTTGTTGCGGGCCCGGTGATGGGCTCGCACCCCGGTCGTGACGTCGCACCCCGTTTCGGATGTCGCACCGTGGACAGCAGGTGCGACGACGTCACCGGGGTGCGATGACCCCGCCGGGTGCGCCGCTGCGCCGCTGATGGGTGGCGGGACGCTGCTCGGGTGTGCCGCCGCCGCCGGGGTGCGCCGCCGCGCCCCCCCGGCGATCGCTCGCCGACGGAGTCCCGGAAAACCCCGACCGAATGTCACGATCCGACCATCGGAACCGTTCCCCGTGCTGCGCGCCGGGCCCGCCCCGGGTACTTTCCTCCCACATTCTCGGGAGGGAACTGGAAATGATCATTCTCGGCATCATTCTGCTGCTGGTGGGCTACTTCACCAGCATTCCGCTGGTCACCACGATCGGCACGATCCTGGTCGTCGTCGGCGTCGTCCTGCTCATTCTCGGGGCGATCGGCCGGCCGGTCGGTGGTCGCAAGGCCTGGTTCTGACCAGGCCGGTCGCGACCGGAGGGCGGCGCCCGACCGCCCGCGGGAGCAGACCGGCAGCGCAGCCGCACAAGGGGTGCGGCCCCGGACCGACCGGGGTCGCGCCCCTTGTTGCGTATCGGCTCGAAAACATCACCCGAATCAATGTTTCGGCCCGGCCCGAGTGGGTACCGCGCCGGATTTCCGGGAAATCCGGATCATGAATTCCCGGCGTCCGTCGGAAGACCGAGGATGCGACGTGCGGTAACCGGGTCGGCAGGGGTCGCACCGACCCGGTCGAGCAGCCGCAGCGCGTCCTCCAGGAGCTCCCGGTTCGACGGCGTCGCGGGGCCCGCGTAGTCCTCCAGGCCCACCCGCAGGTGCCCGCCGCGGCGCACCGCCGCCTCGGCCAGTCCGGACGCCACCACGTCCCCGCCGAGCACCGCGACCGACCACGGCAGCCCGGACGGCTCGAGCAGCTCCAGGTACGCCTCCAACGCGGCCGGGGTCGGCGGCAGGCCGAACTGCAGCCGGTCGGCGAAGTACAGCTTGACGATCGCGCCCGGCGGCACCCGGCCGTGCCGGTGCAGGGTCAGCGTGGTCCGCAGGAAGCCCGGCTCGAAGATCGAGATGCTCGGCCCGGCCGCCAGCTCGGCGGTGCGCGCGAACATGTACTCCGTGTCGGCGAACGAGTTCTGGTAAGGCTCCGGCGCGGCGGCGTCGGGGCAGCGGCCGTCGTCGAGCAGGCCGACGTTCACCGAGCCCGGATCGACCAGCGTCAGCCCGCCCATCCGGCGTCGCGCCAGCTCCTCGACGTGCGCCCACCGGCGCCGCACCGGGATGTCGCGGGCGCCGGCCGCCATCGTCGGGTACAGCAGCGCCGCCGGGTGCCGGTCGAGCACCGGCTGCCACGCCGTCAGGTACGGCTCGACGGCGTGCACCCCGTCGATGGTGAACATCGGGTCGTCGTTGTGGTTGTGCACGATCGCCGCGCCGCGGCCGAGCGCGTCCAGCGCCTGCTCGGTGACCTCCGCGGGCGAGCGCGGAACGTACGGGTTCCGTTCGCGGGTGGTGCTGCCGTTCAGGGCCACTTCCAGGATCACCGTCGAGTCCACGCCCGCCAGCATCACCGGCGCGCGGGGCCCGCGCATCTCCCGTCCATGATCCCCGTCCCGGGGGCGTCGAGGCTCCTCGCGCGCTCCTGCACTCCCGGGATGGGGATCATGGACGGGCCTGCTCGCCCGGTCTGCAGGGGTCGTAGGGTCGGACGCGTGAACGGGAGCCGTGCACCGCTGCCGCGTCGACGTCTCCGCGGGGTCCGGTACGGCCTGGCCGCCGTCGTCGCGGCGCTGATGCTGTCCGGCTGCGCCGACCAGCCCGATCCGCTGAGCCAGGGGCCCGAGGGGGCCGCGCCCGCCGACGGGCTGACCCAGGTAGTGGAGCTCACCGCGCAGCGGGCCGGCCTCGCCGGGCAGGCCGCCCTCGCCGAGCTCGACGCCGGCGCTCCGGTGCCCGACCCGGGTGCGGACGCCGCCGTAGTCCAGGAGGCGGCGGAGCGGGCGGGCGTGGACCGGCAGTGGGTGGCCCGCGTCGTGGCCGACCAGGTTGCGGCGAGCGCCCAGGTGCGCGACGGGCTGCTCCGGCAGTGGGCCGAGCGTCCGGAGTCCCGGCCCGGCGGGCCGGCCGACCCCGCCCGGGTGCGCGGCGAGTTCGGCCGGATCGACCAGGAGCTGATCGCCGCGCTGGCGGTCGCGGCCCCGGCGCGGGTGCACGAGGACTGCCCGGCGTCGCTGGCGCAGGCCGCCGTCGCGCAGGCCGAGGGCCTCGACGACCTGCACCGCGGTGCGCTCGGCCGCGGCCTGACGTCGGTCTGCGACGGCACCCCGGACTGACCGGCATCCGCGTGACGGTCGTGTTTCCCTCGCCCTCAGGTATTGCGTACCCGGATAGTACGTGCTCGGATTAATAGCCGGAGACACGGAGGTGGCCGTAGTGGACCAGAACCTGTTCAACGACATCTGCCTGCAGCAACTGACGCTGTCCGGGGTGCACGAGGGCGAGACCGTCGTGGTGCTGACCCGCGGCGGCGAGCGGGCCGAGTACGCCGACGCGTTCCTCTGGGCGATCCAGCGCCTGGGCGCGACCGGCTATCACATGCGCCTGCCGTCCCCGGCGAGCGCGGGCGGGGCCTGGGCGGTCGGCGACTCCGGGCTCGGGAACATCCCCCTCGCGGTGGACGCCCTGAAAGCCGTCGACATGGTCGTGGACTGCACGTTCCTGCTGTTCAGCAAGGAGCAGTTCGCCATCCAGGACGCCGGCACCCGGATCCTCACCGCCGTCGAGCCCCCGGAGCTGCTGGCCCGGCTGATGCCGACCACCGAGCTGCGCGAGCGCGTCGAGACCGGCGCCGAGCTGCTGGCCAAGGCGTCGTCGATGCGGATCACCAGCCCGCACGGCACCGACGTCACCTACCAGCTGGGTATGTACCCGACGCTGAGCGAGTACGGCTACACCGACACCCCCGGCCGCTGGGACCACTGGCCGGCCGCGTTCGTGTTCACCGGCGGGTCGGACACCGGCGTCGACGGGAAGATCGTGCTCGCCCCCGGGGACGTGCTGCTGCCGTTCAACACCTACGTCCAGACTCCGGTGGAGATCACCATCGAGGAGGGCTTCATCCGCGACATCCGCGGTGGCGCCGGCTCCTCGGGCCTGGACGCCGACCTGCTGCGCTCCTACATCGAGAGCTTCGACGACCCGCGCGGCTACGGAATGAGCCACGTCGGCTGGGGCCTCGACGAGCGCGCGCACTGGCACGGGCTGACCCAGTTCCCCGGCGGCATGGGGATGGAGCTGCGCAGCTTCTACGGCAACGTGATGTTCTCGATCGGCCCGAACAACGAGCTCGGCGGTCCGAACGACACCGCCTGCCACTTCGACATCCCGATGCGCGGTAACTCGCTGTACCTCGACGACGAGCTGATCGTCGACGCCGGCGAGCTGACCGTCCCCGAGATGCGCCCGGTGGAGAAGCGATGAGCCGCGACCATCATGTCGGCATGATCGTCCCGTCGTCGAACCTGACGATGGAGACCGAGCTGCCGCGGATGCTGGCTGCACGCGAGGCCGAGATCCCCGGCGAGCGGTTCGTGTTCCACGCCGCCCGCGCCCGGATGCAGCACGTCACGCCCGAGCAGCTGCGCGCGATGAACGCCCAGGCCCAGCGGGCCGCCGCCGAGCTGGCCGACGCCCGGCCGGACGTCGTCGCCACCGCCTGCCTGGTCGCGATCATGGCGCAGGGTCCCGGCTACCACTGCACCGCCGAGGACGACATCACCGCGGCGCTGCGGGCCGAGGGCTCGGACGCGCCGGTGGTGTCCAGCGCGGGCGCGCTGCTGTCCGGGATCGCGGCGCTCGGGGCGCGCCGGGTCGCGATCATCACGCCGTACCTGGAGCCGCTGACCAAGGCCGTCGCCGACTACCTCGAGGACGAGGGCGTGGAGGTCGTCGACTCGCTGTCGCTGCAGGTGCCCGACAACCTGGCCGTCGCCCGGCTCGATCCGGCCGACCTGCGCGAGCATCACCGCAAGCTCGACCTGACCCGGGCCGACGCGCTGGTGCTGAGCGCCTGCGTGCAGATGCCGTCGCTGCCGTCGATCCAGCCGGTGCAGGACGAGATCGGCATCCCGGTGCTGTCCGCGGCGACCGCGACGACCCACCGGATCCTCACCGAGCTGGGCCTGGAGGCCCGGGTGCCGGGCGCGGGGGCGCTGCTCGCCTGATCAGCAGGCCCTGCGGGGCCGGGTTGGTGCCTCGGCTGGTCAGCAGGCCGGCGCGATCGGGTCGACGGCGAGGGTGCGTGGGTCGACCCGGCCCGGTGCCGGCACCCGGCCGCGTCGAGCACCTCGACGGTCGTGGGGTCGGCGAACCGCGCGGACCGCGGGTCGGGCCCGCGGCCGTCCACACCCGGCCCTCCTGACGGTCGCGACGCCGAGGACCGCTTTCACGGCCGCGGCCACCCGCACGGCCGGGCGCCCGAGCACCCATCCGGCGGCGGCCGCGAGCGTGACGCACATGCCGGTCGCCCGGAGCGCGCCGATGTGTACGAGGTTCCACGGGTCGGCGAACGCGACCCCGGTCGGCGCGGCCGCGACCACCGCGGTGATCCCTGCGCTGACTCCCGCTGCGCCGGCCGCGCGGCTCCGGCGGCTCATCGGGCCGCGGCGACGCCGGGTGCGCTCACGTCGCCGACCCCAGTGGCCCGGGGCCGGACCGGGCGGGGCCACTGCTCGCGGGTCGGCCGTCGCCGGGCACCAGGCCCTGGACAGCGCCGGGGCCTTCCTGTACATGTTTGTACATGTCCGCTCAAGGAAGTCGCTCCAAACGCGGCCGGCTCGTCGAGGATCTCGCGAGCCGCATCCGTTCCGGGCGCCTGGGGGCCGGCGAACGGCTGCCGGGGGAGAACCAGCTCGCCCGGGCCTACGAGGTCTCCCGGGGCACCGTCCGCAGCGCGCTCGCCGAGCTCGCCCGCCGTGACCTGATCACCACCGAGACCGGGGTCGGCTCGTTCGTCACCTTCGACGGCGCCCCGCTCGACCAGCGGCTCGGCTGGGCCCGCGCGCTCGCCGGGTCCGGCGCCGAGGTCGGCACCGAGCTGCTCGGCATCGAGCCCGGCGGCGACCCCGACCTGGCCGGACCCGAGGGGCCGCTCGTCGTCGTGCGACGGCTGCGGCGGGCCGGTGGACGGCCGGTCTCGCTGGAGACGGCGTCACTGCCCGCGACCGGGGCGCTCGCCGACCTGCCCGTGCGCGGCCTGGTCGAGGACTCGATCACCGCCACGCTGCGCGCGGCCGGGCTGCACGGCACCACCGGCGAGCAGTGGATCTCCGCGGAGCCGCTGGACGCCGCCGACGCCGAGTCGCTGGAGCGCCCGGCGGGCACGCTGTTCCTGCGGGCCGTACGAGTCACCCGGGATCCCGCGGGCGGCCTGGTCGAGCACGTCGTCAGCCTGCTGGACCCGCAACGGTTCCGGTTCCACCTGGCGTTCGGCGCCGGGGAGGAGCGGTGAGCGGCGAGCGGGACCGCGCAGTCGGTGCGCTGCTCGGGCTCGCGGTCGGTGACGCGCTCGGCATGCCGACCCAGTCGCTGTCGCGGTCGGCGATCGCCGAGCGCTACGGGGTCGTCGACCGCCTCCTCGACGGCGCCGACGACCAGCCGGTCGCGCCGAAGCTGCCCGCCGGGACCGTCACCGACGACACCGAACAGGCGCTGCTGCTCGCCCGGATCCTCGTCGAGCACGACGGCCGGGTCCCGCCCCGGGTGTTCGCCGCCCGGCTGGAGGCGTGGGAGCAGGAGATGATCCGGCGCGGGTCGCTGGACCTGCTCGGCCCCTCCACCCGCCGCGCGTTGACCCGGCTCGCCGGCGGCGAACCGCCGGAACGCGCCGGGCGGGACGGCACCACGAACGGTGCCGCGATGCGGGTCGCCCCGGTCGGGATCGCGCGCGCCGGGGCCGGGCTGCTGGACGCGGTCGTCGAGTCCGCCGTCGTCACCCACCACACCGCCCCCGGGATCGCCGCCGCGGCGGCGGTCGCGGCGGCCGTCTCGGCCGGGGTGTCGGGCCTGGGGCTCCCCGCGGCGCTCGACGCCTCGGTCGCGGCGGCGCGGGACGGCGCCCGGCGTGGGGGATGGGCCGCGGGGGCGGACGTCGCTGCCCGGCTCCGCTGCGCCTACCGGACGTTGCCCGGCCTGCCGCCGGACGAGCTCACGGACACCGTGGCCGACGTCGTGGGGACCTCGGTCACGGCGACCGAGTCGGTCGTCGCGGCGCTGGGCCTGGCCGCGGCACTCGGCGACGACCCGCGGGCCGCACTCGTCACCGCCGCCTCGCTCGGCGGCGACACCGACACGGTCGCCGCGATCTGCGGAGCCGTACTCGGCGCGGTGCACGGTGCCGCGGGCCTGCCCGCGGACCTCACCGCGACCGTGCGCCGGATGAACCGGCAGCTGCTCGACCCGCTCGACGACCTCGTCGACGGCCTGCTCACCCTCCGGGCACGGGCCCGGGGCGTCACCGCCCGATAGGAGGCCACGATGGCCACCGGAACCACCGACGACACCGTGCCGTCCACCGGCACCCTGGAGACCCGCGGAATCGAACCGGTACCGGTCGCCGAGCGGAACGGTCGCCCGAGCCAGCTGTTCTGGGTCTGGTTCGCCGCGAACATCTCGATCCTCGGCCTGCCGCTCGGTGCGACGCTCGTCGCGTCCGGGCTGACCGTCTGGCAGGCGGTCCTGGCGGCCGTGGTCGGCGCGGTCGGGTCGTTCGCGATCGTCGGGGCGGTCTCGATCGCCGGCCGCCGGGGCGGGGCGCCCGGGTTGACGCTGTCCCGCGCGGTGTTCGGGGCCCGCGGCAACATCGGTCCGACGCTGGTCTCGCTGCTCTCCCGGCTCGGCTGGGAGACGGTGAACACGACCACGGCCGCGTTCGCGCTGCTGTCGCTGGTCACGATCGTCGCCGGGACCAGCCCCGCGGCCAAGGACCATCCGGTGATCACGATCGCCTGCATCGCGGTGTTCGTGCTCTGCACCGTGCTCGTCGCGGGTCTCGGACACGGGTTCCTGGTGCGGGTCCAGCGGTGGGCGACGTGGGTGTTCGGAGCCCTGAACATCCTGGTCGGCGGGTTCCTGGTGGCAACGGTGGACTGGGCCGCGGTGGCCTCGGCGACCCCGGCACCGGCCGGTGCGGTGATCGCCGGCATCGGCGTGATCGCGGCCGGGACCGGGATCGGCTGGGCGAACGCGTCGGCGGACATGTCCCGCTACCAGGCGCCGTCGGTGCGGGCCGGTTCGCTGGTGCTCTCCGCGGCCGCCGGAGCCGGGATCCCGCTGGTGCTGCTGATCTCGCTGGGCAGCCTGCTGGCCGCGGGCGATCCCGGGCTGGCCGACGCCGCCGACCCGGTCGCGGCGATCCGGGACCTGCTGCCCGTCTGGATGGCGATCCCGTACCTGATCGCCGCGTTCGGCGGGTTGCTGCTGTCCAACCACCTGTCGGTCTATTCGGCCGGGCTCACCACGATCACCCTGGGGATCCGGCTGCGTCGGGTCTACGCGGTCGTCGTCGACGTGCTGGTGACGTTCGTCGGGGCGATCTACTTCATGCTCGTGGCCGAGGGCTTCTACCCGCCCTTCATCGCCTTCATCAGCGCGCTGGCCATCCCGATCACCGCATGGGTGGGGGTGTTCGCCGTCGACATGCTGCGTCGCAGGCACTACGACCCGGTGGCGCTGATGGACACCTCGCGGACCAGCGGCTACTGGTACCGCGGCGGCGTCGAGCCGCGCGCCACCGGTGCGTGGGCGGTGGCCATCGTCGTCGGCTACCTGTTCGCCACGGTCGGGCTGTCGTCGGATCCCTGGTTCACCGGCCCGCTGGCCGGCACCTGGGTCGGGGAGAACGGCCTGGCGTGGGTGGTCACCTTCGTCGTCGCGGCCGGCGGCTACGCGCTGCTCGGCGGGGCCCGGGAGCGCCGGTGACCGGCCGGCTCGTGCACACCGGCCAGGTGCTCGTCGACCTGGTGATGCGGGTGCCGTCGCTTCCGCCGCGCGGCGGGGACGTGCTCGCCGAGGACACCGCGATGCTGCCCGGCGGCGGTTTCAACGTGGTTGCCGCGGCGGCCCGGGCCGGGGCGGACGTCGTGTACGTGGGCGGGCACGGCACCGGTCCGCGCGGCGACCTGGTCCGCGCGGCGCTGGCCGCCGAAGGGGTGGCGCTCGGCGGGGCGCCCTCGCCGGACGCCGACACCGGGGTCTGCGTGGTGCTCGTCGAGCCGTCCGGGGAGCGCACCTTCGTGACCGGTGGCGGCGCGGAGGCCGCCCCGGCCGGGAGGTTGCCGGCCGCCGGGCCGGAGGACCTGCTGTACGTGAGCGGGTACAGCCTGCTGGTCCCGGAGAAGGTCGCACAGGTGCTGGACGCGGCCGACCGGTCCGGCGCGGCGGGGGCTTCCGGCCGGGTGCGTGGCGCCCGCGTGCTGCTGGACCCGGGACCGCTGGTCACCGACATCCCGAAGGCGACGTGGGAGCGGATGCTGACCCGCACCGCCGTGCTCAGCTGCAACGCCCGGGAGGCCCGGCTGGCGAGCGGTGAGCCGGACCTCGCCGACGCCGGCCGGGCGCTGGCCCGCCGGCTGCCGGACGGCGCCGTCGTCGTGGTGCGGGACGGCGCGACGGGATGCCTGGTCGTCGACGACGGCCGGGTGCAGGCCTACCCGGCGCCACCGGTCCGGGCGGTGGACACCACCGGAGCGGGCGACGCGCACTGCGGCGTGCTCGCGGCCGAACTGCTCGGCGGCGCGGAGCTGCCGGAGGCCGTGCGGCGGGCGAACGCCGCCGCCGCGCTCGCGGTCACCCGGCACGGCCCGGCGACCGCGCCGGGCCGTGCCGATGTGGACGCGCTGCTCGCGCACAACCGCTGAGCCGGCGGGCGCGGTCGCCCGCCCCCGCCGTGCGCCTGCCGCGTGCGGTCAGCCGTCGGTACGCCGATGGTGCTGCGGTCCGTGGGCATCGGTCCCGGGGCGCCCGCGCCGGTCGCGCCCGAGCCGCAGCTGCGGCTCGCGGGCCGGCGGACGCGTCGTCGCGCCCCCCGCCGGGCGCCGGGTCCCGGACGGGCCCGGCCACGGTGCCGTCCCGGTGGCCGGGTGCGCCCGCGGTGGCGCACCGTGGGGGGTGTGCACGGCGGGCGGGGCCCGGTGCGCACCGGTCCGGGCCGGCGGGAACGGTGCCGACGACGGCGGCCCCGGCGTGTCCGGGTCCGCCGGGTACGGAGCCGACGACGACGGTGCCGGCCCGGACGGCTCCGGCGACGGCGCGGCCGGCGCGGACGGGTCACCGGGCACCGGGCGTTGCTGTCCGGCTCCGGTCAGCGCGCGGACCGACATCTGCGCGAAGCCGGCCTCGTCGGGACGCTCGCGGCCCAGGACCGAGCCCAGGTACCCCAGCAGGAACCCGGCGGGCACCGACACCAGGCCGGGGTTCGACAGCGGGAACCAGGCGAAGTCCACGTCGGGCAGCATCGACGTCGGCGAACCCGACACCGCGGGCGAGAACACGATCAGTCCGAGCGTGACGGTGAGCCCGCCGTAGATGCTCCAGACCGCACCGGTCGTGGTGAACCGCTTCCAGAACAGCGAGTACAGCAGGGTGGGCAGGTTCGCCGACGCGGCCATCGCGAACGTGAGGGCGGCGAGGAAGGCGATGTTCTGCCCGTTCGCGAGGATCCCGCCGGCGATGCCGACGATCCCGATCACGACGGTGGTACGGCGCGCGACCCGGACCTCCTCGGCGGCGGTGGCCCGGCCGTTGCGCAGCAGCTGGGCGTAGACGTCGTGCGCGAACGCCGCCGACGCGGCGATCATCAGGCCGGCGACCACCGCGACGATCGTCGCGAAGGCGACCGCCGAGACCAGCGCGAGCATGACCGGCCCGCCGATCTCCAGGGCCAGCAGCGGCGCCGCCGAGTTCACCCCGCCGGGCGCGGCCAGGATGGTCTCCGGGCCGACCAGGGCGGTGGCCCCGTAGCCGATCACCAGCACCAGTAGGAAGAAGCCGCCGATCAGCCAGATCGCCCAGACCACGGACCTGCGGGCCTGGCGGGCGTCGGGCACGGTGTAGAAGCGCATCAGGATGTGCGGCAGCCCGGCCACGCCGAGCACACCGCCCACCGCCAGCGACACCAGGTCGAGGTTGGCGGTCAGCCCGCCGCCGTAGAGCAGCCCCGGCGCGAGCATCGCCTCCCCGCGCGGGTGGTTCTCGACGGCCGCGCTGATCAGGGCCGGCAGGCTCAGGCCCGAGGTGCCGAGCACGAACGCGGCCATCGCCAGCCCGGTCGCGAGCAGCAGGCACGCCTTGACGATCTGGATCCAGGTGGCCCCGCTCATGCCGCCGATCAGCACGTAGCCGATCACCACGGCACCGACGGCGGCGATCATCGCCGACTGCCCGGCCCGGTCGGTGATGTCGAGCAGCAGCGCGAGCAGCCCGCCCGCGCCGGCGAGCTGCCCGAGCAGGTAGAGCGTGGAGATGACCACGGCCGACGTGGCGGCAGCCGCGCGGACCGGACGCCGGCGCAGCCGGTGGCCGAGCACGTCGGCCATCGTGTAGCGGCCGGTGTTGCGCAGCAGCTCGGCGACGAAGAACAGCGCCACGAGCCACGCGACGAACGCCACCACGGCGTAGACGAAGCCGTCCGGCCCGGCGACGGCGACCGCGCCGACGATGCCCAGGAAGGTCGCCGCCGACAGGAAGTCGCCGGACAGGGCGAGACCGTTCTCCGGGCCGGTGAATCCGCTGCCGCCGGTGTAGTAGTCCCGGGCCGCCGACGACCGCCGCCGGACCCGCAGCACGAGCAGGAAGGCGAGCACGATGAACGCCGAGAAGACCAGCATGTTGAGCAGCGGGTCACCGGTGGACACGGCGGGGTTCACCGGTGACCCCCCTCGAGACGGTCGCGGATCTCGTCGGCGAGCGGGTCGAGCCGGCGACCCGCGTAACGCAGGTACGCTGCGGTGATCGCGAAGGTCGACACGAACTGGCCCACGGCCAGCAGCAGGACCAGCGTCATGTCCCCGATCACCCGGGTGCCGAGCAGCTCGGGGGCCCACGCGTTGAGCCCGATGAACGCGAAGAACCAGGCGAGGAACCCGACGGTGGCCGGGAGCAGGAAGCGGCGGTGCCGGGACCGGAGCTCGGCGAACTCGGGGCTCCGGGCCGCCACGGTCCACACATCCTGCCGGGCCGCGACCGGCGGGCGCTGCGGCGTTCCGGTGACGAACTGGGAGGTCGGCGTCGTTGCCGTCGCGCTGTTCACACGCTCCGTAACGAGTTCATCAGCTCTCAGTTACGAAAGGAGGTTGATGACACCCGCTCGCAGCAACGGCCCCGACGGTCAGCGCACGAGCGGTTCCAGGGCGGCGCGCAGCAGCTCCCGCGCCCCGGCCGGGTTGTCCCAGAAGACCATGTGCCCCGCGTCGGGCACCGCGACCAGCTCGGCACCCGGGTTCGCGGCGGCGATCTCCGCGGCCCCGTCGGCGGTCACGACGGGGGAGCCGTCCCCGTGGAGCACGGTGGACGGCGCCGGCACCGACGGCCAGACGTCGAAGAAGTCCTCGCTCTCGAAGCCGGCGTGGGTGGCCCGGATCGCCGTCTCGTCGCACGACGACAGCCAGCGCGCCCGCAGCGCCTGCTCGGCCCGCGGCCAGCGCGGCCAGGCCCGGGCGACCTCGTCGGCGTCGGTGCCGCGGACGGCCTCGGCGAGCTGGCCGAGGAACGCGTCCAGGGTGGTCGGGTAGGGCCCGCGGCCGGGACCGGACAGCGGCGGATCGACCAGCACGGTGCCGCGCAGCGGCCTGCGCAGCGCGGTGACGGCGGCGATCCGGGCGCCCATCGAGTGCCCGAGCAGCACCGGCTCGGCGCCCAGGTCCAGTTCGGACAGCACGGCGAGGGTGTCGGAGGCGTAGTCGTCGAGCGTCCAGGAGGTGCCGGAGTCGGACAGCCCGCGGCCGCGGACGTCGAGCACCAGCGGGCGGCAGAGGTCGTTCAGCTCGCGGGCGACGAAGTCCATCGTGATCGCCGGGCTGGTGATGCCGGGCAGGATCAGCACCGGCGTGCCGGTGCCCTCGTAGTCGAGCACGTGCAGCCGCAGGTCGCCGTTGCGGACCCAGCGGGACACGGCCTGCACGTCGGCGAGATCGGCCAGCGCGTCCTGCCGGACCTGGCGGGTGGTGAGCGTGCCGGTCACAGGAGCCCCTTCAGGTAGCCGACGGCGTCGTCGAGGTCGATCACGTCGCCGTACTTGGCCTCGATGTCGAACAGGTTCGCCTCGTGCGGCCCGGCTGCGCGGTCGCCGACGCAGTCGCGCGGCACCAGCACGTCGAACCCGGACTGGACGGCGTCGACCACGGTGGCCCGCACGCAGCCGCTGGTGGTGGCGCCGCAGATCAGCACGGTGTCCACCCGGGCCGCGGTGAGGAACGACGCGAGGCCGGTGCCGAAGAACGCCGATGCGCCCTTCTTGGTGATCAGGTTGTCGGCCGGGTCCACCGGCAGCCGGGCGTCCAGGGCGACCGCGGCCGAGCCCTCGGCGAGCCCGCGCAGGCCGGGCGCCTTCGCCGGCCACGGCAGCGCGTCCAGCTCGGCCGGGTGGTAGGCGACCGTCGTCCAGACGACCGGGACGCCGGCCGGGCGGGCCGCCCCGACCAGTGTGGACGTCGCGGCGACGACGTCGGTGAGATCGGCGCCGGTCGGGTACTGCGGGTCGGTGAACCCGTTGCTCAGGTCCACCACGACGATCGCCGGCCGGTCGCCGCGCCGGGCCCGGCCACCGAACCCGGCGCGCCGGTAGGTCGCGTCGGTGTCCTCGCCGTGCAGCCCGGTGTCGTGTGTGCTCATGCGGTGCTCCCAGGATCGGGTCGGGGTGCGGCGGCCGGCACCGGGTCCAGTGCGGCCTGCAGGGCGGCGCGGCGGCGGGACGCGCAGTCGTCCACCGCGTCGATGATGGTCTCGTAGCCGGTGCAGCGGCACAGGTTCGAGGCGACCACCTCACGGATCTCCTCGCGGGTCGCGTGGGGCTCCTCGGCCAGGTAGCCCTCGGCGAGCATCAGGAATCCGGGCGTGCAGAAGCCGCACTGCAGGCCGTGGTGCTCGCCGAAGCAGCGTTGCAGGTCCGACAGCTCGCCGTCCGGCCCGGCCAGCGACTCGACGGTGCTGATCGCGGCGTACTCCACCTGCGCGGCGAACAGCAGGCAGGCCCGTGCCGGGGCGCCGTCGACGAGCACCGTGCAGGCCCCGCAGATGCCGTGCTCGCAGCCGACGTGGGTGCCGGTCAGCCCCAGATCGTGGCGCAGCACGTCGGCGAGCGTGCGCCGGGGCGGGATCGCCAGGTCGTGGCGCTCCCCGTTGACGGTCAGCTCGACCAGCTGCACGTCGGTCACGATGCCTCCCGGTTGAGTGCGGCGTACAGGTCCGCCCGTGCCAGTGGGGTGTGGTCCAGCTCGACGCCGGTGTGCCGCAGCGCGTCGTTCACCGCGTTGAGCACGGCCGCCGGGGCGCCGATGGTGCCGCCCTCGCCGGCGCCCTTCGCCCCGTTCGCGGTGAACGCGCACGGTGTCTCCAGGTGCTCGATCCGCACGTCCGGGATCTCGGCGGCGGTCGGCACCTTGTACTCCATGAAGCTGGGCGTCAGCGGCTGGCCGAGCTCGTCGTAGGTGACCTGCTCGAACAGCGCGCCCGCGATGCCCTGCGCGATGCCGCCGCGGGCCTGCCCCTCGACCACCCGCGGATGGATCGCGACGCCGCAGTCCTCGACGCAGACGTAGCGCAGGATCTCGACGCCGCCGGTGCCCGGATCGAGCGCGACGACGCAGCCGTGGGTGGCGTTGGAGAAGGTGCCGTCGCCGGCGACGTCGAAGGAGGCGGTGGCGGTGAGCCCGGGCCCGACGTCCTTGGGCAGCAGGTGCGCGCGCAGGTAGGCGACATCGGCCAGCTCGGTGAACGGCAGCGTGCGGTCCCCGGCCCGCACCCCGCCCGCGCCGTCGAGCTCGCAGACGTCGGCGTCGACCCCGGCGAGGTGCGCGGCCAGCATGCACAGCTGCTCGCCCAGCTTGTCGGTCGCGGCGGCGGCCGCGGACCCACCGATGGTCACCGAGCGGGACGCGAACGAGCCCCAGCCGTAGGTGATCCGGTCGGTGTCGCCCTGCACGATCGTGACCTTGTCGTAGCCGATGCCGAGCCGGTCGGCGACGATCTGGGCGAACGTCGTCTCGTGGCTCTGGCCGTGCGACAGGGTGCCGGTGGTGACCGTGACGGTGCCGTCGAGGTCCATCGTGATCTGCGAGATGTCGAACCCGGGGACGACCTGCATCCGCCGCTGGGCGAACGCGCCGGAGCCGTAGCCGGTGCGCTCGGAGAAGCAGGCGTAGCCGATCCCGACGACCCGGCCGTCGTCCGGCGCGCGGCCGGGCCAGCCCTCGTCGCGCAGCACCTGCTCGCACAGGTCGAGGGACTCCCGGTAGGAGCCGGGATCGTAGGTGACGCCGTTGATCCCGCGGTACGGGAACTCGGTGATCAGGTTGCGTCGCCGGACGTCCAGCGCGTCCAGCCCGAGCGTCCGGGCGGCGCGCTCCATCAGCCGCTCCATGACCATCACGTACTGCGGCCGGGACACCCCGCGGTACGGCGCGGTGGGCGCCTTGTTCGTGGTGATCGCCCGGCCGCGCACCCGGTAGGCGGGCACCCGGTAGACGCTCGGCATCTCGGCCGAGGCCATCAGCGGCTCGATGCCGGCGGTGAACGGGTAGCAGGAGTAGGCACCCATGTCGCAGACGACGTCGGCGTCCAGGGCCAGGATCTCGCCGTCACGGGAGAACGCGGCCCGCGCGGTGTAGTGCTGCTCGCGGGCGAGGAAGCTCGCGGTGAGCGCCTCCCGCCGGTCCTCGATCCACTTGACCGGGCGGCGCAGCAGCCGGGCGGCGGCCGCGGCGGCGATCTCCTCCCGGCCGACGACGCACTTCTGCCCGAACCCGCCGCCCATGTCCGGCACGGTGACCCGGACCTGCCGCTCGGCCAGCCCGGCGCACCGGGCCAGCACGGTGCGGACCTGGTGCGGGACCTGGGTGCAGGTGCGCACCACGAGCTGTTCGTCGCGGTCGTCCCAGTCGGCGACGACGCCGCGGGTCTCCAGCGGCAGCGCGTTCTGCCGCCCGGTGCGGGTCTCGACGGTGACGACGACCTGCTCCGACGAGGCGAGGGCCGTGTCGAGGATGCTGTCGATGCCGTCGGTGGCGAACAGCGACACGTCGACGAGCACGTTGCCGGGCGCCTCGTCGTGCACCGGCGGGCCGTCCGCGGTCAGCGCGGCGGCCTCGGTGACGACCGGCGGCAGCGGCTCGAGCTCGACCAGCGCGGCCTCCACGCCGTCCTCGGCGGCGTAGGGGTCGGTGGCGAGCACGATCGCGACCGGCTCGCCGGCGAACCGGATCCGGTCCCGGGCGAGCACCGGCATCGCGGTCGGCGTGAACTCCTCGGCCGGCCGGTCGAGCAGCGCGGTGATGTCGCCGAGCCCGAGATCGGCGGCGTCGAACGCGGCGACGACGCCGGGCACCGCGCGGGTCCCGGTCAGGTCGACCGAGGTGAGCAGAGCATGCGCCTCGGTGCCGCGGACGAACGCGGCGTGCAGCATCCGGGGCAGCGTGATGTCGTCGACGAACCGCCCGCGCCCGGTGAGCAGACGCGGGTCCTCCCGGCGCGGCACGGACGCGCCGACCCAGGTGCCGTCGCGGCGCAGGCCCGGCTCACCCATCGAGGGCCCCCGTCCCGGCCGGGCCGGGCGCGCCGGCCGCGGCCCGGGCCCTGGTGACCAGGGTGCGGACCAGCCCGCGCCGGTAGGACGCCGGTGCGCCGGGCTCGTCGCGCAGGTCGAGTGCGTCCGCGATCGCGGCCGGCGATCCCGCGTCGCGGACTAGCACCGGGACGGTGCCGACGCCGCCGAGCACGACCGATCCGGTGTCCAGGTCGATCCCGGCGGCGACGACGGCGAAGTCGCCGCGCCGGTCGGCGTACTCGGTCAGCGCCGCCCGCGGTGCGGGGCGGGGGAACACGATCTCCACGATCACCTCGTCGGGGTCCAGCGCGGTGGTGAAGGGCCCGAGGAAGAACTCCCCGGCGGCGATCTCCCGCCGGCCGGCGGGCCCCTCGGCGACGACGACGGCGTCCAGCAGCGTCGCGAGCAGGCACCACTCGGCGGTGGCGTCGGAGTGTGCGATCGAGCCGCCGACCGTGCCGCGGGTCCGGATCGGCAGGTGCCCGACCCAGCGCATCGCGTCCGACAGCACCCGGAAGTCCGGGCCGAGATCGGCCTTCTCCACGGCCCGGTGCGTGGTGAGCGCGCCGATCCGCAGCGCGTCGCCGTCGCGCCGGATGCCGGCCAGCCCTGGCACGTGCGTGATGTCGACCAGATGGCCCGGGCGGGCCATCCGGAAGTTCATCATGGCGACCAGGCTCTGCCCGCCGGCGAGCACCTTGGGGTCGTCGTCGGCCAGCTCACCGAGCAGCGTCACCGCGTCGCGCACCGAGGACGCCCGGTGGTAGGTGAACGCGGCGGGCTTCACGTCTTCTCCACCGCCGGGGCGGCTGCGGGCTGGTCGACCTGCTGCTCGGTGCCGGTGATCCGGTCCAGCTCCAGGCCCTTGGTCTCCGGCGCGCAGAGCGCCATGAAGATCACCGCGGCGACGACCAGCAGGGCCATCACGGTGAAGGTCAGCGGCAGGCCGAGCACCGGCCAGAGCAGCGTGCCGAAGATCAGCGGGACGAACCCGGTGACCGCCCGGCTGGACGACGACGCCCAGCCGAAGCCGGAGGCGCGCAGCTCGGTCGGGTACAGCTCGGAGACGTAGGCGTACATCACCGGGATGACCACGAGGGCGAAGAAGCCGAACACCGCGATCGTCGCGATCGACGCCGCCGCCGACTCCATGACCAGCGAGAACACGACCAGCGACAGCGCGGCCAGCGGTGCCGCGACGCCGATCACCCACTTGCGCCCGACCAGCTCGACCAGCAGCACCGAGGTGATGACGCCGAGGATGCCGACCGCGTTCATGATCGTGGTGGAGGCGAACGCGGCCACGTCGTCCATGCCCTGCGAGCGCAGGATCGACGGCATCCAGGACAGGGCGGCGTAGTAGACGACCATCACCGAGATGAACAGCGACCAGGCGACGCCGGTGATCCGCGGCGAGAACGCCCAGACCATCCTGAGCTGCTCGCCCAGCGAGGCGAGCCCCTTCTTGCGCGAGGTCGTCGCCTCGGGCGCGGCGGTGGTGATGACGTAGGCCTCGGGCGTCGCGCCGGTGCGCCGCACCATGTCGTCGATGACCTCGCGGGCCTCGGCCTCACGGCCGGTGCGGGCCAGGTAGAGCGGGGACTCGGGCACGCCGCGGCGGACCCAGAACAGCAGCAGCGCGGGCAGCACCATCAGCGAGAGCATCCAGCGCCAGTTGCCCTCGACCGGGACGAGCAGGGTGGCGGACACCCCGGCCATGGTGGCGCCGACCGGCCACCAGCCGTCCATCGCGGCGAGGATCTTGCCGCGCAGCTTCCTCGGTGAGAACTCGCTGACGATCGCGTAGTCCACCGGGATGCATCCGCCGAGGCCGAGGCCGGCGATGAAGCGCAGCAGCAGGAAGATCTCCCAGTTCGGGGAGAGCGCGCCGAGCACGGAGAACAGCGCGAAGATCAGCAGGGTGATGCTGAAGACCTTCTTGCGGCCCATCCGGTCGGCGATCGTGCCGAACGCGACGGCACCCACCGCCATGCCGATCAGGTTGGCGGTGGCGACCAGCCCGCGCTGGCCGGTGGAGAGCCCGAACTCGAGCCCGAGCAGCGGGGTGAGGAAGCCGTTGAGGGCGACGTCCCAGGCGTCGAACATGTAGCCGAGGCCGCCGATGATGAAGATCTTGCCCTGAACCCTCCACCGCCAGGGCAGGTCCTGGACGACCTGGTCTCCGGTACGCATCGTGAGTGCTCCTTAGCGGGCGAACTGGTAGGTGATGGCCTCGTTGTCGGGATCGTGCAGGGGGGAGCCGCGCCACAGCCAGTCGTAGGACACGTCGGACTCCCCGTCGAAGCGGCGCAGCTTGTCGTCGCGCTCGCGCTGCTCCGGGCCGTCGGGAAGGTGGTAGAACGCCATGTTCTGCAACGACGCGTCCTGCACCATCCCGGCGTGTTTCGCCCGCCGGTGGACGTAGCGTGCCAGCGCGCCGTCGATGCCGGACCGGCCGGCGGCGGCGAGCTCCTCGGCCAGCACGGCGGCGTCCTCCATCGCCTGCGAGGCACCCTGGGCCTGGTAGGGGAGCATCGCGTGGCAGGCGTCGCCGAGCAGGGCGACCCGGCCGTCGATCCAGACCGGGTCGCGGCGGCGCCGGTACAGGGCGAACGCGGCGACGTCGTCCTTGGCCTTGGACAGCATCGCGGGCACCCGGTCGTCCCAGTCGGCGAACGCCTCGACCATCTCCTCGGCCGAGGCCGGCGCCGTCCAGTCCCGCTCGACCCGGTCGGTGCACGGGACGATGGCGACGACGTTGAGGTACTCGCCGCGGCGGATGACGTAGTGCACCAGGTGCTTGTCCGGCCCGTACCAGATCGTGGAGTGGTAGCGGTCGACCAGGAAGCGGGTCGCCGGGTCGGCGGCGATCAGGTCACCGGGGATCAGCGCCCGGTAGGCCATCTCGCCGGAGAAGGCCAGCGTGTCGTCGAACCCGGCCAGGTCGCGGACCGCGGAGCGGATCCCGTCCGCACCGACCAGCACGTCGCCGGGGAACCGGTCGCCGCGGCCGGTGACCGCGACCGGGCGGTCCGGCTCGGTACGGTCCAGCTCGACGACCTTCGCGTCGGTGTGCACCTCGACGACCGGGCCGGGCCCGTCCGGGTCCAGGCAGGCGTCGAGCAGGATCCGGTGCAGGTCGGCGCGGTGGTAGTGCCAGTAGGGGGCGCCGTAGCCCTCGACGACGGACCGGCCGAGCGGGAGCTGGGCGATGATGCTGCCGTCCGCCCACCGGCGGCGGACCTGGTCCTGCGGCGCGGTGTGGATCCGCTCCATCTCGCCGCGCAGGCCCAGCCCGATCAGCACCCGGCTCGCGTTCGGCGCGGTCTGGATGCCGGCGCCGACCTCGCCGAGCTCCGGCGCCGCCTCCAGCACGGTCACCCGGCAGCCCTGCTGGCGCAGGGCCAGCGCAGCGGTCAGCCCGCCGAGGCCGCCGCCGACGACCGTGATCTGCAGGGACTGGCTCGGTGCCACCGCTACCTCCTCGGATTCCTGTGATGCAGCCCGCATCGGGAACTAATCCGAGCACGTACTATCCGGATACGCAAGAGTTTGCCGAGGAGTGAATCGGACCGAAACCGGGGTTGATCTCCCGTTCACACGGGAGCGCGGCTCACCCGGGGTCGTCGAGCGGCGGCAGCTCGGCGACCGCCTCCCAGTGTGCGCCGAGCGTGTTGAGCAGGCCGGCGATCTCCCGGCGGCGGCCCTCGGGGACGGCCGCGAGCAGCTCCTGGTCCAGCCGCCGGGTCCGCCGGGTCACCTCGGCGAGCGCGGCGGCGCCGTCGTCGGTCAGCGAGAGTAGCTTGCGCCGGGCGTCGTAGGGCGACTCGGTGCGGGCGATCAGCCCGCGCCGCTCGAGCCGGCGGCAGACGTCGGCCATCGTCGAGGTGTCCAGCGCGACCGCGCCGGCCAGCGAGCTCTGGTCGGAGTCGGGATAGGCCCGGACCGCGGACAGCACGGCGAACTGCGGGCCGGTCAGGACGCTGTCGACGTGCCGGTTCCAGGCGGCCAGGTACGCCTGGTACATCCGGCGGGAGCCGTACCCGGGCGCGGCGACCAGGTCGGCGGGCGGGGCGGCGGACCGCGCCGCCCGGCTGCTGGTGCTCGACGGCAGCGTCTCGCCCACTGAAACCCTCCGGCGTCGATCCGGACCGGGTGTCCGGAACTGCACACCGATCTTACGTGTTCGGACGATCACGCCGGGTGCCGGCTCCGCCGCCGCAGCCGGACCGCCAGTGCGTGCAGGCCCACGTTCAGCACTGCCGGGCCGAACGCGGCGGGCCACCACAGCAGGGCCGGGAGCCGGTCGTAGAGCTCCGGGCTCGCCAGGTGCGCCCACGACCAGGGCAGGCCGAGCCCGATCAGCGGGAGCCCGACCAGGCCGGCGCCGATGTTCGCGTCCGGCCCGGCGCCGGCGATCCGGAGCGCGCAGAACGCGGCGAGGAGGACGGCCACCAGAGCCGCGTGGGTCCGGACGGTCCACATCGGGCGTCGGTCACGGGTGTGCACTGTCACATCCTGCCGTGCCCCGGTGCGGCCCCGGCTCAGTGCCTGCGCAGCCCGTCCACCAGCAGGTCCAGCAGGCGCCCGGCCTGCTCCCGGCCCTGCGGGTCGGCGATCGCCATGCAGATGCCGCTGGTGCCGACCAGTACGTCGGCCGCATCCACGTCGGAACGCAGTGTGCCGTCGGCCACACCGGCCTGCTGCAGCATGCGCACCGCCTCGACCATCCGCTCGCGGCTCTGCGCGAACGGGTTCCGGCCGCACGCGACCAGCGCGTGCAGCGAGTCCGCGAGGTGCTTCTTGGTGATCACGTAGTCGACGAACCGGTCCATCCAGGCGCGCAGCGCCCGGTCGGCCGGGAGCTCGGCGAGCAGCTCGCCCGCGGCCGCGCAGAGCCGGTCGAGCTCGTTGCGGTAGACGGCCTCGACCAGCGCGTCCCGGTTGGGGAAGTGCCGGTACAGGGTGCCGATGCCGACCCCCGCCTCCTTGGCGATGCCGTCGAGCGTGGTGGCCGGGCCGCCGGTGCTCTCCGCGGCGAACGCCCGGACCGCGGCGGCGAGCAGCAGCTCCCGGTTGCGCGCGGCGTCCGCGCGCAGCGCGGTGCGGGTCCCGGATCGTCCGGTGCCGGTGGGCATGTCGTGCCTCCTCGAACGCGATCGGCTCCACGATACGGCTTGCGATCCGGAGGATGCTCCGGATAGAGTTCCGAGTCATGCGGAGGATCCTCCGCTTTATACACCCGGATCCGCCCCGGCGCACCGCCGCATCGCAGCCGCCCGTGCCGCCGTCCGAGGTTTCCGGTGCTCAGAAGGGATCAATGCCATGTTCGTCCGGCCCGCATCCGTCCGATCCCAGCAGGTTCCGTCCCGCCCCGTCTCCGCACTGCCCGTGCCGGTGCCGCCCGCGGGTGTGGCACCCGCCGGTGCCGCGCCCGCCGCGGCCGGTGTCCCGACCGCCGCGCAGGTCCTCACCGGAGTGGACCTGACCGGCCGTCGCGCCGTCGTCACCGGCGCCGCCGCCGGCGTCGGCCTGGAGACCGCCCGCGCGCTCGCCGGCGCCGGCGCCGAGGTCACCCTCGCCGTGCGCGACGCCGACGCCGGTGCCGTCGCCCGCGCCGCGATCGTCGCCGAGACCGGCAACGACCGGGTCGCGGTCGGCGAGCTCGATCTCGCCGACCAGCGCTCCGTTGCCCGGTTCGTCCGGCTCTGGGACGGCCCCCTGCACATGCTGGTCAACACCGCAGGCGTGTCCGCCGTCCCGCTGACCCGCACCGCCGAGGAGGAGTGGGAGCTGCACCTGGCCGTCAACCACCTCGGGCCGGCCGCGCTCAGCTCCGGCCTGCACTGGGCGCTGGCGGCCGTCGACGGCGCCCGGGTGGTCAACCTGTCGTCCAGCGCGCACCTCACCGCGCCGTTCGATCTGGAGGACCCGCACTTCATGTCCACCCGCTACGACAGCGCGCTGGCGCTCGGCCGGTCCCGCACCGCCGCCGTGCTGCACGCCGTCGAGGCGACCCGGCGCTGGTCCGGCGACGGGATCGTGGTCAACGCGGTCGCCCCCGCCGCGGACCGGCTGACCCCGCAGCAGGGGGCGGCGACGGTGGTGCTGGCCGCCGCGTCGCCGCTGGCCGGCGGGATCAGCGGGCGCTACTTCGAGGACCTCGTCGAGGCCGGGCCGGCCGATCCGCGGACCGGCCGCGGGGTCGCGGCGCACGCGCTGGACCCGGTCGTGGCCCGGCGGGTGTGGCGCTGGACCGAGCGCACGCTGCGCGAGACCTGGTTCTCCGGGCTGCCGGTGGTGGCCTGAGTGACCGGTGACACGCGGATCGGTCCACCCATCGGACCATCCGGACATTCCGTCCGGACGGCGACCGGGGAACCGGTCGCCGCCCGGATCGGGCTCACGAGCGGAGCCAGACCGCGGTGTCGGCGGGGACCTCACCGCGCGCGGTGAGCGGTCCGCTGGTCAGCATCACCTCGGCGTCCTCCGGCAGCGAGACCGGCGCCGCCGACACGTTCACCAGCGCGGTGAAGCCGCCGTCGCCGTCGTCGGAGACCCGGGTGAAGGCCAGCGTGCCCTCCGGCGACGGCTGCCAGCTCAGCGTCCCGCCACCCAGCGCCGGATGCGCGCGGCGCAGCGCCAGCGCGTCCCGGTAGAGGTTCAGCACCGAGTCCGGATCGGCCGCCTGGACGTCCGCCGCGTGCCGGGCGAAGACGTCCGGCTGCGGCAGCCAGGGCCCGGGCCGGGTGGGGCTCACGTCGCTGAACCCGTGCCACGGCCGCCCGGCCACCCAGGGCAGCGGCACCCGGCAGCCGTCCCGGCCGCGCAGGGTGTGCCCGGACAGCTCCCAGGTGGGATCGTCGAGCCGGTCCACCGGGATGTCCTCGACCTCGGGCAGGCCGAGCTCCTCGCCCTGATAGAGGTAGGCCGTGCCGGGCAGCGCGAGCATCAGCAGCGTCGCCGCGCGGGCCCGGCGCAGGCCGAGCCCGGGATCCGCCGGCAGGTCGAGCACGTCGTCGAGGTTCCACCCGCGGCCGGCCTCGGGCTTGCGGGACAGCCGGTTCGGGTGCCTGCACACGTCGTGGTTGGACAGCACCCAGGTCGCGGGCGCGCCGACGGCCGAGTTCTCGGTGATCGCGTCGTCGATGTGGGAACGCAGGTCCTCGGCCAGCCAGGCCGCGGTCAGGAAGTTGAACGAGAACGCCGTGTGCAGCTCGTCCGGGCGCAGGTAGCGGGCCAGGCGCTCCGGGTCCGGCACCCACGCCTCGGCGACGAACACCCGCGGCGGGTCGTAGGAGTCGCCGATCTGCCGCCAGGACCGGAAGACCTCGTGCACGCCGTCCCGGTCGAGATAGGGGTGGCCGCCGTCCTGGGCGTCGTTGACGCCCTCGACGACGTCGGGCAGCCCGGGCTCCTTGATCATCGCGTTGGCCACGTCCACCCGGAACCCGTCGACGCCGCGATCGAACCAGAACCGCAGGGTCTCCTCGAAGTCCGCACGCACCTGGGGGTGCTCCCAGTTCACGTCCGGCTGCCGGACGTCGAACAGGTGCAGGTACCACTGCCCGTCGGTTCTGTCGGGGCCGTGTTCGGGCAGCCGCTCCCAGGCGGGTCCGCCGAACATCGAGCGCCAGTTGTTCGGCGGCTCGGCGCCGTCCGGGCCGCGGCCGTCGCGGAACAGGTAGCGCTCCCGCTCGGGCGAGCCGGGACCGGCGGTGAGCGCCTCCCGGAACCAGGCGTGCTCGTCGGAGTGGTGGTTCGGGACGATGTCGAGCAGCACCCGGATCCCGCGCTCGTGCGCCTCGGCGATCAGCGCCTCGGCCTGCGCGGTGTCGCCGAACATCGGATTGACCGCCCGGTAGTCGGCCACGTCGTAGCCGCCGTCGGCGAGCGGCGAGGGGTACCAGGGGTTGATCCAGATCGCGTCGACGCCGAGCCGGGCCAGGTGGTCGAGCCGGTTGCGCAGGCCGGCGATGTCGCCGGTGCCGTCGCCGTTCCCGTCGGCGAAGCTGCGGATGTACACCTGGTAGACGACGGCGTTCCGCCACCACTCGGCGGTCGCCTCCGGGCTGCGGGCTGGGTCGTGGGCGGTCATGCCTCTCCCCGGGTCGGAAGTGTGTCTCACGGTGTTTCACAATGTTCCATGTTGTTGCAACGTCTGTCGAGGCGGGAGCAGACTGGCGTTGTGACCCAGGAGCGGGCAGGGCCGCGCGACGTGCCGCGCCGGGCCGGGGTGCGGCGGGTGGCCGAGCTCGCCGGGGTGTCCCCGGCCACCGTCTCGCGCGCGCTGCGCCCGGGCACCCCGGTCTCCGCGGACACCCGCGAGCGGGTCCGGCGGGCCGCCCTGTCGGCCGGGTACCGGCTGCCGGCGCGCTCGCTGACGGTCGCGGTGCTGGCCCGCTTCCCCACCCGCTGGTTCTTCGCCGAGGCGGTCGCCGGCGTCGAGTCCGTGCTGGCCGCCGCCGGGCACCTCACCCAGCTGCACAACGTCGGCGACCCGGCCGGCCGGGCGCACTTCTTCGCCACCCTTCCGGTACGCGGACGGGTGGACGGGCTGATCGTCGTCGCCTCCGCACTCGACGACGCCGAGCGGAGGGCGCTGGACGATCTCGGTCTGCCGGTCACGGTGGTCGGCAGCGACATGCCGGGGCGGCCCCGGATCGGGATCGACGACCGGGCCGGCGCCCGGGCCGCCGTCCGGCACCTGGCCGGGCTGGGGCACCGGGAGATCGCGCTGGTGTCGTTCGACCCGTCCGAGGCCTGCGGCCGCACCACCACCCGGGACCGCCGGGACGGCTGGGCCGACGCGCTCGCCGAGTCGGGGATCGCGCCGGAGCCGGTCCTGGAGGTCGGGGCCGACGTGCCGGCCGGGGATGCCGCCGCCGGGCGGCTGCTGTCGCTGCCGCGCATGCCCAGCGCGGTCTTCGCGATGTCCGACGAGGCCGCGCTCGGCGTGATCCGGACGCTGCGCCGGGCCGGGATCGACGTGCCCGGACGGGTGTCGGTGATCGGGTTCGACGACCACGAGATGGCCGCCGTCGCCGATCTCACCACGATCGCGCAGCCGGTCCGCCGGCAGGGCGAGCTCGCCGCGCGTGCGCTGCAGGCCGTCGTCGCCGGGGAGGAGCCGGCCGATGTGGAGCTGCCGACCCGGTTGGTGGTGCGGGGGACGACGGCGCCACCGGGCCGAGCCTGATCCGGTGCCGGGCAGCGGCTCAGCGGGTGGGTTCGACCAGCCTGCGCAGCAACGCCTCCGCCGGGCCGGGTCGCCCGGCGCGCTCGGCGGTCGCCGCGACGCCGACGGTGACCGCCCACACCCCCAGGCCGATCCCCGCCGCGCCGGCCGGGCCGACCGTGCCGCCGAGGTCGAGCAGGTACGGCTCGAACAGCAGCAGCCAGGCCACCGACTGGGCGAGGTAGCAGCTCATCGAACGCCGGCCGCAGGCGACGAGCGCCCCGGTCACGCCGGTGCGCGGCCGGGTGGCGAGGTGTGCGGCGAGCAGCCCGATCGCGGCGGCGTAGCCGAGCCCGCCGGCGTATCCGGTGAGCGTGTGCAGGGCGCCCGCGGCGACCGCGCCGACGGTGTCGGGTGCCCAGTACCCGGTGGTCCGGGCGGCCTGCGGCAGCGCGCCGAGCACCGCGACCGCGATCCCGGCGGTCGCGGTCCGGCGGAGCGGGGCCCGATGTGCCGCCGGGTCCTCCAGCAGTCCGCGCCGGGCGGCCCACATCCCGATCAGGAACGGAGCGGCCGCCATCAGCGCGTTCAGCGGGGTCAGCACCGGGAACACGGTCAGCCGCAGCAGTGCCGACGACAGCGGATCGGCCGGCAGCTCGGTGCCGCCGGTCGGATCGGGCACCGCGAGGACGGCCCCGTACGCCGATGCGCCGACGATCCCGGCGAGCCCGGCCAGGACCAGCAGGTGCGGTCCGGGTGCGCGCAGCATCCCGGCCAGCACCAGGGCGAGCAGTCCGTACGCGGCGAGGATGTCACCGGTGAACAGCAGCGCGGTGTGCGCGATCCCGAACGCCACCAGCCACCGGCCGCGCCGGCGCAGCACCCGGCGTGCCCCGTCCGGGCCGAGCCGCTCCTCCCGGCTCCGCAGGATCTGGACCAGGCCGTAGCCGAACAGCGCGGCGAACATCGGATACGCACGGCTGTCGACGAGCAGGGTGAGCGCGGCCTGGGCGGCCGTGTCCACCATCGGCGCCGCACCCGGCAGCGGTGCGAGCACCCGGCCGGTGAGCAGCTGGGCATGGGCCAGCGCGATCAGCGCCAGCATCAGCCCGCGGGCCAGATCGGGTGCGAGCGCACGCTCGCTGAGTGTCCGGGAGACGGGCACGATGACTCCAGATAAGATACGGAACAGTATCTAGATAAAGTAAGATACGAATCCGTATCTAACAAGGAGGGCGAGTGGCGGCACGTACCCGACGCCGTGGCGACCAGCTGGTCGCGGCGCTCTACGAGTCGGTCCTCGCCGAGCTCGACGAGGTCGGGCTCGGCCGGCTGACGATGGAGGGGGTCGCCCGCCGGGCCGCGACCGCCAAGACCACCCTCTACCGCCGCTGGCCGACCCCCGAGGCGCTCCTGCTGGAGGCCATCGGCGCCGCCTACCCGGTGGAGCAGCCGTCGCCGGCCGCCGACGACCTGCGCGGCGACCTGATCCGCGCGCTGGAGCTGATGCTCGAGTGGGCGCGGCACCCGAGCGCCCGGGCCGTGCAGGCCATCCTCGCCGACCGGCGCCGGGTGCCCGAGCTCACCGCCGGTCTGCACGAGGTCTTCGACGCTTCCGGCCGCCGGTTCACCGCGACCGTGCTGCACCACTACGCGCGGCTCGGGCAGCTCGATCCTGCTCTGCTCACCCCCGTCGTCGAGGACATCGGCGAGGCGCTGGTGTTCAAGCACGGCCTGGACACCGGGGAGGAGCCCGGCCGGGAACGGCTGGCGGAGATCGTCGACCAGGCGATCCTGCCCGCGGTCGGGATCGGCCGGTGAGTCGTGCCGCGCCCGCACCCCGGTGTCCACCGCGCACCCCGGAGTCGTCGCCGCACCCTTTCCAGCGGGTGCGGGAGCGGGCGGGGGTGCGGGCCGGCGCGAGGCGGGGTGCGCGGTCGCCGTCGGGGTGCGGCGACCGAGGGGTAGGCCTCCGCGCTCGGTCCTGTGTGGCCGGATTACCTGCCCTTAACCTTCGCGCAGCGTGCTCCTACGGGCCGTTCACCCACGGTTGTCGGCGTGCAGAACCCGATCGCGGACACCGCGCCGCCCAGCAGCCCACCCGTCCGGGCGGCCCGTCCGGTACCGCCCGGGACCGGGGCCCTGGCCCGGGCCCGGCTGGCCGGCAGCGCCGCCGCCGCGGCCTGCTGGCTGCGGGCGGTCGGCGAGCCGGGCGGGGGTGATCCGGCACCGGTCGCGGCCGCCCTCGATGCGCTCGGCACGTTGCGCACCGAGCTGCGGTCGCTGCGCCCGCTGCTGGACCGGGGGTATGCGGTGCGGGTCCGGGCAGTGACCGACGCACCGGCCCGTGCACTCGCCGTCCGGCACGATCTCGACCACCGGATCGTCCTGCTCGACGCTGTGACCGGTGACCCCGAGGCCGGGGTGCTGCGCGATCAGCTGGTCCGGGCCCGCAGGCGCGCCCCGCTCGCCGTCCTCGACGAGGGGCTCCGCTCCGATCTGGACGAGCTCGCCGCCGGACGCATCCCGCTGCGTACCGACGCCCCGCTCGGCGATCCCGAACTCCCGGCGTCGGTACTGCTGCCGCCTCTGCTGCACCGCCGGTTCCGGAAGCTGGTGCGGACCGCCCCGGGGGCCACCGCCGACGTCCTCCGGCGGGCCGCCGAGCTGCGGATCGTGCTCGCGCTGGCGACCGCAGGCGGTCTCGACCGCACGCGGGTCGCGAACGAGCCGATCGGGCCGACCCTGCCCGTCCCGACCGGGACCATGCCGACGGGGGCCGCCCGGACGGGAACCGAGCAGTCGGGGAGCGGGGCGACCGCCCCGCGCACCCCCGCCACCCCACCGGACCCGGCCGGACCGGGCCTCCCGGCCGTCGATGCGGCCGCGGCCGCACTGCTCGACCGGGCCGCCGCCGTCCGGAACGCCGAGATCGCGGCCGAGCTGGCCGCCGAGCTCCCACCCGGCCCGGCGCGGGACGCGCTCGACCGGATCGCCGCCGCCCGCCCGGAGCTGCCCGCCGCGCTCGCCGCGCTGGCCGGGCTGCGCGATCTCCTGCCGGTCGACGTCGACGGCCCGGCCAAGCGCGCCGCGGGCGGGGTGCTGCTGCGGCCCGGCCCGGACGGCCCCGAGGTGCTGCTCGTGCACCGGGTCCGGCACGGCGACTGGTCGCTGCCCAAGGGCGCCGTCGCACCCGGTGAGTCCGATCTGGAAGCCGCGCTGCGCGAGGTCCGGGAGGAGACCGGCCTGCGCTGCCGGGCCGGCGCCGAGGTGACCGGTGTCCGGTACCGGGACCGCAACCGCCGGGCCAAGCAGGTCCGCTACTGGCTGATGACGCCGCTCGCCGGTGCCGGCTGCCCCGATCCGTCCGAGGTGGACGGTGTCCGCTGGGTGCCGCTGGCCGACGCGCAGCAGTGGACCTCCCGGGAGCGTGACCGGGTCGTGCTGGACGGCGTCGCCCGTGAGCACGCCGACCGGCCGGGGCGGGTGGCCTGATGATCGCGACGCTGTGGCGGTTCCGTGCCCTGCTCGCCGGGCACCGGATGCGACTGGCCGGTGGCGGCGCGCTGACCGTCGTCGCGGCCGGGCTGGCGCTGCTGCTGCCGTGGCCGCTGGCCGTCGTCGTGGACTCGGTGCTCGGTGGCGCCGGGGTTCCCGACCTGCTCGAACCGCTCACCCGGGTGGTCGGCACCGGTCCCGGGCTGGTGTGGGCGTGCGCGCTCGCGCTGTGCCTGGCCGCCGCGGCCGGGGCGGCCGCGACCTACGGCGCCGAGCGGGTGCTGGCCGGGGTCGGCGAGCGGATGCTGGCCGACCTGCGGCAGCGGCTGTTCGCGCACCTGCACGCGCTCGGCCTGCGCTACCACGAGGGCCAGCGGATCGGGGATCTCGGCAACCGGCTGACCGCGGACACCTCCACCGTGCAGACGCTGCTCGTCGCGGTGCTGTCGGTGCTGCTGCCGAACGCGACGCTGCTGGTCGGGATCGTCGCGGTGACCCTGGTCGTCGATCCGGCGTTCGCGCTGCTGTCGCTCGCGGTGGGGCCGACGCTCTACGTCGTCCTGGTGCACTACCGGAAGATCATCAAGTCCTGGGCGGCCGTCGCCCGCGCCGCCGAGGGCCGGGTCGCGGCGCACGCCGCCGAGTCGCTCGGCGCGATCCGGCTGGTCAAGACGTTCGCCGGCGAGGACCGCTCGCAGGCGCGGTTCCGCGGGTACGGCCGGGAGCGGATGGTGGCCGGTCTGGCCCGGGTCGACCACGCCGCCCGGTTGCCCGCCGTCGTCGAGGTGCTGGTGCACGCCGGACGCGCGGTGGTGCTGCTCGCGGGCTCGCTGCGGGTGCTGGACGGGTCGATGGACCTCGGCGTGTTGCTGGTGTTCCTCACCTACAACGAGCGGCTCTACCAGCCTGTGCGCCAGCTCGCGAAGCTGCAGACGACGATCAGCAAGGGGCAGGCGTCGGCGGACCGGGTGTGCGAGGTGCTCGACACCGCACCCGAGATCGTCGACACGCCCGGCGCCCGGCCGCTGCCCCCGCTGCGCGGGCACGTCGAGCTGCGTGACGTCCGGTTCGGCTACGACCCGGCGCGACCGGTGCTGGACGGCGTCTCGATCGTCGCCCGGCCCGGCGAGAGGGTCGCGCTCGCCGGACCGACCGGCGCCGGGAAGTCGACGATCGGCGGGCTGCTGCTGCGGCTGCACGACGTCCAGTCCGGCGCGGTCCTGCTCGACGGGCACGACGTCCGCGCCGTCACCGTCCGCTCGCTGCGCGACCAGGTGTCGGTCGTCCCGCAGGAGCCCGTGCTGATGGCCGGCACCATCCTGGACAACATCGGCTACGGCGCCCCGTCGGCGTCCCGCGCGCAGCTGGTCGCGGCCGCCCGGGCCGCGCACGTCGACGAGTTCGTCGTGCGCCTCCCGGACGGCTGGGACACCGTGCTCACCGAACGCGGGTCCACCCTGTCCGGCGGGCAGCGGCAGCGGATCGCGATCGCCCGCGCGCTCGTCCGGGACACCCCGGTCGTGCTGCTCGACGAGCCGACGTCCGGACTGGACGCGGTGTCGGAGTCGCTGGTGATGGCCGGTCTGGAACGGCTGACGGCGGGCCGCACGGTGATCGTCGTCGCGCACCGGCTGTCCACGCTGCAGTCCGCCGACCGGATCCACGTGCTGGACCGGGGCCGGATCGTGCAGTCCGGCACGCACGCCGAGCTGGTCGCCGCCGACGGGCTGTTCCGCGACATGCACCGGCTGCTCACCGACGCCCCGGCGGACCCGCCGGCACCGGGTGACCCCACCGGCCGCCCGGCGCCGGGGGTCCCGGCCGGCCGCCCGGCCGCGGTCGACCCGGCGACGGTGTGGCTCACACCGGGGCGCACCGCGGGCCGGTGGATCGCGTGAACGCGGGCGGGCCCGGCCGCCGGGCCGGGGGCCGGGACCGGCGCCGGGGACCGGGCCGCCGGGCGTGGCCGGGCGGGGACCGGACCGGCGCGGCGCGTGGTCACCGGGCCGCAACCGTCGCCGTTGTCGGGGGTTCGTGGTTCCCTCGTCGGGGGAACCGGGAGGTGGGCCGTGGTCAGGGTCGACGGGCACTGGCGGAACCGCAGCTGGGTGCGCACGCACTACCGCCATCCGCTTCGGCCGGAGGCCGACCAGACGGTGCTGATCTTCCCGCGGGCCCGGCTGCTGCGGCCGGACCTCTCGGCGCACGGCGGGCCGTTCCCGTCCTCGCCGGTCGGCGGCGCACCCGGGCCGCGGCTGCCGGCGCCCCGGCCGCCCTCCTGAACCGGGCGGGGGCAGGATGGTCGGCGTGCCACGACTGATCGAGACCGCGAGCCGGGTCACCGCCGCCGGGACCCCGCCGAAGACCATCGACGAGTACGTCGGCCGGGTGAACACCGGCACCGACGCGCTGTCGGTCGCGCACATGAGCAGCCCGTCCGGCTGGGCCGAGCCCGGCCAGACCCCCGAGTTCGACGAGTACACCCTCGTCCTGCGCGGGGAGCTGCGCGTCGAGCACACCGGCGGCGAGCTGACCGTCCCCGCCGGCAGCGCCGTGCACACCGCGCCGGGGGAGTGGGTGCGCTACAGCTCGCCCGGGCCCGAGGGCGCCGAGTACGTCGCGGTCTGCCTGCCCGCCTTCGAGATCGGCACCGCGCACCGGGACGACTGATCCCGGCGGGCCGGTCGACAGCGGACGCCGCGGACGGTAGGTGTGGGGTGTGCTGAACCGGACACTGCTGGGATCCGCGCTGGTCGCCGCGCTCGCCCTGGCCGGCTGCGCGGACCCGCCCGCGGGCGCGGGTGGCCCGGCCGGCGACGGCCCGCGCCCGGCCGTCGCCGGGGACCTCACCGGCGGCCACTGGTACCCGGCCGACGGCACCGCGCAGGGCCGCGCGTTCGCCGAGTTCGCCGCGGACGGGAGCTGGACCGGCTCCGACGGCTGCAACGGTCAGAGCGGCACCTGGGCTCTCGACGACAACGGCAGCTTCACCGGCACCGCGGGCACGAGCACCCTGATCGGCTGCGAGAACGTCCCGGTCGCGTTCTGGATCGACGAGGCGGTCCGGGCCGGGACCGACGACGGCGACCTGCTCCTGCACGACGCGGCGGGGGAGACGGTCCGGCTGGTCCGCGAGCTGCCCTGACCGGCCGGAAGACCGCTCAGCGGGGGATCGGCAGCCAGCCCAGGACGTCCCGGATCCGGGCGTCCCAGTAGGCCCAGTCGTGCTCACCCGGCCCGTCGTGGCCGGTCACGTGGAGCCCGGCGGCGCGGGCGGCCGCGGTGAACCGGACGGACTGGTCGTGCAGCGGGTCCCCGGTGCCCGCGCAGACGAACAGCGGCGGCACCGCGGCCGGGTCCGCCCGCCCGACGAGCGCGAACAGGTCGGCGTCGGTGCCGGTCACCTCCTCGCCGCCGAGGATCCGCTCCCAGATCCGCGGGTCCTCCTCGCGCGGCGGAGACCGCACCAGCTCCGCGACGTCCAGCGCCCCGGACAGCGACGCCGCCGCCCCGAACCGGCCCGGCTCGCGCAGCGCCCAGCCGATCGCGCCGTAGCCGCCCATCGACAGTCCGGCGACGAACGTCCGTGCCGGATCACCGGACACCCGGAAGAACCGGGCGACGAGCTCCGGCAGCTCCGTGCACACCCAGGTCCGGTAGCGGCCGCCGTACGCCTGGTCGAGGTAGAAGCTGCGGTGCACCTGCGGCATGACGACGGCCAGCCCCAGCTCGTCGGCGGACCGCTCGATCGCGGTGTAGCGGGTCCAGGCGGTGTCGTCGTCGGACAGCCCGTGCAGCAGGTAGAGCACCGGCGGCGGCGCGTCCAGGTCGCGCACGCCGGCCCCGATCCGGGTGCGTGACGGCTGCGGGAGCAGCACGGTGAGCGAGGTGGCCAGCCCGAGCGAGTCGGCGACGACGTCGCAGCGCAGCCGCGCCATCAGCGCACCCCGGCGAGGAAGTCGCGGAGCACCCGGGTCCAGCGGGCCTCGGCGTCGAACAGCGGCCCGTGCCCGGACCCGTCGAACCACTCGGTCCGGACGCTGCCACCGGCCCCGGCGTAGCGCTCCAGAACGGTCCGGATCTGGGTGACCATCTGCTGCGGCGGGAACTCCGCGGAGCCCGGCCAGCCGGGGATCAGCCCGGCCCGGCCGAGGGTGCCCGCCTCGAGCATCGAGCCGTCGGCGACGATCAGGTCGTCGCTCCCGTGCGTCCACAGCACCGGCGGTTTCGGGTCCAGGTCGACGATCCCGTCCCAGCGCAGGTGCTTCGGCGACAGAGCGTTGAGCACCCCGGAGCCGCCGGGGGCGAACCCGGGCCAGTGCGGCGACGACGCCGCCGAACCCGGGTAGCCGCCGTCGCCGATCGTGGTCAGCAGGATCTCCTCGACCAGCACGTCCTCCCGCTCCGGGGACAGCCGGAACGACGGCGACCAGTACGTCCGGCGCATCACGTTCCGGATCGAGAACGGGCTGTCGGCCGAGGAGTCGCGCTCGCGCAGCCGTCGTACGAACTCGGGGTTCGCGCCGGCCGCGCCGGAACCGGCACCGTCGGGGCGCACCGGAGTGCCGTCGTCGCAGACGCCGCCGTAGCCGTACGGCCCGACCGGGTCGACCAGCGTCAGCGACGCCGCCGGACGGGTCAGCGCGAACCGGGCGATCGCGCCGCCGCCGGTGGACCAGCCCACCAGGTGCGGGGGCGCGTCGACGCCGAGGGTGCGCAGCAGGGCGTCGACGTCGTCGGCCCAGTCGTCGAGCCCGCGGGTAGCGTCCAGCGGGGCGGGCTCGCTGCGGCCGAACGAGCGCATGTCCGGCGCGAGCACCCGGAACCCGTCCCCGGCGAGCGCCGGCATCACGTGCTCGTAGAACCGGCCGGTCGAGAGGTTGCCGTGCACCAGGACCAGCGGCGGCCCGTCGGACGGGCCCGCCTCCAGCAGGTGGATCCGGAGCCGGTCGGTCGGTACCTCGCGCGCACGTACGCCGGGCAGCAGGTCCACGCCCGGATCCTCGCGGCGCCCGTGCGGCGCGGTCAAGGACCGCCGCGGAGCCGGTCGCCGCCCGGCACCCGACCGGGGGAGCCGCTCCGCGCGGCGTGCACGCGTCGCCCGTTCCGGGGCCGTTCGTCCGAGTCCGTTACGCCGATCGCGTCCCTCTGCGGCGTGACCGTTGTGGACACGTGGTTGCGGGTGGCAACGTCGCGGCCCGACGTCGGGGGCGGGCGCGAGCCCGGGAGCGGGGGCCACACGTGCGCAGGACGACCGTCAGCAGGCTCGTCACGACGGTGCTCGCCTGCGCGGTCCTGACCGGCGCCGGGGTGCCGGGACGGACCGCCGCGCCCGCCGCGCCCGTCACGCCTGCTGTGCCCGCCGCGCCCGCCGGGCCCACCGGGCCCGTCGCGCCTGCTGTGCCCGCCCCGCCCGCCGGGCAGATCTCGTGGGGGCCGTGCCCGTCGCCGCCGCTGCAGCAGGCCGGGGCGGAGTGCGGGTTCCTGCCGGTGCCGCTGGACCACGCCGATCCCGGCGGCGAGCAGATCGAGATCGCGGTGTCCCGGGTGCGCCACACGGTGCCGGACGCGCAGTACCAGGGCGTCATGCTGGTCAACCCGGGCGGCCCCGGCGGCCCCGGCCTCGGGCTGAGCCGGCTCGGCGGCGCCGTCCCGGGCAACGTCGGTGCCGCCTACGACTGGATCGGCTTCGACCCGCGCGGCGTCGGCACCAGCAGGCCGGCGCTGAGCTGCGATCCCGGCTACGGCGGCTACGACCGGCCCGACCACCGCCCGGAGCACGGCGCCGAGGCCGCCTGGCTGCCCCGGACGCAGGAGTACGCGCAGGCCTGCGGCGAGCGCGGCGGCGTGCTGCTGGAGAACCTGCGCACCGAGGACACCGTCCGCGACATGGATCTGCTGCGCGCCGCGCTCGGCGCCGAGCAGATCAACTTCTACGGCTTCTCCTACGGCACGATGCTCGGCCAGGTCTACGCCACGACGTTCCCGGACCGGGTCCGCCGGATGGTGCTCGACGGCGTCGTCGATCCGCGGGCCTGGTGGTACCAGGCGAACCAGAACCAGAACGTCGCGTTCGAGCGCAACATCGGGGTGTTCTTCGACTGGGTCGCGAAGAACGACGCGACCTACGGCCTCGGCGACTCCGGCGACGCGGTCGAGGCGCTCTACTACGAGATCGGTGACCGGCTCCGGGCCGAGCCGGCGGGCGGGCTGATCGGCCCGGCCGAATGGACCGACATCTTCCTCAGCGCCGGGTACAACGTCGGCGCCTACACCCGGGTCGCCGACGCCTTCGTGGCCGGCACCCGGGGCGACGCCGCCACCCTGAAGCAGGCCTACGACCAGGCCGGGTCGCCGACCGACGACAACAACTACGCCGTCTACCTGGCCACCCAGTGCACCGACGCCCCGTTCCCGCAGGACTGGGCGACCTGGAAGGCCGACAACACCGAGACCGACGCCGTCGCACCCTTCGAGACCTGGGGCAACGCCTGGTACAACGCCCCCTGCCTGGACTGGCCGGTGCCGCCGGGCCCGGCGCCGGAGGTGCGCGGCACCCTCGCCGAGGGGCCGTTGCTGATCTCCGAGACCTACGACGGCGCCACCCCCTACGAGGGCGCGCTGCAGGCCCGCCGGACCTTCCCCGGGTCATCGCTGGTCGAGGGGCTCGGCGGGCACACGCACTCGGCGTCGCTGTCCGGGGTGTCCTGTGTCGACGACGCGGTCGCCGCCTACCTCGCCACCGGTGCCCTGCCGGAGCGGACCGGCGGCGACGGGTCCGACCTGCAGTGCCCCGCGGTGCCGCCGCCGGACCCGGTCGCGCCCGCCGCGCCGCCCGGGAGCTGACCGCCCCGGCCCCGCGCGCCGAGATGCAGCTCACGGGGCGCTGGGGCGAGCAACGACGGCGCTGAGCCGCATCTCGGCGCGCGGGGCCGGGGCGGGCGCCGCATGCTGGGACGATGCCGGTGGGCGGGCTCGATCCCGTGGCGGACGTCCTGGTGCCGCTCGGGCTGCTGCTCACCGTGGTGACCACGGTCGGCACCGTGCACCGGCTCAAGGGCAAACCGTGGCTGGCGCTGCTCGCCCCGCTGTCGGTGGTGTCGGTGATCGGGATCGCCGGGATCGCCCGGGTCGCGCGACCGGACTCGCCGTGGGCCCGCTGGCGCTACTCGCCCGACCGGATGGGACAGGCCCGGATCCGGTTCGGCCCGGGCGGCGCCGGCCCGGAGCCCCGGTGGGATCCACCCGCCACCGCCGGATTCGTGACGGTGCTGGCCGGGGTGGTCGCGGGCGTCCCGGCCGGTGCGGTGACCTCGTTGGCGGGCGGGGTGATTGTGGTGCACGCGCTGCTCGCGTCGGTGGGCCGGGCGGCGTCCCTGCGGGTGTGCCGGTGGACGGTCGGCGGCGCCGCGGCCGGGCAGGCGATGGCCGTCGCGCTCCTGCTGCCGGGCCTCGGCACGCTCCCGGGGATGGTGACGACGACGGTGACCGGGGCCGGCTTGGCGTTGCTGCGACCGCGGGCCGGCCCGGGGGTCGATGCACTCGATCCCGGCGAACCGCTCACCCGGTGAGCCGTGCGTCCGTCCGGCCGGCGCCGTCCCGGGTCAGGTCGTCGATCGGTGCCAGGTGTGGGGGCCACCGGGGTCGTCGAGCCACACCCGGTGACGGTCGGGCGTGACCGAGATCCCGAGGCGGGTCCGGTGCGGGGAGCCGGCCGCGACCCACTCGTCGTGTGCGTCCTCGATCAGATCCCACAGACGCTGGGGCCCCGCCTGCTCGACCTGCTCGGTGGCGGGATCACGGTAGGCCCACGACCCGTCGGAGTGCAGGAGCCATTGCACCGTTCCGCTGTCCCGGTGCAGCGTGACGCGGGTGATGCCGGGATGGCGCAGTCCGGCGAGTACGGCCCAGCCGGGGGCGGGATCGGGGACCGACCCGGTGCGGCGCACGTTCCGTCTGTGCCCGTCCGGGCTGGTGGCGGCCGCTCGGAGCAGCACGTCGACCGGGAGCGGCACCTCGGTCCGGGTGGGCATGAAGTGAGCATCGTCGGCGGTCAGACGGCCGTGCGCGTGACCGTGGTCGTCGACGACCAGCCGCACCATGAGCCCGGCCCCGAGGCCGTCGTTCAGGCTGGCGACGATGATGCCGCCGGGTCGCGTCTGGGCGACCCATTCCGACGGGACTGCGGTCACCCCGTAGGTCGCGATGACCCGGTCGAACGGTGCGCGGTCCGGGACCCCGTGAGTGCCGTCGCCGACGGCCAGGTGGGGCCGGAGCCCGTGGTCGTGAAGGACGCGGCGTGCGTGCTCGGCGACGACGGCGTCGTACTCGATGCTGGTGACCAGGCCCGCGCCCAGGCGGTGGCACAGCAGCGCCGTGTTGTAGCCGGTGCCCGTGCCGAGTTCGAGGACGTGCTGACCGCCGGCGACGTCCAGGGACTCGAGCATGCCGGCCATGAGGCTCGGCTGCGAGCTCGACGAGGTCACGGTCCCGGTGACCGGTCCGTGGGCTCGGGTGTGCCCCCAGCGTGTCCCGTCGGAGTCGAGCTGCGTCGTGATCGGCTCGTCGGCATAGGCGAGATCGAGCCACCGGGGATCGTCGGCACCGATGGCCTGGTGAGCGCCGCGGTCGGGGGTGAAGGCGAACGCCCGTGGCACGAACAGGTGTCGCGGAACCGTCTCGAACGCCTCGCGCCATGCCGCACTCCGCAGCCAGCCACCCTCGACCAGAGTGCGGACGAGTTCCCGGCGCCGGTCCCGGGTGGGATCGGAACTCGTCGGTCCGGTTCTCATCGCTGCTCCCCGGTCGGTGTCTCGGCGATCGCGGACGCGATCGGCGCTCCGGTGGCATTCTCGAGCCACGCCCACTGTCCGTTGGGGTTCACTTCGAGAAACGTCCACTGTCCGTCGTGATCGACCACGAAGTCGATCGCGGCGAACCGCAGACGGAGCGCATCCATCAGCGTCGCCACCGAGGTGCGGACGCCGTGGGGGATCTCGACGACGCGGTAGCGCAGGCTCGGGTAGTCGCTGCGCCAGTCCTGATGTGCCGCAGCGGACTCGGCGTCGATCCGGATTGCGAACATCGTCGCATCCACGACGGTCAGCCGGATCTCGTGCTGCTTCTGCACCCACGACTGGAAAAGGTGCGCGGTCGCGGCGACGCTGTCGTCGATCTCGTCGACCGTGACACGGTTGGTATAGGTGAGCTTGTGCTCGCCGGCCTCGCCGAGCACGCCGCCCGCCAGCGGTTTGTAGATCGCGGACTCGACCGACGAGACGAATGCGCGAGCGTCCGCCGCGTCGTTGGTGATGATCGGGGTAGGTACCACGAGTCCGGCGCGGGCGGCGAGCTCGAGCTGGACCGGCTTGTACTCGGCGGCCGCGATCGCGAACGGGTGGTTGAGCCACCGGGGGAGCGCTGCGAGCAACCCGCCGAGACCACGTCGGGCCTCGCGCCTCGCCCAGCGTCGTTCGTGCTCGCCGAGATCACCGGACAACTCGAACGTGCTGGGACGGCGGTAGCAGGCGCAGCCGATCTCGTCGAGTGCGACGGACGTCCCGGGCAGCCGCAGCCGACCCGCCCAGCCTCGGTCGAACCGTGCCGTCACCGAGAGGCGGGCCGGGAACTCGCCGGGATCACAGCGGAACACCGGGTGCCCCCGCCGGTTCAGTTCGTCGACGACATGGTCGGCGGTGATGTCGTACGGGTCGGTGAGGACCAGGACGGGCGCGGCCACAGGCATCGCCCGGTCAGTCCTCTCGGTGGTCGGTGTCGGAGTCCATGCCACCGTGCCCGTCGGATGTCCGAGTGCTCGTCGGGCCGTCGGTGTGCCTACCGAAAGCCGGTGTTCCCGCCGAGTCGATACACACCTGCCGGTCGGTGTCGTAGCGCAGGCTCGACAGCTGGACGGCCTCGACGTGTCGGGGCACTACCGCATATCGCATCCCGAACGGCCGGATGACGCTGGGAGCCGCGGCGCACGGCTCGGCGCGAAGGAACGCGGCACCCAGCGGGATCAGGGTGTCGGCGTCGAAGAGCGGATCCACGGCATTCGTGGGCGTCATGTGGTCCTCCTCCTGAGCTGGTGCGTGACGACGCACAGTGTGGAGGAGCGTCGTGGTCAGCGGGGCCGATTCGCGGGCACCGGCGCCGCAGGGTCGATCGGCCTGCCGCATACCCGGCACCGGCTCCACCACCACCCGACCCGGGCCGTCCGCCCCGTCGGCGTGCCGCCCATGGGACCGTGGTCCGAGCCGATCAGGACAGCTGACAACCGGTGACAGGGCACTGTGGAGGTGGCGTGTCCCGAGCGATCACGGTGACCGGGACCCGCGAGGTCACCTCGGAACCGGACGCCGGTCTCGGCGCGGTCTTCGCGGCCTACCTGCTGCCCTTCGCGACGTCGTCGAGCACCGTGCACCTGGGCGGCGCGGCGGGCATCGACACCGCAGCCCTGGACTGGCTGGCAGCTCACACCGGTGCTGCGCTGATCGTCGTCGTCCCGTGCACGGTCGCCGACCAGCCCGAGGTGGCGGCCACGGCCGTCCGGCGGTGGCAGCGGCGGGGCAGGCTCGCCGGCGTCGTCGAACTGGGAGCCCGACGACCGGGCACCGGCGCCTTCCACGCCCGGAACCGGTGGATGGTGGACCGCAGCGACCTGGTGATCGGTTTCCCCCGGGGCGACGATCCGTCGAGCGGGACCCGGTACACGCTCGGCCACGCCGCCCGTCTCGGGCTGCCCCACCTGGTGGTGCCGGTGTGAGCCCGGGGCACAGGTTCGCGACGGCTGCGTGAGCGCCGCGCCCGGCGGCGACGTCGGCTGACCGTGTCGGTGGCGGTGGCCGGCGCCGCCGCTCCGGCGATCAGCCGTTCGTCTCCCCGGCGGGCGCCGCTGTCCGGTGGTGCCACAGCAGCGCCGTGTACAGCGCCCCGCCCAGCGCGGCCCCGATCACCCAGGCGATCCCGCTCAGGTCGGCGAGCGCCGGGACCCACACCGCGGCGAGCGAGAACGTCCCGGCCAGGCCGATCGCGACGAGCGCGCGGACGTTCCATCCGTGGCGGTAGTGGTAGCGGGCGTCCGGGTCCATCGTGAACAGCTCGGCGACGCGCACCGAGCGGCGCTGGATGATGTAGTAGTCGGCGATCAGCACGCCGTAGAGCGGCGCGAGCAGCGCGCCCAGGGTGTCGACGAACGTCGGCAGGCCGATCTCGTCGATCATCGCCACCCACAGCCCGCCGATCACGAAGCCGGCCGCCGCGGTGAGCAGCCCGCCGGTGCGGAAGCTGATCCGGCTGGGCGCCAGGTTCGCCAGGTCGTAGGCGGGCGGGATGAAGTTCGCGACCAGGTTGATGCCGATCGTGGCGACCACGAAGGTGACCGCGGCGATGATCGTCAGCACCGGGTTGCCGACCAGCCCGACGATGTCGGCCGGGTTGGTCAGCGGCTCGCCCTGCCCGTTCTGCAGCACGATGAAGGCGCCCGCGGTGATGAACAGGCTGAGGAAGGTGAACAGGGCCAGGCTCACCGGCAGCCCGGTGAAGTTCCCGATCCGCATCGACCGCTCGTCGCGGGCGAACCGGGCGAAGTCGCCGTAGTTCACGACGACCGCCGAGAAGTAGGCGATCATCGTGCCCATCACCCCGACGAACGCGCCGACCGCGGCCCAGCCCTGCACCTCGGTGTTGTCGAAGATCGCGCCGACGGCCGGGAGCAGCTGGTCACCCGCCTGCACCCAGATGACCGCGAGCAGCGCGATCATCACGACGTAGACGGCCGGGCCGGCGAAGTTCAGGAAGCGCTCGATCCACACGATGCCGCGGGCGAACAGCGCGATCTGCAGCACGGCGACGACGGTGTAGGACAGCCAGTCCACCCAGTCCATGCCGAGGAACGTGGCCCGCCCCGGATCGGCCACGAACGCGTTGATCGCCAGCGCGACCGCGGTCGAGGCGAAGTAGGTCTGGGCGCCGTACCAGAAGATCCCGACGACGCCCCGGACCAGCGCGGGGAACCGCGCACCGCGCACGCCCATGCTCGCCCGGGCCATCACCGCGTACGGGATCCCGTACCGGACGCTCGGCGTGCCCGACAGGTTGACCAGCAGGTTCACGAACGCGCCGGACAGCACGATGGCGGCGAAGACCCACCAGCCGTTGATCCCCGCGGTGATGAACAGGCTGGCGGCCAGCGTGTAGCCGGCCAGGCTCTGCACGTCGTTCGTCCACACGTTGAAGATCGGGAACGGGCCCCAGCGCCGTTGCGCGGCGGGCAGCGGTGCCAGGTCGTCGTTGTGCAGGGTCGGATGCGGGTCGCTGCCGACATCGGAGTGCGTGTTCAGGACGGCGTCCGTCATGGGGGCTCCCGGGCCGAGTGTTTCGGACAACCGTGAAGCTATGGCTTAAAACGCCTGGTGTGGTTGCCGCCGGGTTAACCCTCTCGGAGGTCGACCGTGGCCCAGATGGCCACCGCGACCTCGCCGGTGCCGTTCTCCACCCGGTGCGGCCGTCCGGCCGGGAACGAGATGGTGCCGCCGGCCGGGACCTCGACGGCACCGTCGGGGAACCGGAAGGTGAGCCGGCCGCGGACGATGCAACCGGTGTCGTGGCCGTGGTGGGTGAGCATCTCGCCGTCCGGCGCGGACGACGAGCCGGGCGGGTAGGTCGACTCGAACAGGTCCAGCCCGGGTAGCGCGACCGGGGTGAGCCTGCGGTAGGTCACGCCGTCGCCGAGCTGTGCGTCCGCCGAGGGGAGGGCGACCTGCACGCCCGGCAGCGGCTGCGAGGTCTCGGCGCCCCCGGCGTCGTCCGAGCAGGACGGGCGGCGGGTGAACACGGCGTCGTCGAGTGCCGCCGACACCGGCACCCCGAGTGCGCCGACGATGTCGATCAGCCGCTTGACCGACGGCTGCCGGGTGCCGACCTCGATCTGGGACAGCGCGCTCGCCGAGATCCCGATCTCCCGGGCCACCGAGGTCAGGGAGCGGCCCGCGCCGGTGCGCAACGCGCGCAGGCGCGGGCCGACGGCCTCCGGGAGCGAGGTCTGCAGGGTCCGGGGACTCTCGGTCACGGGCCCCAGCATGCCCGCTCAGGCGAAGTGCACGTACTCGTACTCGAAGGGCTTGCCGTTGATCCCGTTCGACGGCGGCGCGATCCAGCCGGCGATCTTGCCCGGCTCGTAGACCGGCCGCATCAGGTTCTGCACGTGCGTGCGGTCCGCGTCCGAGGGCAGCCAGTCGTCCTTGCGGGCGGCCCAGGCGTCCGCGCCGACGACGTCGCCCTTCGGCGTCACGTGGTGCCCGGAGAACAGCCCGACCTCCCGGTTGAACCCGACGTGCGGCAGGTGGACCCGGTCGTCGAACCCGTTCTTCTCGAGGATCTTGTTCCAGCGCTTGATCCCGGACTGGCAGTCCTTCACGTACTCGTTGCGCAGGTCGAGGTTCAGCGCCAGCAGCGCAGGCACCTCGTCGGTGACGATCCCGCCGTCGCGGACCTGCTCCATGCCGTAGCCGTCCTCGGTGAGGACGTGGTCGTCGCGGCGGCGCTCCTCCTGCCAGCGGCCCTTGAGTCCGGCGGTGAAGTAGTTCGCGGCGTTCGTGGACTGCTCGGAGCCGAACAGGTCCAGCGACACCGAGTAGTGGAAGTTGACGTACTTCTGGATCACGTTCAGCGGGACGCCGCCGTGCGGGGCGATGTCGGCGGTGTCGTGCTCGCGCATCAGCTCGCAGGTCCGCTGGACGACGCGGTCGATGCCGGTGGTGCCCACGAACATGTGGTGGGCCTCCTCCTTGAGCATGAACTCGCAGGTCCGCGACAGCGGATCGAAGGCGGACTCCTTCAGCGTGCCGAGCTGGTACTTGCCGTCCCGGTCGGTGAAGTAGGTGAACATGTAGAAGCTGAGCCAGTCCGGCGTCTCCTCGTTGAACGCGCCGAGGATCCGCGGCGAGTCGAGATCGCCGGAGTTGCGGTGCAGCAGCGCCTCGGCCTCCTCGCGGCCGTTGCGGCCGAAGTAGGCGTGCAGCAGGTAGACCATCGCCCAGAGGTGCCTGCCCTCCTCGACGTTGACCTGGAACAGGTTGCGCAGGTCGTAGAGCGACGGCGCGGTCTCGCCGAGCCGGCGCTGCTGCTCGACCGAGGCGGGCTCGGTGTCGCCCTGGATGACGATCAGGCGCTGCAGGTCGGCCCGGTACTCGCCGGGGACCTGCTGCCAGACCGGCTCGCCGCGGTTCTCGCCGAACGCGATCCGGCGGTCGTCGCCCCGCTCGGCGAGGAACACGCCCCAGCGGTACTCCTCCATCGCGACGTGGCCGAACTGCGCCCAGCCCTCCTTGCCGACGTCGACGGCGGTGCGCAGGTAGACGTCCTGGGTCGGGACGGCCGGGCCCATCGTCTTCCACCAGTTGATGAAGTTCGGCTGCCAGGACTCCAGCGCGCGCTGCAGCTTGCGGTCCCCGGCCAGGTCGACGTTGTTGGGGATCTTCTCGGTGTAATCGATGGACACAGCTCGACGTCCTTTCAGACGCGCTTGCGGTCGAAGTCGGCCCTACGGCCCGTGCCGTACTTGCGCAGCGCCCCGTCCGGCCCGGAGGCGTTGGGGCGGATGAAGATCCAGTTCTGCCAGGCGGTGAGTCGGGAGAAGATCCGCGACTCCATCGTCTCCGGCCCGACGAAGCGGTGGTTGGCCTCCATACCGGTCAGCGCGTCCGGGCTCAGAGCCGCCCGCTCCTCCAGCATGATCCGGACCTCGTCCTCCCAGTCGATGTCGTCCGGGGCGTCCGTGACCAGCCCCAGCTCCAGCGCCTCACGGGCCTCGATCCGGCGACCGGTCTCCTGCCGCAGCTTCGCGACGTGGTCGTCGTCCCCCCAGAACCGGGAGCCGAGCCGGGACAGCCCATTGGCCATGCCGAACACACCGAAGTTGGACGGTGACAGCATGATCTGGGCCTCGTCACCCTGCTCGTTGTCCTCCTCGTCGAGCGTGCCGTCGAGCATGTACTGGCGGTCGCAGGCGAACGCCAGCTCCAGCAGCGCGCCCGCGAAGCAAGAGCCCGGCTCGATCAGCGCGATCAGCGACCTGCTCGTCACGTCCAGGCGCTTGAGCACGCGCTTGAAGTAGTGCTGGATCTCCGCGACGAGCCAGTCGGCCCCGGCGTGGTCCGCGATCACCCGCTCGAACGCGAGCGCGTCCTCCACGTCTCCGCGGGTGCGGATCACCCACGTGCCCAGCTCCAGCTCGTTGGTGCGCAGACGGAGGATCAGGTCGTCCAGCTCGCGGGTCATGGCCAGCGGCCAGAACTCGGCGCCGAGCTCGTGCACCCGGTCCAGCGACTCCGGCACGCCGCCGTCCGGTCCGTCCACGGTGATCTCCACCAGGCCGCGGTCGCGGTCGAAGCGGGCGCGGACGTGGGGGTACTCGATCCCGTCGGCGGTCTCGGTGCGCTGCAGCGGCGGCAGCTCGATCCCCTGCTCCGCGGGCAGCCGGGTGGACGCCCGGGCCGCGGCGACGGCCCGCTCGCGGACCGTCTCGTCCCACTTCCGCTTGGGGACGACCTCGTCGACCAGCTTCCACTCGACGGCCTGCCGCCCGCCGAAGCCCTCGGACTTCGTCGCGAACACGTCCGCCCGGTCCTTGCGGACCTTGCGCTTGTCGGTGACCCGGGTGAGCCCGCCGGTGCCGGGCAGCACACCCAGCAGCGGGACCTCGGGCAGCGCCACGGTGGACGAGTTGTCGTCGATCAGCAGGATGTTCTCGCAGGCCAGCGCCATCTCGTAGCCGCCGCCGGCCGCGGTGCCGTTGACCGCGGCGATCCAGGTCTGGCCGGAGTGCTCGGTCGCGTCCTCGATGCCGTTGCGGGTCTCGTTGGTGAACTTGCAGAAGTTCACCTTCCACGGGTGCGACGAGCCGGCGAGCATCCGGATGTTCGCGCCGGCACAGAAGTTGCGGTCCTTGGCGCTGGTCAGCACGACCGCTCTGACCTGCGGATGGGTGAACCGCAGCCGCTGAGTGATGTCGTAGAGCTCGATGTCGACGCCGAGATCGTAGGAGTTCATCTTCAGCTCGTAGCCGGGGACGAGGCCGCCGGCCTCGTCGACGTCGAGCTTCACCCAGGCGACCGCCGGGTCCTCGGCGTCGATCTCCAGCTGCCAGTGCCGGTAGTGCGACGGATCCCGGTCGAAGTCGATCGAGGGGCTGTCGGCCGGGGTGTTCGCCTCGGTGGTGGGGCCGGCATCGGTCATGGGACGGGCGCCTCCTCGCGTCGTCGCGGCGACCAAAGACTACAGGGCAGTGACGCCGCGACGAAAGTGTGTGGAGTGTTCGCGTGTTCGCCATTGTGACCCGTGCCCCGGCGATCGGCCGGCGGCCGGCGGCTGTGGCGGTGCCGCGGGCCGGCCCGTCCCGCCGCCCGGGATCGGCTGCACGTGGGATCCGGCCACGTCCGGGCCGCCGTCCGGGGTGCCGGGACCGGGCGCCGTGGTGCCCGTCGTCCTGGTCGGTGCGCCCGAGCCGGGCGACTACCGGAGGATGGTCGAGGCGCTCCGCGGGCCGGGCGGGCCGGGCGGGCGGGCGGCGGTGGACGTCGACGTCGACGGACGCACCGGCGCGCAGTTCGACCTCGGCGGGGTCGGCTGCTCGGTCGCGGTCGACCTGGATCCCGGCGTCGTCGTCGTGACGACCGGTGCGGGGTGCGACGCCGCCCGCGCGATCGCCGGAGTCGCTGCGGACAACGCCGGCTGACGCTGCCGGGTGGTCAGCGCGCGGCCGACGCCGCGGTGAGCGGCAGCTGCTTGCGGAGCTCGCCGACGTCGTTGCGGACGAAGCCGTGCGCGGCGAGCCACCCGGTGACCGGCTCGGGATCCGGGTGGCCGTCGGGCACCACGTTGTAGATGTAGTTCAGGCCCCGCCGGGCCGCCTCGTGCTCCAGTCGGGACAGCACGAACGAGCCGACCCCGCTGCGCTGCGCGTCCGGCCGGACCAGCACCAGGATCTCGGCGTCGCCCCAGGACTCGTCCAGCCGCCCGTAGGCGACGGTGTCCCCGGCCGCGTCCTGCACCCGCCACCACTCGTCACCGAGCGCGTCCCCCACGGCCGGGGTGCCCAGCCCGAACAGGGCCGGTGACAGTCCCGCCAGCACGGCCGCCTTGCGGTCGTCCCAGCTCGCCGGGGTCTCCGGGATCCACTCCCACACGTCCACTCCGGCCTCCTCGCCGTCGGCTGCACATCCGGTGCCGTCCCGAGTGAACCCGCTCGATCGGGTCCCGCCAAGGGTGCGTCGCGAATAGCGACACCCGGCCCGCCGATCCGGGTCTCCTCAGACCACCGGCTCCGGCTGCGCGGCCAGCCCGGACGCCTGCTCGCGCAGCCGGAACCGCTGGATCTTCCCGGTCGGCGTCTTCGGCAGCTCGTCCACCGCGACGACCATCCGCGGCCTCTTGAACGCCGCCAGGCCCTCCCGGCAGAACGCCACCAGCTCGTCCGCCGACGGGGCGGCCGCGGGATCGCGCGGCACCACGAAGGCGACCGGCTTGTCCAGCCCGTCGGAGTCCGGCACCCCGACGACGACCGCCTCGGCCAGCCCGGGATGCTCCAGCAGCCGGGCCTCCACCTCGCCGGGGGAGACCCAGATGCCGCCCACCTTGAGCACGTCATCGGCCCGGCCCAGGCAGGTCCACGAGCCGTCGTCGCCGCGCACGTACTGGTCGCCGGTGCGCATCCAGCGGCCCTGGAACACCTGCCGGTTCACCTCGGTGCGGCACCAGTAGCCGGTGCACACCGAGTCGCCCGCCACGTAGAGCATGCCCTGCTCGCCGGGGCCGTCGATCACGCTGCCGTCCGGCCGGCGCAGCTCGATCTCGTAACCGGGCACCGGGAACCCGGAGCTGCCCGGCACCACCTCGCCGGGCCGGTTGGAGATGAAGATGTGCAGCGCCTCGGTGGACCCGATGCCGTCGAGCACCTCGAAGCCGTACCGCTCGGCGACGCCGCGGAACATCCGCACCGGCAGCGCCTCGCCCGCCGAGACGCCCAGGCGCACCGTGGCGAACCGCTCCCGTGGCAGCCCGGCGGCGATCAGCGGGCCCCAGAAGCTGGGGACGGCGAAGAACAGCGTCGCCGAGTGCTCGGCGGCCAGCCGGGAGTACCGCTCCGGATCCGGCCGGGACGGCTCCAGCACCGCGCAGGCGCCGACCGACAGCGGGAAGAACATCGAGTTGCCGATGCCGTAGGCGAAGAACAGCTTGGCGACGGACAGGCAGACGTCGCCCGGCCGGATGCCGAGCACCTGCGCGCCGTAGGTCTCGCACACCGAGCGGATGTCGGCGTGCCGGTGCATCGCGCCCTTGGGCTTGCCGGTGGTGCCCGAGGTGTAGAGCCACAGCGCCTGCGACTCCGTCCAGGTCGGGTGCGGCTGCGCCATCGGTCCGCCGGCGGCGACCAGCTCGTCCCAGGTCAGGGACTCGGCCGCGGTGCCGGTCGGGAGGCGGTCCCGGCCGGTGAGCACCACCCGTTCCACGTCGGGTGCGCCGTCGACGGCCTCGGCGAGCGCACCGGCGAACGCGGCGCCACCGATCACCGTGGTCGCCCGCGAGTCCCGGACCAGGACGCCGAGCTCCCGGCCGGTCAGCATCGTCGACGACGGGACGGCGACCGCGCCGCACCACATGGTGGCCAGGATCGCGAGATAGAGCTCCACGTCGTCGGGCATCACCAGCAGCACCCGCTGCTCGGGCCGGACACCGGCCGCGCGCAGCGCGCCGGCCAGTCCGCGGACCCGGTCGGTGAGCTCGGCGTAGGTCAGTGATCCGCCCGGGAAACGGACGGCGGTGCGGTCGCCGTCCCCGGCCGCCACCCGGGCGGCGGTCAGGTGGGCGGCTGCGTTGAACGACGGGAAGGGCTGGTCAGCACGGACGACGTCGGCCATGGTGGGGTGGCTCCTGTGCCGGTTCGGGAGGCTGTGATGCTACACACGTGACGTGTGGCGTCAACGCTTCGTAGACCGTTCCGTTCGAGCGCCCGGATGTGATGAGCTGGCCCGGTGACAGCGTTGTCAGGTCAGGATCTGTCGGTGGGCGCGGCCCGCAACGGGACGCGGACCCCGGTGCCCGTGGTCGGGCTGGACCGCGAGCGCGAGGTGCTCACGGTCGCTCTGGACACCGGCCGGCACGTGGTGCTGGAGGGCCCGCCGGGCACCGGCAAGTCGACCCTGCTGCACGCGATCGCCCGCGGCTCCGGGCGGCGGATGGTGTTCGTCGAGGGCAACGCCGAGCTGACCCCGGCCCGCCTGGTCGGCACCTTCGACCCGGCCCAGGTGCTCACCGAGGGCTACACCTCGGCGGCGTTCGTCGACGGCCCGCTGCTCACCGCGCTGCGCGAGGACGGCCTGCTCTACCTCGAGGAGATGAACCGGGTCCCCGAGGAGACGCTGAACGTGCTGATCACGGTGCTCACCGAGGGTGAGATCAGCGTCCCGCGGTTCGGCACCGTCACCGCCGGTCCCGGCTTCCGGCTGATCGCGGCGATGAACCCGTTCGACGCGGTCGGCACCGCCCGGGTGAGCCAGGCGATCGCCGACCGGATGTGCCGGGTGGTGCTCGGCTACCAGCCCGAGGACGCCGAGCGGCTGATCACGTCCGCGGTCACCGGCCGGCCCGCGCCGGCCGTCGCGCTCGCGGTGACCCTGACCCGGCGCACCCGCGGGCACGCCGACGTCCGGATGGGCTCGTCGGTCCGCGGCGCCATCGACCTGGCACACGTCCTGACCGGGCTGGCCGAGCTGCGCGGCGAGTCACCGCCCGCCCGGGACACCGCCCGGGACGCCCTGCACGCCGCGCTGTCCGGCCGGATCCGGATCGCCGACGGCGTCGAGCGCACCCCGGAGTCGGTGCTCGACGAGATCCTCGACGACGTCTGGCCGCCGGAATCCGACGCCCCACCGGAACAGCCCGATCCGGCGGAGGAGACGGACGGTGATCAGGGAAAAGCCGACGGCCCGGCGCCCGCTGACGGCGCGCCGGGCACCCCGTCCGCCGGTCCGCAGCAGCCGGGCCGCAGCCCCCGCCCGCCACGCGGGCCGCGCACCCTGGGCCGCGACCAGCTGGCGTCGCGGCACGAGGATTTCGCCGAGGTCTCGCCCGGCCTCGGCGAGCTCGACGAGGGCGCGTTCGACGACGCGCTGGCCCGCGACCCGGAGGCGGCCGCCGCGCTGCTCGCCGATCTCGCCGTCGCCACCGACGCCGAGCTGCGGGCCAGGGCCCGGCGGATCGCCGGGCGGGTGTTCCTGCGGCTCGGCCGGGTCGGCCCGGCCCGCTCGCGCGGCACCCGGCGGCTCGGCCCGCGCCGCGGCGGGCACGGCGATCTCGATCTCGACCGCACCCTGGACGGCTGGCACCCGGGCGCGGGCCCGCCGCGCCCGGAGGACCTCGTCACCCGGGACTGGACCGCGCACCGCCGGGCGATCTGCCTGGTCGTGGACGTGTCCGGGTCGATGCAGGGGGAGGCGGTCGCGCTCGCCGCGGTCGCCGCCGCCGGGGTGGTGCTGGCCTGCACGAACGGCGGCGCGGGCGGCTCCGCGCAGGACCCGGGGGTGCTCGCCTTCGGCTCCGGGGTCCGGACCCTGGCCACCCACGATGTGCCGCGCCCGGCGCAGGACCTGGTCGCCGAGCTCGTCGCGCTGCGCGGGCACGGCACCACCGATCTCGCCGCCGCGCTGCGCGCCGCGTCCGGGCAGCTGGCCGGCGCGGTCGCCGAGGAGCGGACCGTCGTGCTGCTCTCGGACTGCCTGCACACCGCGGGCGACGACCCGCTCGGCGCGCTCGCCGGGATCGACCGGCTGCACGTGCTGCTGCCCGCCCCCGGCGGCCCGGACGCCGACGCGCGCCGTGCCGCCGGTGCACTCGCCGCCCGCGGCGGTGGCCTGTGCGTGCCGGTCGCCCGGCTCGGCGAGGTCGGTGCCGCGCTGACCCGCGTCCTGACCTGATCGCGGGCTGCGTAGGCTCGCGCCACGTGGGGACACTGGTCAGCTTCCATGCCCATCCCGACGACGAGTCGATCGGCACCGCGGGCACCCTCGCCAAGGCGGCCGCGCTCGGGCACCGGGTGGTGCTCGTGTTCGCGACCCGCGGCGAGCTCGGCGAGCCGGTCCCGGGGGTGCTCGCCGACGGCGAGCAGCTCCCGGTGCGGCGCTCCGCCGAGTGCCACGAGTCGGCCCGGGTGCTCGGCGTGTCCCGCGTCGAGTTCCTCGGCTACGTCGACTCCGGGATGATGGGCGAACCCTCCAACGACGCGCCGTACTGCTTCTGGCAGGCCTCGGTCGAGCACGCCGCCCGGCGGCTCGCGCTGATCCTCGAGGAGGAGGAGGCCGACGTCCTCACCACCTACGACGACAACGGCGGCTACGGGCACCCGGACCACATCCAGGTGCACCGGGTGGGCGCCCGCGCCGGCGAGCTGGCCGGGGTGCCGGTCGTCGCGCAGAACACCACGAACCGGGACTGGCTGCTGCGCGGCATGCGGGGCCTGCAGAAGGAGCGCGGCGCCGACTTCGAGCTGCCCGAGATCACCGACGACCCGTCGTTCGGCAAGCCGGAGTCGGAGATCACGCACCGGGTCGAGGCCGTCGAGTACGCCGAGACCAAGCGGGCCTCGATGCGCGCGCACGCCAGCCAGATGGGCCCGGACCACTTCATGCTGACGATGCCCGATCCGGTCTTCGCGATGGGGCTCGGCACCGAGTTCTACATCGTCGCGCCCCCGCCGAACCCGGCGTCCGCACCGGAGATCTGGACCGAGGTGTTCGAGCCGCTACGCGGCGACTGAGCGGGCGGCGTCGCGGCGCGGGACGAACCGGTCCCAGGCGTCCATCAGGGCGCCGTGCGCCGGCCGCTCGACGAGCCGGGTGAGCAGCCAGCCCAGCACCAGCGCGGTGCCCAGCATCGCCGCCGACTGCAGCGTCGGCCCCACGCCGACGTCCTGCAGCCGCCGCATCAGTACGTAGCCGATCGTCTGGTGCACCAGGTAGACGCCGTAGGAGATGCCGGCCAGCCGGCGCAGCGCGAGCGCGACCGGCGCCGGCGTCCGCGATCCGGGGTTCGGCAGCCGGGACACCAGCGCGAGCACCGCGATGCCCGCGCACACCCCGGCGACGGCGACCGGGTCCACTCGCAGCACGCCGTCCGGGCCGGGCGCGAAGCCGTGCAGGAACTGGGCCACGCCGCACACGGTGAGCAGAGCAACGGCGTGCGCCGGACCCGTCCGGCGGGTGGACCACAGCCAGATCGCGATGCCCGCGACGAACAGGTGCAGCCGGTGGAACCCGAGCCCGTCGACGACGATCTCGTACCACCGCGGCGGGTCCGGCAACCCGCCCGGCGCGGCCCGCAGCGGCCACAGCAGCAGCGGCACGAGCACCAGCGCCCACAGCAGCATCCGGAACCGGCGGCCGCCGCCCCAGCGGGTGGTGCTCAGCACGGCCGCCGCGGTGAAGGCCATCAGCTGCAGCGGCAGCGTCCAGTAGGCCGGGTCCAGCCAGGGGAAGCGGGCGTCGTCCCAGTGCCCGAGCATCAGCCAGTTGGTGACGATCTCGCGGGCCGGCGGCTCCGCCCAGCCGTCCGGGCCGAGGAAGCGCAGCGTCAGCCACGCCACCGGCACCACGACCAGGAACGCCGGCAGCAGCCGGGCCACCCGGGCCCACCAGTACCGGCCGGGGGAGTGCCTGCCGAGGGTGGCGCAGGCGAAGTAGGCGGAGACGACCAGCAGCAGGCTGGCGCCGACCTGGTGGTCGAAGGAGAACCGGCGGTCGATCAGCTCCGGATGCAGCACCGGCCCCAGGTGGGTGGCGTGGTAGGTGACGACGAGCAGCACCAGCCCGATCCGCAGCGCGTCCCAGCCGGGCTCGCGGCGGGTGCCGGTGCGCCCGGCGTTCGGAGACGTCACGACCACCCCGACACGGTAGGAAGCCGGCGCCCAGGCCCCTCGGCCGCCCCCGGTCCGCACCCCGTTGCAGTGGGTCACACCGGGCGCGGCGGGTGCGGAACGGGGCGCAGGGGTGCGATCCGGCGGACGGCCGGCGTGGTCGAGGGCACGAACGGGGTGAAATCGGACCCGGCGGTGCGCCCGGGGGGTGTTCGTTCTACCCTCCGTAGAGCACAATCGGCGCGCGCCGTGCGGCCCGCCCGGAGCTCCCCAGTGCCAGCCGCTGTGGATCTCCGGGCCCGGTCGGGCGTCGTCCGCCGGTCGGGAAGTAGAGTCCTCCCGTCCGCGAGGACGTGCTCAGGTCAGGCAAGTGCAGGAGGACCAGGTGACAGCCGTCGAGCCGAAGCCGATCTCGACGCGCCAGTATCCGGCGCGGCGAGAGGGCAAGGGGTCCACGTTCCTCAGGATGCTGAGGACGACCGACCCCAAGGACATCGCGATCCTCTACATGGTCACGTCGTTCGGCTTCTTCGCCGTCGGCGGCGTGATGGCGCTGCTGATCCGCGCCGAGCTCGCGCGTCCGGAGCTGCAGTTCCTCTCGACCGAGCAGTACAACCAGCTGTTCACCATGCACGGCACGATCATGCTGCTGCTGTTCGCGACGCCGATCGTGTTCGGCTTCGCGAACTACATCGTGCCGCTGCAGATCGGCGCGCCGGACGTGGCGTTCCCGCGGCTGAACTCGTTCTCCTACTGGTTGTTCCTGTTCGGCGGCCTGATCGTCGTCTCCGGTTTCCTGACCCCGGGTGGCGCCGCCGACTTCGGCTGGTTCGCCTACACCCCGCTGTCCGACGCGGTCCGCTCGCCGGGCCCCGGCGGCGACCTGTGGATCATGGGCCTGGTGGTGTCCGGCCTGGGCACGATCCTCGGTGGCGTCAACTTCATCACCACGATCGTCTGCATGCGCGCGCCCGGCATGACGATGTTCCGGATGCCGATCTTCACCTGGAACATCTTCATCACGGCGATCCTGATCCTGATCGCGTTCCCGATCCTGACCGCGGCGCTGCTGGGCCTGGCCGCCGACCGGCATCTCGGGGCGAACGTGTTCAACCCGGAGAACGGCGGCGTGGTGCTCTGGCAGCACCTGTTCTGGTTCTTCGGCCATCCCGAGGTCTACATCGTCGCGCTGCCCTTCTTCGGCATCGTCTCCGAGATCTTCCCGGTGTTCTCCCGCAAGCCGATCTTCGGCTACAAGGGCCTGATCTTCGCGACCATCGCGATCGCGGCGCTGTCGGTCGCGGTGTGGGCGCACCACATGTACGCCACCGGCGCCGTGATGCTGGCGTTCTTCTCCTTCACGACCTTCCTGATCGCCATCCCGACCGGCGTGAAGTTCGTGAACTGGATCGGCACCCTGTGGAAGGGCAAGATCACCTACGAGACGCCGATGCTGTTCTCGGTCGGCTTCCTGGTGACGTTCCTGTTCGGCGGCCTGACCGGCATCCTGCTCGCGATGCCGCCGGTGGACTTCCACGTCTCGGACAGCTACTTCGTGGTGGCGCACTTCCACTACGTGCTCTACGGCACGATCGTCTTCGCGACCTTCGGCGGCATCTACTTCTGGTTCCCGAAGATGACCGGCCGGTTCCTCGACGAGACCCTCGGCAAGATCCACTTCTGGCTGACGTTCCTCGGGTTCCACCTGACCTTCCTGGTCCAGCACTGGCTGGGCAACGAGGGCATGCCGCGCCGGTACGCGGACTACCTGCCCTCGGACGGCTTCACCACGTTGAACACGATCTCCTCGATCGGCGCGTTCATCCTGGGCGCCTCGACGCTGCCGTTCGTCTACAACGTGTTCAAGAGCTACCGGTTCGGCCGGATCTGCGACGTCGACGACCCGTGGGGCTTCGGCAACTCGCTGGAGTGGGCGACGTCCTCGCCGCCGCCGCGGCACAACTTCACCGAGCTGCCCCGGATCCGCTCCGAGCGTCCGGCGTTCGACCTGCACTACCCGCACCTGGTCGAGAAGGCGCGCGCCGAGGCGCACGTCGGCAACCGGGCGCACCCGACGGAGGTGCTGGCCAAGGAGGTCGGCAAGGAGTCCTGGCCGGACGACGACCCCAAGTCCAACTGAGGTGACGGGCGGAACCGCCGCCTCCGGTCCGCCCCGGCCCACCGTGCTCGTCACGGTGACCGGGCCGGACCGGCCGGGTGTCAGCTCGGTCCTGTTCGCGGCGCTCACCGCGGCCGGGGTCGAGCTGCTCGACCTGGAGCAGGTCGTGGTGAACGGCAGGCTCACCCTCGGCGCGCTGGTCGTGCCCGAGGGCGACCCGGAGGACCTGCTGGAGTCGGTCGGCGAGGCGATGGACTCGATCGCGATGTCGGTTCACATCGAGATCCAGCGCGACGGCGACGTGACCGCCCGCCCGCCGTCGACGCACGTGGTCACGGTGCTCGGCCGGCCGATCACGGCCCGCGCGTTCGGCGCGATCGCCGCCGAGCTCGCCGCGGTCGGTGCCAACATCGACGCGATCCGCCGGGTCGCCGACTACCCCGTGACCGGGCTCGAGCTGCTGGTCTCCCCGGTGCCCGACGGCGACCCCGACGCCTACCCGCCCGGGACGCTGCGCAAGCGGCTGGTCGGGGTGGCCCGGCAGGCCGGCGTCGACGTCGCGGTGTCCCGGGCCGGGCTGGCCCGGCGCAGCAAGCGGCTGATCGTGTTCGACGTCGACTCCACCCTGATCCAGGGCGAGGTCATCGAGATGCTGGCGGCCCGGGCCGGCGCGGACGTCGAGGCACAGGTCCGGCGGGTCACCGAGGAGGCGATGGCCGGGCAGCTGGACTTCACCGAGTCGCTGACCCGGCGGGTCGCCGTGCTGGAGGGGCTGCCCGCCTCGGTGGTCGACGAGGTCGCCGCCGAGATCGAGCTGACCCCCGGCGCCCGGACGACGATCCGCACGCTGAAGCGGCTCGGCTACCGCTGCGGCGTAGTGTCCGGCGGGTTCACGCAGGTCATCGCTGGTCTCGCGGACGAGTTGAAGCTGGACTTCGTCGCCGCGAACGAGCTGGAGATCGTCGACGGCAGGCTCACCGGCCGGGTGAGCGGCGAGATCGTCGACCGGCCTGGTAAGGCGGTGGCGCTGCGCCGGTTCGCCGAGGCGCACGAGATCCCGGTCGAGCAGACGATCGCGGTCGGCGACGGCGCCAACGACATCGACATGCTGTCCACCGCCGGCCTGGGGATCGCGTTCAACGCCAAGCAGGCGCTGCGCGACATCGCCGACACCTCGGTGTCGGTGCCCTACCTCGACGTCGTGCTGTTCGTGCTGGGCATCACCCGCAACGAGGTGGAGGCCGCGGACGCCGCCGAGGGCGTGCTCCGGCGGGTCCCGATCGCGTGAGCGGCGTGCTCGGCCTGCTGGCCGACCACTACGGCACCGGTGCCCGGCGCCGGGAGATCCCGCCGGAGGCGGACGGGATCGTCCGCGCGATGCCGGTGGTGCTGCGGATCGAGCGCGATCCGCTGCCCGGCCGGACGCCGCTGCTGGAGGCCGCCGCGACGGCCGCGCTCGCGGTCTGCCTGGACCCGCGGTCCCAGGAGGGCGGGGAGTGGCACGACGTGGTGCTGCCGTGGGTGGACGGGCGGATCCGCAAGATCGCCCGGCGGGCCCGCGGCGCGCACTGGCGCGCCGTGCAGGAGCTGCCCGGGGTGACGGTCGGCATCGACGGCGCCGAGGCGCGGGCGCTGTTGCCCGGACCGGTGGACGACGTGCCGAAGGTGGTGTCCCGGCTGCAGATCGGCGGCACCGAGCTGGAACCCGACGAGCCCGGCGCGGCCCCGGACGGCGCCCCGCTGGTGCTGCTGAACCCGCACGTGGCGATGACCGTCGGGAAGGCCGCGGCCCAGGTCGGGCACGCCACCATGATCCTCGGCGCGGTCCGCGGCTGGCCGGTGGCCGAGCCGGCCGACGTGCCCCGCTGCGCCGTGCGCACCCCCGCCCCCGGCGAGTGGGACCGCCTGTTCGCCGACCTGGCCGGCGGCGCCCCGGAGCTGGTCGCCGTCCGCGACGCCGGCTTCACCGAGGTCGATCCGGGCACCGTCACCTGCCTCGCCCGGTGAGGGGACACCGGAGTAGCCCGATCACGGCCGGGCAGCACTGGTGTGCCGCTCGCCGTCGCCCGGCGGGACGGTGAGCAGAGCAACGGCGGGATCGGGGCCGGCCCAGCCGATGTAGCCGTCCGGGCGGACCAGGTGCGGGACGACGCCGGGGACGGTGAGGGTGCGGACGCCCGGTCCGGGTGCGCGCAGCCGGGCCGCGCGCTCCGGGGTGACGGCTGCCCCGGGTGGTGCGACGAGCACCGGATGCCCGCCGCGCAGCGCCTCGTGGAGCCGGGTGCCGTCCGTCCCGGTGACGTCGGCGGCGCGGGTGCCGACCAGCCGGTGCGCGCCACGCGGGCGCCGGTAGGCGATCCCGGTCCCGGTGAGCTGCCCGCGGATCCGCCGCCCCGGGCCGGGGAGCGCGAGCAGTGCGGCCACGATCCGGTTGCGCAACGCCCTGGCGATCCGCGGCCGCAGCATCGCCGCCCGGATCAGGCCGCCACTGGTCCGCAGCACCGTCCGGCCGACCGGGTGCCGCTCGTCGTGGTAGCTGTCGAGCAGCGCGTCCGGCGCGGTCCCGCTCAGCACGGCCGCCAGCTTCCAGCCGAGGTTCGCGGCGTCCTGCAGGCCGGTGTTCATGCCCTGGCCGCCCGCGGGGGAGTGCACGTGCGCGGCGTCCCCGGCGAGGAACACCCGACCCACCCGGTACCGCTCGACCTGGCGCTCGTCGCTGTGGAACCGCGACATCCAGCGCGGATCGCGCATGCCCCGGTCGGTGCCGAACACCGCGCGGGAGATGCCGGCGACCTCGTCGAGGGTGACCGGCTCGTCGTCCGGGCGCTCGACGCGGCGGTCGCGGGCGATCACCCGGAACCAGCCGTCGCCGTAGGGGACGACGAAGCAGAACCCGTCGGCGTTGCCGTCGGCGGTGAGCACGTCCGGTGGCGGGTCGTCCATCCGGACGTCGGCGAGCACCAGCGAGCGGGCCACCGCGCGACCCGGGAAGCCGAGGCCGAGTGCGGCCCGCACGGTGCTGTGGTGACCGTCGGCGCCGACCAGGTAGCGGGCCCGGATCGCGCCGGTCGGGCCGGTCGCGCCGGCCGGGCTGGTCGGGCCGGCGGTGCCCCGGACCGTGCCGGAGCGGGTCCAGGTGACGGTGACCCCGTCCCCGTCCTGGACCAGGTGCTCGACCCGGATCCCGTGGTGCAGCCGGGCGCCGGCGGCGAGCGCCCGCTCCCGGAGCAGCAGCTCCACCCGGTACTGCGGCACGACCAGCAGGAACGGGAACCGGCTGGGCAGCCCGGTGAGATCGACCGTCGCCCGCCCGAACAGCCGGAACTCGTCGAGCCGGGTGCCGAGGGCGACGAGCCGGTCGGCGAGATCGCGGGCGTCGAGCTGTTCGAGGGTGCGGGCGTGCACGGCGAACGCCCTGGTGAGCCCGGACGGCTCGGTGCGGCGCTCCAGCACCGCGACCCGGACGCCGGCCTCGGCGAGATCCCCGGCGAGCAGCAGACCCGTCGGCCCGGCCCCGACGACGACCACGTCGGTCTCCGGTGCGGGGATGTCGAGGGTGCTCATGACGGGTTCCCTTCTGCCAACAAATGTTTGCCAACGACTGTAGGCGTTGCTGGCGCAGTTGCCAACGCCCGTTGGCATACGATGGCCGCATGGCCTTCACCGACCGCTCCCGGCCGGCCCGCGACGCGATCCTCGCCGCCGCCCGCCGTCGCTTCGCCGACGAGGGCTACGACCGCGCCACGGTCCGCGCGATCGCCGGTGACGCGGGGGTCGACCCGTCGATGGTGATCCGCTACTTCGGCAGCAAGCGCGAGCTGTTCACCGCGGCCGCCGAGTTCGACCTGCGGCTGCCCGACCTCACCCGGGTGCCGCGCGCCGACGTCGGCCGGACCCTCGCCGAGCACCTGCTGCTGCGCTGGGGGAGCGACGACGCGCTGGCGATCATGCTGCGCGGCGCGGTCACCGACGACGCGGCCGCCGAGCGCACCCGGGAGATCTTCGCCGGCCAGCTGCTGCCTGTGGTCGCCGCGCTGACCGGGGACCCGGCCGGGGCGCCGGAGCGGGCCGGGCTGGTCGCCACCCAGGCGCTCGGCGCGGTGCTGTGCCGCTACGTGCTGCGGTTGCCGCCGGTCGTCGCGCTGCCGGACGCCGAGCTGGTCGGCTGGCTCGGGCCGACCCTGCAGCGCTACCTGGTCGGCGAGCGCTGAGCGCGGGCGCCGGTGCGGGCGGGCGACCGCCGGCCGGCTCAGGCCGGCCGGCGCCCCGGCCCGGCCGCGTCGACCTCGTCGGCGAGGCCCAGGACACGGCTGGTCACCAGCTCCGGGAACTCGCCGTTGAGCGCGTGCCCGGCGCCGTCCACGATCTCCACCCGGGCGTCGGGCAGCAGCGCACGGGCGCGGTGTGCGGAGCGGCGGGCGTCGTGGGTGCGGCTGTGCCCGCCGAGCAGCGCGAGCACCGGGACCCGCAGTCCGCGCAGCTCGTCGTCGGTGGGCAGCGCGGGCGGCGGCGTGACGTTCCGGAACCCGCCCGCCGCGGCCACCGTCAGCCGGCCGATCGGGCCGTCGAACAGCTCGTCGCCGGTGCCGACGATCCAGCGCAGTGCCCGCCGCCGCAGGCGCTCCGGCAGCCCGGGGACGGTGAGCAGGCCCGCCACGACCAGGCCGGGCCGGATCCGGCCGAGCACCTGGGTCGGTTCGATCAGCGACAGCGACCCGACCCGCCCCGGGGCGCGCAGCGCGACCTGCACCGCGAGCCAGGCGCCGACGGACTGGCCGACCAGGTGCGCCGGGCCGGTGCCGAGGGTCTCCAGCAGCTCGTCGAGCCAGGCCGCCTGGTCGTCGGCGGTTCGGATCGGCCGGGTCTGCCGGGACGGGCCGGCGTCGCCCAGCGGCTCGACGGCGTACACGGTCCGCCGCCGGGCCCAGCCGGCCAGGTTCGGCAGCCACAGCGCGGTGGTGCCACCCCGGCCGGGGAGCAGCACCAGCGGCGGGCCCGCCGCGGAGCCGAACCGGTACACCCGCACCGTGCCGAACACGGTGCGCAGGTCCTCGGTCCCCTCCGGTGCCGGCAGCAGTGCCATGGCCGCGTCGTAGAGCTCGCGGAACCGGGTCTCGGCCTCCGGGCCGGTGAACCGGCCCACGTCGGTCGTCATGCGGGCAGCCTGCCCGGCCGGGCCCCGCCGCGGACGTGCCGGAGGTCATGACCGGCCTCCTGGCCGCGCCGCCGCTCAGACGGTCGCGGTCACCGACACGTCGTCCGGGACGGTCTCCTTGCGCGTGCGGGCGGCGAGCCGCAGGGCGCCGTGGAAGCAGGCGGCGTACGCGGCGGCGAACAGCTGCTCCGGGTTGGTCGCGCCGCCCGGTCCGCCCAGCTCGGGCGGCATCCGCAGGTCCTGGTCGATGAAGCCGTCGTCGGAGCGGGCGTGCCCGTCCCGGCCGCCGCCGGTGGACGTGGCCTCGGTCGTGCAGGTCGGCATGCGGATCCCCTTGCCCGTCGGAACAACCCAGATCGGTTGTGCACACCTATCTGAGCGGAGGAGTGCGCGCCGGGCGGGTGCGCGACGTCACTCCCCGCGCAGCCGGCGCAGCGCGCCCTGCACCTTCTCGCTGTCGGTGGTCTCCCAGAACGGCGGCAGCGAGGCCCGCAGGAACCCGCCGTAGCGGGCGGTGGAGATCCGCGGATCCAGGATCGCGACCACGCCGCGGTCGTCGGTGGAGCGCAGCAGCCGCCCGGCGCCCTGGGCCAGCAGCAGCGCCGCGTGCGTCGCCGAGACGGACAGGAAGCCGTTGCCGCCGCGCGCGTCGGTCGCCTTCTGCCGGGCCGCGACCAGCGGATCGTCCGGCCGTGGGAACGGGATCCGGTCGATGATCACCAGTGACAGCGACGGGCCCGGCACGTCCACCCCCTGCCACAGCGACAGGGTGCCGAACAGCGAGGTCTCGTCGTCCTCGGCGAACCGCTTGACCAGCAGCATCGTCGAGTCGTCGCCCTGGCAGAGCAGCGGCGTGTCCAGCTTGGGCCGCAGCGCCTCGGTGGCCTGCTTCGCCGCCCGGGTCGAGGAGAACAGGCCGAGCGTGCGGCCGCCCGCCGCGCGGACCAGCGCCTCGATCTCGTCGAGCGTCTGCGGGGCGAGCCCGTCCCGGCCGGGGGCGGGGAGCCGGCGGGCCAGGTAGAGGATGCCGGAGCGGCCGTGCGCGAACGGGGAGCCGACGTCCAGGCCGGTCCAGCGCGGCGCCTCCGGGTCCTGCACCGGGCCGTGCCCCTCCTCGGTGGCCGGCGGGGTGTCGCCGCGCTCCTTCGGCTGCGCGGCCGGCAGGCCCCACTGCCGGGCGAGCGCGTCGAACGAGCCGCCCAGCGCCAGGGTCGCCGAGGTCAGCACGGTGGTCCGGGTGTTGAACAGGCGCTCGCGCAACAGCCCGCCGACCGACAGCGGCGCGACCCGCAGCACCTTGTACCGGCTGCCGTCGGGCCCCTGCTCACCGAGCCACACCACGTCGTGGCGCTTCGCCGGGTCGGCCTCCTTGAACGTGTCGACCAGCCGCACCGCGGTGTCGGACACCTCGTCGAGCAGGGCCAGTGCGAGCTTGCGGGCGGCGGCGCCCTCCGGATCGGCATCGTCGCCGCGGCGGTTCCCGCCGAGCGCCTGCCGGCAGCCCGCCGCGGCCGAGAGGATCGCGTTCAGCGCGCCCGAGACGGGCCCGGGCAGCGCCTCCCAGCGGGCCGGCGGCAGGTCCTCGAGCACCGCGCCGAGGCCCTCGCCCGCCTCGGCGAGCCGGTCGGCCTGCTCCTGGTCGACGAGCCTGCCGCAGCGCCGCGCGGCGGCGGCGACGGTGCCCGCGGTCAGCTCGGCGGTGGCCGCGCCGGTGACCCGGTCGACCAGCTCGTGCGCCTCGTCGACGATCACCACGTCGTGCTCGGGCAGCACCTGGGCCTCGCCCATCGCGTCGATCGCGAGCAGCGCGTGGTTGGTGACGACGATGTCGGCCCGCCCGGCCGCGGCCCGCGCCTTCTCGGCGAAGCAGTCCTCGCCGACCGGGCAGCGGCTCGCCCCGAGGCACTCGCGGGCGGTCACCGACACCTGCCGCCAGGCCGGCTCCGGCACGCCGGGGACCAGCTCGTCGCGGTCGCCGGTCTCGGTGTCCGACGCCCACTCGTGCAGCCGCTTCACGTTCCGGCCCAGCGCGGAGATCGCGAACGCGTCGAACAGCTGGGCCTCCGGGTCCTCGTCGTCCCCCATGTCGCCGTGCAGCTTGTTCAGGCACAGGTAGTTGCGCCGGCCCTTGAGGATCGCGAACGTCGGCTCCCGGCCCAGCACCTTCTTCAGGCTCTTCGCCACCCGCGGCAGGTCCCGGTCGACCAGCTGGCGCTGCAGCGCGATCGTCGCGGTCGACACGACGACGGTGGTGTCCCGGGCCATCGCGTGCCGGATCGCGGGGACCAGGTAGGCCAGCGACTTGCCGGTGCCGGTGCCGGCCTGCACGGCCAGATGCTCGCCCGAGGACAGCGCGCGGCGCACCGCGTCGGCCATCCGGTCCTGCCCCTCGCGCCGCGAACCGCCGACCGAGGACACGGCCGCCTCCAGCAGCTCGTGCACACCGGGCAGATCGCGGGTCGCCACGGGAGCGGACACGGGAGCGGGCACGGACCGAGGCTACCGAGGCCCACCGACACCCCGGGCCCCGACGGGACACGACGCCCGGGCACGCGCCGTGACAACACCGTGCACCACGTGTGATATTGGACGCCGGTGGCCGGTGAGCGGCGACACAGCGTCACGATGGACGCTGTGACAGCTTCCTTGACCTCTCACAGCAACGTCGAGCCCGGCGCGTTCCCGGTGCTGATCGAGCACGAGGCCCGCTACGCCGATCTGGACCCGAGCCGCCGGATCGGCCGGGACGCCCTGGTCCGCTGGTTCGAGGACGCCCGGGTCGCCGTCGAGCGCGAGACCTTCGGCGCCGATCTCGTCGCCCGCCTGCAGTCGCGGGTGCGGCTGCTGCTCGCCGCGGTCCGGGTCGACGTGCTCGCCCCGCTGACCGTCGCCGGGTCGTACCGGATCGGGATCGGCGTCAGCCACGTCGGGACCACCTCGTTCTCCTACCGCTACGCCGTGTTCGCCGGGGACGACCTGGTCGCCACCGGCGAGTCCACCTCGGTGCACACCGACGGCGAGAAGCCGGCGCCGCTGACCGACGAGGTCCGCGCCTCGCTGGAGCCGCTGCGGATCGACGGGCCCGCCTCAGCCCGCCCCGAGCGCGGCGAGGCCCGCCTGGTCCGGGAGAACTACCCGTTCCGCTGGGACGCCCGGGTCCGGTTCACCGACCTGGACACCAACCGGCACGTCAACAACGTCGCGCTGGCCGCCTGGTATCTCGACGGCCTGGCCGAGCTGCACGCCGACGTGCTCGGCTACCCGGTGGGGGGGCCGCTGGACGGGCTGTCGCCGTCGACGCTGTCGGTGCAGTACCTCGACGAGGTCCACTACCCGGGCATCTACCAGCTGCGGGTCGGCGTCGAGGAGATCGGCGAGGACACCGTCCGCTACGTCTGCGGCCTGTTCGACGAGCGCCGCTGCATCGGGCTCGCCGAGGCGGAGGGTTTCCACCACGCCCCCGGTGAGGACGGCGACCCGGTCCGCCTGGCCGAGGCACTCGCCCCCTTCCGCTTCGCCGGCTGATCCACCCCGGGCCCCGCACCACTCGGGTTCGGCCGGCGCCGCACAGGTTCGAGCCTGTGCGGCGAGCCGGCAACCTGTGCGGTCAGGGGGTCAGGGGGTGACGACGTGGACGCCTGCGTCGGTCAGGGTGGACAGGGCGGTGCGGGTCGTCTCCGGTGAGACCCCGGCGCAGTGCGCGAGCAGCACCCTGGTCGCCAGCCCGAGCCGGGCCGCGTCGAGCGCGGTCGCGCGGACGCAGTGGTCGGTGGCCAGCCCGACCACGTCCACCTCGGTGACGCCGCGCTCGTCCAGCCAGTCGGCCAGCGGCACCCCGGACTCGTTGTCGCTCGCGCCCTCGAAGCCGGAGTAGGCGCTGGTGTAGGCGCCCTTGTCGAAGACGCACTCGATCGGCGCGACGTCCAGCAGCGGATGGAACGAGGCACCCGGCGTCTGTGCCCGGCAGTGCGGCGGCCAGGAGTCCACGAAGTCCGGGGTGTCGCTGAAGTGCGGGCCCGGGTCGACGTGCACGTCCCGGGTCGCGACGACGTGGTCGTAGCCGCCGTCGCGGGCCAGCGGGCCGATCCCGGCGGCGACCGCGGCGCCGCCGTCGACGGCCAGCGCGCCGCCCTCGCAGAAGTCGTTCTGGACGTCGACGACGATCAGTGCGCGTGCCATGGGTGCTCTCAGTGCTCCGTCACGAAGGTGGTGGGGATCGCGGGCTCGCCGCGGGACAGCTTCAGGCCCTCCCACGGTACGGCGACCAGCGCCGTCCGCAGCCGCTCGCGGGCGTCGTCGAGGCCGGCGGCCGCGGCGTCCGGGGTGAGCTCGCCGGAGCGGACCAGCGGCACCGGGAGCTCCCGGTCGTGCGGCCCGGCGGCGGGCGGGCGGCCGTGCGGGAACACGACCTCCTCGACCGCGGTCCCGGTCGGCTTGAACCGGCGCAGCGCCGACTTCCGGCCGCCCCGCGACTCCTTCGACGTGGACCGCTTGCTGACCGGCCGCCCGTCCACCTCGACCAGCTTGTAGACCATCCCCGCGGTCGGCGCCCCGGACCCGGTGACGACCGAGGTCCCCACCCCGTAGGAGTCCACCGGCTCGGCCCGCAGCGAGGCGATCGCGTACTCGTCCAGATCGCCGGACAGCACGATCCGGGTGCCGGTCGCGCCCAGCGCGTCGAGCTGCTCGCGGGCCTGGTGGGCCAGCTCGCCCAGGTCACCGGAGTCGATCCGGACCGCGCCCAGCCCGGTCCCGGCCACCTCGACCGCGTTCGCGATGCCCTTGCGGATGTCGTAGGTGTCGACCAGCAGCGTGGTCCCGGTGCCCAGCGCGGCGACCTGGCTGCGGAACGCGGACTGCTCGTCGTCGTGCAGCAGCACCCAGGCGTGCGCCGCGGTCCCGGCGGTCGGGATGCCGTACCGCCGGCCGGCGGCCAGGTTCGACGTCGTCGCGAAACCGGCCAGGTAGGCCGCCCGCGCCGCGGCGACGGCCGCCTCCTCATGGGTGCGCCGCGAGCCCATCTCGATCAACGGCCGGCCGGCCGACGCGGTCACCATCCGGGCCGCGGCGGACGCGATCGCGCAGTCGTGGTTGTAGATCGACAGGGCGAGGGTCTCCAGGATCACCGCGTCGGCGAAGGTGCCGGTGACGGTCAGTACCGGGGAGCCGGGGAAGTACAGCTCGCCCTCCGGGTAGCCGTCGATGTCGCCGGTGAACCGGTAGCCGCGCAACCAGTCCAGCGTCACCGGGTCCACCACCTGGGCGAGCAGCTCCAGGTCGGCCGGGCCGAACCGGAACCGGTCCAGCGCCGCGAGCAGCCGGCCGGTGCCGGCGACGACGCCGTACCGGCGGCCGTCCGGGAGCCTGCGGGCGAACAGCTCGAACACGCAGGCGCGCTCCGCGGTGCCGTCGGCGAGCGCGGCGGCCACCATCGTGAGCTCGTAACGGTCGGTCAGGAGGGCGGTGCTGCCCTCCGGGACGGGGCCGGTCATGGCTGGAGCCTATGCCCGTTGTGTCACCATGGGGCGCATGACCGCGCCGTCCCCGTCGCCCACCGAGCAGGTCTCGCCGGACGTCGACCCGGCTGTCGACGACGCCGCCTCGCCCGACACGCCGTGGCAGGCGATCGTGTGGAACGACCCGGTCAACCTCATGTCGTACGTCACCTACGTGCTGCAGAAGGTGTTCAACTATCCCGAGCCCAAGGCGAACGCGCTGATGCTCGACGTGCACCACAAGGGCCGGGCCGCGGTGTCCTCGGGCGACAAGGACACCGTCGAGGGACACGTCGCGCAGCTGCACGCGGCCGGCCTGTGGGCCACCATGCAGCGCACATGACCCCGGCTGTGAGGTACCGCACATGAACGGCTGGAAGCGCACCGGCCGCGGCGAACGGGTCCGGTACACCTCCGGGTTCTCCGGCGAGGAGGCTGCCGTGCTGCGCGGCCTGTTCCAGGAGGTCCGCCAGATGCTCGCTGGCCGGGCCGCACTCGCGCCCACCGACGAGCTCGCCGAGCTGACCGGGATCCGCACCGGGCCGACCACCCGGCCCACCGACCGGGTGCTGGCCCGGCTGCTGCCCGACTTCACCACCGAGGACTCCGACCTGGCGGGCGGCATGCGGTCGCTGCACGAACCGGCGCTGATCGAGGCGAAGGACGCGGCGGCGGGGACGGTGCTGGACACGCTGCCCGAGGCGGGCGGCCGGATCGAGCTCACCGCCGGGCAGGCCGACGCCTGGCTGGCCGCGCTGAACGACGTCCGGCTGGCCCTGGGCACCGCGCTCGACGTCAGCGAGGACATGCCCGAGCAGCTGCCCGACGACGATCCCCGGGCCCAGCACCTCGGCGTCTACCACTGGCTGACCTACGTCCAGGACTCGCTGGTCCGGGTCCGGCTCAAGTCCCTGTAGCGGCCGCCCGGCCCGTTCAGTCCCGGGTGACCCGGTCGGTCAGCGGCGCCGCCGGCCCCGGGTTGGCCTCCAGGTACCCGACGAACGCGTCCAGTTCGACCGGCCCGCCCACCAGATCGGTGCCCGCGGTGAACGCGTCGAACCCGTCGCCGCCCGCGGACAGGAAGTTGTTCACCGCGACCCGGTGGCTCCCGGCGTCGGTCACCGGTGCGCCGTCCAGCTCGATGCCGGTGACCCCGTCGCCGGCGACCGACTACCGCAGGTTCGACGACGTCTGCAGGACCGTGGGCCCGTCGTCCACCGTGAACTGCTGGTCCAGCACCGCGCGCAGCTGCGCGCCGGTCAGCGTCATCGTCTGCAGGATGTTGCCGAACGGCTGGACGGTGTACGCCTGCCCGTAGGTCACCCGGCCGTCCGGCCCGGGCACCAGGTCGGCGCGGACCCCGCCCGGGTTGGTCAGCGCGAGCTGCGCACCGTCCCCGCGGGACGCGGCCAGCTGCGCGTCGGCGATCACCGTCCCCAGCGGGGACAGACCGGACGGCACCGCGGCCCGGGGCAGCGGCCCGGCGAGCGTCCCGACCGGGCGCTGCGCGATCGGCTCCGATCCCTGCACCGCGGCGTCGACGATGCCCTGCGCGACCGGGTCCGGCGCGACGTCGCGGGTGACGATCTCGTTGCGCGCGGTGGTCGCCGCCCGGTCGACGTCCCCGTCGCCGGTCAGCGCGAGATCGACCACCGACACCAGCCTGCCGAACGACAGGCCCTGCACGAACGGCCGCGGCGCCCCGGCCGGGTCGGTGACGCTGCACACGTACTGCTCGTGCGAGTGCGCGGAGAACACGGCGTCCACGTCGGCCGAGACGCCGGCCGCGATCGCCGAGCCCGGCCCGCCCGGCTCCAGCGCGCAGCTGCCGGGGCCGCCGGACCCGGTTCCGTCGCTCTGGTGCACCAGCAGCACCTGGGCGTGCACGCCCTGCGCGGTCAGCTCGGCCGACGCGGCGTCCATCGCGGCGATCTCCTCGCCCACCTCGATGTTCCGGATCCCGTCCGGCCCTCGTCGAACTCGTGGTTCCCGGCCGCCGAGGCGGCCACGCCCATCGCGTCCAGCAGCTCGGTCGTCGGCTCGTCGCGGAACAGCGCCGAGGCCAGCGGCGACGCGCCGACGTTGTCCCCGGAGGACAGCAGCACGGTCGCCGGTCCGCCGGCCGCCGACCCGACGTCGGCGGCCAGTGCGGCCGTGAGGACCAGCGCGAACACCGCTGCCAGGACGATGCCGGTCCGGCGACCGGAGGAGACGGGCATGACCGGCAGTGTCGCGGCGCAACCCCGCGCGCGCCGTGGGCGGCGTCACAACCGGGCCTGACGAGCCGGTGAACGTCGTCCCCCCGGCCCGGGGACGTGCGGCTCGGTGTGCGCGCAACGTATCGTGATCGGCGTGCTGGCCATCCGAGCGGACCTCGTCGACGAGATCGTCGCGCACGCCCGGCGGGATTTCCCGCTGGAGGCGTGCGGCCAGCTCGTCGGCCCCGACTCCGGTGAGCACCCCGAGCGGTACGTCCCGATGACCAACGCCGACGGGATCGAGAGCGACTTCGCGTTCGCCCCGGCTGAGGACATCCGGCTGGAGCGCGCGCTGGACGCCGCGGGCGAGCGCCGCATGCTGGTGGTGCACTCGCACACCCGGGTGCCGCGCCGGCCGATGACCGACAGCGGGCTGCCCGAGGCGTACCCCTCGGTCAAGGACATCGCGCAGATGGAGTGGACGCCCGACCAGCACTGGCTGATCGTGGCCCTCGCCACCGCCGACGCCCGTCCCGAGATCCGGTCCTTCCACCTCGCCGGCGACGCCGTCGTCGAGGACGAGCTGGCGGTCGTGGAGTCCTACATGTTCGCCCACACCGGATCCGACGACGTCCCCGACCGGAGCTGATCCACCCTCCCCCCGCACCCGCGGGCGAGGTCACGCGGGAATGGCGCCGGACACCGGTTGCGTTGCCGCGTACAGAGCACGACCGAGCAACCGACCAGGAGTGATCACCGAGATGGCCGTCTCCGTCTCCATCCCCACCATCCTTCGCACGCACACCGGCGGCGAGAAGACCGTCGAGGCGAAGGGTGACACCGTCTCCGCGGTCATCGACGACCTGGAGTCGCGGCACAGCGGCATCAAGGACCGTCTGATCACCGACGGCAAGCTGCACCGCTTCGTCAACATCTACGTCGACGACGAGGACGTCCGCTTCGCCGGTGGCCTGGAGGCCCCGGTCACCGAGTCGTCCACGCTCACCATCCTCCCGGCCGTCGCCGGCGGGCGCTGAACAGCAGTCCGGATCCCGGGTGCCGGGCGGTGGACCCGCCCGGCACCGGTCCGTGAGGAGGACCTGTGCGTTACGACTCGCTGTTGCAGGCCGTCGGCGACACCCCGCTGGTCGGGCTGCCGTCGCTGTCACCGTCGGCCGAGGTGCGGCTCTGGGCCAAGCTGGAGGACCGCAACCCCACCGGCTCGATCAAGGACCGGCCCGCGCTGGCGATGATCGAGGACGCGGAGAAGCAGGGCCTGCTCACCCCCGGCTGCACGATCCTGGAGCCGACCTCGGGCAACACCGGCATCTCGCTGGCGATGGCTGCGAAGCTCAAGGGCTACGAGCTCATCTGCGTGATGCCGGAGAACACCTCCGAGGAGCGCCGCCAGCTGCTCGCGATGTACGGCGCGCAGATCATCTCCTCGCCGGCGGCAGGCGGCTCCAACCAGGCCGTCGCCGTCGCCAAGCAGCTGGCGGCCGAGCACCCGGACTGGGTGATGCTCTACCAGTACGGCAACCCGGCCAACACCGACGCGCACTACCGCGGCACCGGCCCGGAGATCCTGCGCGACCTGCCCTCGATCACCCACTTCGTGGCCGGGCTGGGCACCACCGGCACCCTGGTCGGGGCCGGCCGGTACCTGCGCGAGCACAAGCCGGACATCCAGATCGTCGCCGCCGAGCCGCGCTACGGCGAGCTCGTCTACGGGTTGCGGAACCTCTCCGAGGGCTTCGTCCCCGAGCTGTACGACGAGACCGTGCTGACCGGCCGGTTCTCGGTCGGCAGCTACGACGCGCTGCGCCGCACCCGCCAGCTCGTCGAGCAGGAGGGCATCTTCGCCGGGATCTCGTCCGGGGCGATCCTGCACGCCGCGCTGGGCGTCGCGAACAAGGCGCTGGATGCCGGCGAGCGGGCCGACGTCGTGATCATCATCTGCGACGGCGGCTGGAAGTACCTGTCCACCGGCGCCTACTCGGGGGATCTCGGTTCCGCCGCCCAGGGCATCGACGGGCACCTCTGGGCCTGAGCCCGGTACGTCCGACGGCAGGAACGCGGCAGGAACGCCGCCGGAACGCCGGACCGGAACCGGGCAGGACGGGTGAATCGGGCAGGTCCGCCGGTACCGTCGGGGACATGACCGCCTACCCGTCCGGCCGGGCCCCCGCCCGGGTGCTCCCGCCCGAGCCGAGGCGGGCCGCGGGGCTCATGCTGCTGTTCACCGCGGCGCTCTACCTGTTCGAGGCGATCGACGTCGCCTCCGGCCAGACCGTGGAGCTGGCGGGCGCGATACATCCGCGCGACACGGCGGGGCTCGCCGGGATCCTCACTGCCCCGCTGCTGCACGACGACTGGGCGCACCTGATCGCGAACACCCTGCCGTTCCTGATCTTCGGGTTCCTCGCGATGTCCGGCGGGATCGCCCGGTGGTTCTCGGTCACCGCGACGATCTGGGTGATCAGCGGGCTCGGTGTCTGGCTGGTGTCGCCGGCCCCGGTGATCGGCGCCTCCGGCATCGTGTTCGGCTGGTTCCTGTTCCTGCTGGCCCGCGGCTTCTACGCGCGCAACGGTCGGCAGGTGCTGCTCGCGGTGGTGCTGTTCCTGTTCTGGGGCTCGTTGCTGTGGGGCGTGCTGCCCTCCGATCCGTCGGTGTCCTGGCAGGGCCACCTGTTCGGGGCCATCGGCGGCGTCGTCGCGGCGTCCTGGGTGGCGAAGGCCGACCGGCGGGCCGCCCCTACCCTGAGGGCGTGAGCAGCGCTCGGAACGGCGGCCCGGATCTCGACGCACCGATCGGGATCTTCGACTCCGGGGTCGGCGGGCTCACCGTCGCCCGCTCGGTGATCGACCTGCTGCCCGCCGAGCAGCTCGTCTACGTGGGGGACACCGCGCACAGCCCGTACGGGCCGAAGTCGATCGCGCAGGTCCGCCGGCACGCGCTCGCGATCGGCGACGAGCTGGTCGAGTCCGGGGTGAAGGCGCTGGTCATCGCCTGCAACACGGCCTCGGCAGCCTGCCTGGCCGACTTCCGCGAGCGTTATCCGGTGCCGGTCGTCGAGGTGCTCCGGCCGGCCGTCCGGCGGGCCGTCGCGGCCACCCGCAACGGCCGGGTCGGGGTGATCGGGACGCTGGCGACGATCGCGTCCGGTGCCTACCCGGACGCCTTCGACGCGGCCCCCGACATCGAGGTCACCTCGGTGGCCTGCCCGCGGTTCGTCGACTTCGTCGAGCGCGGGACGACCAGCGGCCGGCAGGTGCTCGGGGTCGCCGAGGGCTACCTGGAGCCGCTGCAGCGCGCCGGGGTGGACACCGTGGTGCTCGGCTGCACGCACTACCCGCTGCTGTCCGGGGTGCTGGAGATCGTGCTCGGCCCGGACGTGACGTTGGTGTCCTCGGCCGACGAGACCGCCCGCACCCTGGTCCGCACCCTGCACGGCCGCGGTCTGCTGCGTGACGGCGCCGACGACATCGCGCCGCCCGCGCCGCACCGGTTCCTCGCCACCGGCGACCCGGAGCCGTTCCGGCGGCTCGGCCGCCGCTTCCTCGGCCCGGAGATCGGCGCGGTGGTCGGCAGAGCCGGTGCACGGGCCGCCGAACCCTCCGGGGTAACGTCGCGGCCGTGATCGGTGCGCTGGTCCTGGTGATCACGGTGGCCCTCGCGGCCACCGCGTTGTTCGGCCTGGTCACGACGGTGACCAGCAGGCCGCCGGGCCGGGTGCACCGGATCGCGGTCGGGGTCTGCGAGGCGCTGATCGTGGCCCAGGCCGCGATCGCGGCCTACCGGGTGCTGGTCGATGGCGTCACTCTCCCCGAGCAGACCACCTTCCTGATCTACCTGGTGGTCGCGGTCTGCGTACTGCCGATCGCGCTGCAGTTCGCCACCGCCGAGCCCAGCCGCTGGGGCGGCGCCGTGATCGCCGCCGGCGCGATCGGCACCCTGGTCGCGGTGCTGCGCCTGCAGGGCCTCTGGATCCCCGGTGCCTGACCGCGGCGAGGTGCGCGCCACCGCGACCGGTCCCGGCCGGGTGCTGATCGCCGTCTACGGGATCTTCGCCCTCGCCGCGACGGCCCGGGCCGGGGTGCAGATCGCCGAACGCTTCGACGAGGCCCCGCTGGCGTACTCGCTGTCCGCGGTGGCGGGCGTCGTCTACATCCTGGCGACCGTCGGGCTGGCCGGCACCGGGCCCGGGTTCCGCAGGCTGGCCTGGTTCGCGGTGGTCTTCGAGATGATCGGGGTGCTGCTCGTCGGCGCGTTCACGCTGCTCGTGCCGAGCGACTTCCCGCAGGAGACGGTCTGGTCGTACTTCGGCATCGGCTACGGCTTCGTGCCGCTGGTGCTGCCCTTCGTCGGGATCTGGTGGCTGCGCCGCACCGCGCGAACGGGTTAGGGTCGCGCATGCGGCTGATCGTGCTCGGGTGCTCCGGCAGCGGCCCCGGTCCCGGGTCCCCGGCGTCCGGCTACCTGGTGGAGGTGGGCGGCACCCGCCTCACCCTCGATCTCGGCAACGGCACCCTCGGCGCGCTGCAGCGCCATCTCGATCCGTGGTCGCTGGACGCGGTCGTCTTCAGCCACCTGCACGCCGACCACTGCTCGGACTTCGCCTCGCTCGTCGTGCACCGCCGCTACCACCCGCGGCCGCCGTTCGACGCCGGCGCGTCGCCGCTGCCCGTGCACGCCCCGGCCGGCGCGCACGACCGGTTCGCCCGCGCCTACGCGCCGACCGCCGACGAGCTCGCCGGGACCGACCTCACCGACGTCTTCACCTTCCACGATCTGGTCGCCGGCGGTGCCCGCACGATCGGCACCGGCGACGACGAGGTGCGGCTGACCGCCGTCCCGGTCGTGCACCCGTGCCCGGCCTTCGCGCTGCGCGTCGAGCACGGCGGGCGGGTCCTCACCTACTCCGGCGACACCGGCGCCTGCCCCGGTCTGGTCGACGCCGCCCGGGACGCCGACCTGCTGCTCTGCGAGGCGAGCTGGCCGCACGGCGCGGCCAACCCGCCCGGTGTGCACCTGTCCGGCCGGGAGGCGGGCGAGCACGCCGCGACGGCCGGTGCGCGCCGGCTCGTCGTCACCCACGTGCCCGCCTGGTACGACCGCGACGAGCTCGCCACCGAGGCGAAGGACGCCTTCGACGGACCGGTCGAGGTCGCCACGGCGGACGCGGTCTTCGACGTCTGAACCCGCTTCCTACGATGGGCGGGTGACACGAGTAGAGGGCAGAGCGGACGGACGGGCGGACGACGAGCTGCGCCCCGTGACGATCACCCGGGGCTTCCAGAAGCACCCGGCCGGGTCGGTGCTGGTGGAGTTCGGTGACACGAAGGTGCTGTGCGCGGCCAGCGTGACCGAGGGCGTGCCGCGGTGGCGGAAGGGATCCGGCCTCGGCTGGGTCACCGCGGAGTACGCGATGCTGCCCTCGTCGACCGACACCCGGTCGTCGCGGGAGTCGGTGAAGGGTCGCGTCGGCGGCCGCACACACGAGATCTCCCGGCTGGTCGGCCGGTCCCTGCGTGCCTGCATCGACCTGCGCGCGCTCGGCGAGAACACGATCGCGATCGACTGCGACGTGCTGCAGGCCGACGGCGGCACCCGCACCGCCGCGATCACCGGCGCCTACGTGGCGCTCTGCGACGCCGTCACCTGGCTCGGCGAGCACGGCAAGCTGTCCGACCCGAAGCCGATCTCCTGCCAGGTCGCGGCCGTGTCGGTGGGCGTCGTCGACGGCCGGGTCCGGCTCGACCTGCCCTACTCCGAGGACTCGCGGGCCGAGGTCGACACGAACGTCGTCGCCACCGAGACCGGCACGCTGATCGAGGTCCAGGGCACCGGGGAGGGCGCCACCTTCGCCCGCAAGACCCTGGATGCGATGCTCGATTCGGCGCTCGCCGGGATCGAGCAGCTCGCCCGGCTGCAGGTCGAGGTGCTCGTCGAGCCGCACCCGAAGCTGGCGGCGGAGCGGGCGGCCACCGCGGAGCAGGCCGCGGGCGGGGACGGCGCCGAGTGACCCGCGTCCTGCTCGCGACCCGCAACGCGAAGAAGCTCGTCGAGCTGCGCCGGATCGTCGCCGCGGCCGGGCTGAACGGCATCGAGATCCTCGGCCTCGCCGACGTCGACGAGTTCCCGGAGGCCCCCGAGACCGGCGCGACGTTCGCCGAGAACGCGCTCGCGAAGGCCCGCGACGCCGCTTTCGCCACCGGCCTGCCCGCGATCGCCGACGACTCCGGGATCACCGTCGACGCCCTCAACGGGATGCCGGGGATCTTCTCCGCCCGCTGGGCCGGGAAGCACGGCGACGACGGCGCCAACCTGCGGCTGCTGCTCGCTCAGACCGAGGACGTGCCGGACGAGCGGCGCGGGGCCGCTTTCGTGTGCGCCGCCGCGCTGGTCACCCCCGCCGGGGCCGGTGCCGCGGCGCTGGCGCCGGGCGACGGTGTCCCGGGCCGGATCGTCGTGCACGGCACCTGGCGGGGGACCCTGCTGCGGGCCCCGCGCGGGGAGAACGGGTTCGGCTACGACCCGATCTTTGCCCCGGAGGGGGGCCGCCGCTCCTCGGCGGAGCTGTCCGCCCAGGAGAAGGACGCCGCGTCGCACCGGGGACTGGCCCTGCGCGCGCTGGTCCCGCACCTGCGGGCCGCGACCTGAGCCGCGGCTCCACTCCTCCTGCCGGGGGCGGGGCGGCCCGCTCACTCCGGGGGCGGCTCCGCCAGCACCCGCTGGGCGATCTTGAACGCCGAGTTGGCGGCCGGGACGCCGCAGTAGATCGCGGTCTGCAGCAGGATCTCGACGATCTCGGCGTCGGCGAGCCCGTTGCGCCGGGCGGCGCGCAGGTGCATCTCCAGCTCCGCCCAGTGCCCGTGCGCGATCAGCGCGGTCAGCGTCACCGCGGAGCGCATCCGCCGCTCCAGGCCCGGCCGGGTCCAGATCTCGTTCCACGCGTAGCGGGTGATCAGCTGCTGGAACTCCGCGGTCGTCCCGTCGGTGTTCGCCAGCGCGGCTGCGACGTAGTCGGCGCCGAGCACCTCGCGGCGCACGGCGAGGCCGTCGGGGTCCAGCTCGGAGGGGTCGATCCCGTCGTTCGCGGTGCTCATGATCCAAGCTTCTCACGGTGCGATGACCGGTACGTCCTCCTCGCGCGAGGCGTGACGCCGGTCGCGCCGACCGTCTGAGTACCGTTCCTCCCGTGCGGTGGTGGCGTCCCCTTCTCGGTTGTCTCGGGCTGGTGCTCGTGGCCAGCCTCGTGGTGATGGTGGCGCGCGCCTACGGGCTGTCCGTGGTGCCGCAGTTCGGCGAGGTGCGCCGGGTCGTCGAGGCCGCGGGCCCCTGGGGGCCGGTGGTGTTCGTGCTGCTTCAGGTGCTGCTCAACGTGCCGCCGTTCCCGCGCACGGTGTTCACCGTGTCCGCGGGCGTGCTGTTCGGCGCGGCCGTCGGCACCGCGCTCGCCCTCGTCGCGACGGCGCTCGCCGCGGTCGTCGCGTTCGCCCTGGTCCGGCTCACCGGCGGCGGGATCATCGGGCGCTGGGCCGAGCACCCGCGCGCGCTGTGGGTCCGGCAGCGGCTGGACCACCACGGCACCCTCGCCGTCACCTCGATGCGGCTCATCCCGATGGTGCCGTTCGCGGTGATGAACTACCTGTCCGGGCTGTCGGCGGTGCGGTTCTGGCCGTACCTGGTCGGGACCGTGATCGGGTCCACGCCCAGCACCGTGGCGATCGTCACGCTCGGCGACGCGGTGACCGGGCACGTGCGGCCCTCGCTGCTGCTGGTCTCCGCGCTGTGCGGGGTGCTGGGCCTGGCCGGGGTGGTCCTGGCGGCCCGCCGGCCGATCCCGGAGGAGCCCGCGGGCTGAGTGCCGGCGACGGGAGTCGAACCCGCACTTGCAGGGACCTAAACCCTGTCTCTCTGCCATTTGGAGTACGCCGGCTAGTTCTTTCGGCTGCACCAGGTGTCGGTGAGCGCGTGGCAGTTCGGGCACAGGATACGGAGGTTCTCCAGCCGGTTGTCAGTGTGGTCGCCGTTGATGTGATCGAGCCGGAGCGGGATCGGCGCCCCGCACCACTGCTCCAGGCCACAGCGTTCGCACCGCTCCGACTTCAGGCTTTCGGCGACGAGCCTGCGGCGGAGGACAGAGCTGGTCCGGTCGTCGGAGTCGCGGACCAGGATCTCCGCCAGCGGCCGGGCCCGGCGCATCGGGAAGCGCCGCCCGCGGGCCCACGCCCGGCCGGTGAAGTGGCCGGTGTCCAGGCCCAGGCTACGGATGTGGGCACTGACCGCCCGGAACATGCCGCCGCTGGGTGTGTAGCCGAGCCTGCGCAGCACCCCGTGCACGCTGCTCTCCGCCGCGACCGCATCGACGAGCTCGGCGTCGGTGTAGCGGCGACGGTGGTTGTGGTGAGCGGGATCCGTCGCCCCCCGGGATGTGCCCGGCATCGGCCCCGACCCGCACGATGTGCGCCCGCAGCCAGTCGCAGCGGCCCGGCCGGATGCCGAGCAGTCGGCACACCTCGCTCAGCCTGCTCGAGGCCGCCACCGCGGCGACGAGCTGCGCGTCGGTCCACCGGCGGGCGCGCGGCATCACGCACCGCGGCGTCCGCCGTCGCCCGCGCGGCGGACCGCGGGCATGTCAGACCTTCCAGTCCTTGCGGAGCTTGGCGACGTGGCCGGTGGCCCGGACGTTGTACTTCGCGTCCTCGATCGTGCCGTCCTCGCCGACCAGGAACGTCGAGCGGATCACGCCGGTCACCGTCTTGCCGTACATGGTCTTCTCGCCGAACGCACCCCACGCGGTGAGCACCTCTCGGTCCGGGTCGGACAGCAGCGGGAACGTCAGCCCCTCCGCGTCCCGGAACTTCGCGAGCTTCGCCGGCATGTCGGGGGAGATGCCGATGACGTCGATCCCGGCGCCGTCGAGGTCGGCGAGGTTGTCCCGGAAGTCGCAGGCCTCCTTCGTGCAGCCGGGGGTGCTCGCGGCCGGGTAGAAGTAGACGATCACCTTCCGGCCCCGGTGGTCGGAGAGCGAGACGGGCTTGCCGTCGGCGTCGTCGAGGGTGAAGTCGGGGGCGGGGTCGCCCGCCTGCAGCCGGGTACTCATGACGCCAGCCTGCCACCCGGTGGCCGCGGCGCCACGGCGAGTGTGCAGGCTGTGCACAACTCGTTCGTCCAGGTGCCGGTTGTGGACCGACGCGGCCCGTCGCGAGCGGGTGCCGGGCACGGTGGCTACGGTGTGGGCCACGCCGCCCGCGCCGAGCCCGACGATCCGGCTCCGGTGCGGTGGCGAGCAGCAGGAGAGTCCCGGGCGCGCACTGTGCGCACCGGCCGAGTCGGAGGAGACGTGGTGGCCCGCGACCCCGAGAACATCCAGCGCGAGATCGAGAAGACCAGGGACGCGCTGGCCGACAGCCTGGACGCGCTGGCGGACCGGGCGAACCCGAAGAACCTGATCGAGGGGGGCCGGGAGCGGATCGCCGAGAAGCTGGCCGACCCGAAGATCAAGTACACGCTGATCGCGGTGGGCACGCTGGTCGGGCTGGTGGTGATCCGGTCGATCCTGCGGTGAGCGGGCCCGTCCGGCTCAGGTGAGGGTGTCCCGGAACTCCAGGGTGGCCGCCCGGTCCGCACCTGCGGCGAGCGGCTTGCGGTAGCGGGCGATCCGCCGGGCCGCCCCGAACCCGACGACGGCGACCAGCTCGTCCCCGCGCAGGTAGCCGACCGTGGTGCCCTTGACGCCGCCGCCGTCGAGGCCGTCGCCGTGCAGCGGCAGCAGCGCGTCGGCGAGGTCCGGCCGCCCGATCAGCTGGATCTTCAGCCCGAACTGGTCGGACCAGAAGTAGGGAACGGTCGGCGGCGGGGGCTCGGCCCCGGTGATGTCCCGGGCGACCACCGCGGCCTGGTCGGCGGCCGACGTCCAGTGCTCGTGCCGGGCGCGGCCACCGAACCGGGGATCGGTCCAGGCGGCGGCGTCGCCGACCGCCCAGACGCCCGGCAGCCCATCGACCCGGCCGTGCTCGTCGCACGGGATGCCGCCGGTGAGGTCCAGCCCGGTCGGCTCCAGCCAGCCCAGGGCGAGCCGGCCACCGATCCCGACGACGATCTCGTCGGCGGTCAGCACGGAACCGTCGGACAGGGTCGCACCGGTGTCGGTCAGCGACGTCACCGTCACCCCGCAGCGCAGGTCGGCGCCCGCCTCGGAGACGAGCCGGGCGGCGAGCGCACCCACCTCGGCCCCGAGCACCCTGGCCATCGGCACCGGGCCGGTCTCCAGCACGGTCACCGCCAGCCCGCGGTCCAGCGCGGTGCTCGCCACCTCGGCGCCGATGAACCCGGCGCCGACGACCAGCAACGACGACGCCCGGGTGAGCGCGTCGCGCAGCGCGTCGGACTCCTCGACGCTGCGCAGCACGTGCGCGGACGGCGGCTGGCCGTCGAGGGTGCGCGGTGCGACACCGACGGCGAGCACGATGGCGTCGGCGTGCAGGGTGCTGCCGTCGTCGAGCTCGATCTCGCCGGGACGCAGCGCGACCGCGGCGCGCCCCAGGTGGGTCCGCACGCCCAGCTCGGCGAGTCCCTCGGCGGCGATCAGGTCGATCCGCGCCCGGTCCCACTCACCGGCCAGGTACTGCTTGGACAGTGGCGGCCGGTCGTAGGGCAGGTGCTCCTCGGCACCGACCAGGCTGATCCGGCCGTCGAACCCGGTCCGGCGCAGGCCCTCCACGGTGCGCAGCCCGGCCAGGCCCGCTCCGACGACCAGTACGTGCTCCGGTCCACTCACCGTGCCCCCTCACGATCGGTGCCGGCACCACTGCCGGCCGTTCCGGATGATCCTCGCCTCCCCGGGCACGGTTCGTGCGGGGGCATTCGTCACAGCAGGGTCGATGACAGCAGCGCCGCCCACAGCAGCTCCCCGGCGCTCACAGTGTCCGGTCGTCCGGATCGAGCCGGTTGCGCAGGCGGGTGAGGGTCTGCGACAGCAGCCGGGAGACGTGCATCTGGGAGATGCCGACCTCGTCCGCGATCTGGGTCTGGGTCCGGTTCCCGAAGAACCGCAGCATCACGATGGTGCGTTCGCGCGGCGCCAGCTCGGCGAGCAGCGGGCGCAGCGACTCCCGGTAGTCCACCCGGTCGAGCTCGGCGTCGGCGTCGCCGACCAGCTCGCCGACTGTGGCGCTGCCGTCCTCGGAGGACAGCATCTCGTCGAGCGAGGAGCTGCGGTACGCCTCGGCGGCCTCCAGGCCCTGCAGGACCTCGCTGACCGGCAGATCGAGGTGCTCGGCCAGCTCGGACGGTCGCGGGGCGCGGCCGAGCCGCTGGGACAGCTCGGAGACCGCCCCGTTGATCGAGACGTGCATGTCCTTGAGCCGCCGCGGCACCCGCATCGACCAGCTCTGGTCGCGGAAGTGCCTGCGCACCTCGCCGGAGATGGTGGGCACGGCGAACGAGAAGAACTCGCCGCCCTTGCCGGGATCGAACCGGTCGATCGCGTTGATCAGGCCGACGGTCGCGACCTGGACCAGGTCGTCGAGCGGCTCGCCGCGGTGGTTGAACCGGCGCGCGATGTGCTGGGCGACCGGCAGGTAGCCGGTGACCAGCCGGTCCCGCAGGCGCTCGCGGCGCGGGTCGTCGGCGTCCAGGCTCGCGTACTGCTCGAGGAGCGGGGTGAGGTGCGCGTACTCGGGGTCCGCCGTCACAGCCCGGGCCCGGCGAGTTTGTGCAACCGGATGGTGAGGGCCCTGCGGCCCCCGTCCTCCTCACCGGTCTCGATCGCGACCTGGTCGGCGAGTGTCTGCAGCACCCGCCAGCCGAAGCTGTCGGTGGGGAGCTCGGTGGCGCCGCCGGTGACGACCTGTGCGGAGACGTCGATCCGCTCGCCGTGCACGTCGAAGGTGCACCGCAGGGAGGAGCCGGGCGCGGCGAGCCCGACCAGGGTCGCGCACGCCTCGTCGACCGCCATGCGGAGATCGGAGATGGCGTCGAGATCGAAGTCGGCGCGGGCCGCGAGGTCGGATGCGACGGCGCGCACCGTCGGGATCAGCGCAGGCCGGGCGGCCGTCCGGATCTCGACCGTCGGCGCGGTGCCCTGGTCGGCGGTAACGCTCGGGGAGTCCTCCTGGGCCACGCTGGGACGTCCTTTCATCGGCTCGCTGTGCATCGGCTCGCTGTGCATCGGCTCGCTGTGCGTCGGCTCGGTGTCCGTCGGCTCGGTGTCCGTGGACGGGGTGCATGATGGCGCGCCGCGGCGCCGCGTGCAGGGCGGGGGAGGGCGGTCACGGCCCGGGGATGCCGGACCGGTCCGGGACGACGGTGAACAGCTGCGCGGAGCCGGTGACCTCGAGCGGGCGGAGCACCGCCCGGCTGGTCGCCACCACGAACAGCCTGCGGTCGTCGCGGGCGGCCTGCCGGGCGGTGTGGATGAGCGCGCCGAGGCCGCTGGAGGCGAGGAAGGTGACCCCTTCCAGATCGATCGCGATCTGCCGGTCGCCGCGGTCGAGGAGGTCGTCGAGCGCGGCACCGAGATGCGGTGCGGTGAGCGTGTCGATCTCACCGGCCACGCTCAGCACGGTGAGGCCGCTGCGGGGCGCGGAGAACGACAGCTCGAGGCCGCCGGGGACGCATCCGGGACTGCCTGCCGGCTCGCCGTCGTCCCTGGACGGCTGCGCCGAGATCGATCCGGGCAGGGGGATCACCTCCAGTCGGGTCGCGGTGCGGCATCGACTCGTCGGGGCGCCCCCGCCGTGTTCTCGACGGGGCCTTGCGGACACGGTCACGACCGCCCCCGAGGGGGGCGGCTCCGGCGACGATACCGGCCGGTCCCGGCAGGCCGTGCCGGGCGCCTGGCTCTAGGCTCGGCGGGGTGAACCGGTACCCCGACCCCGGCCCGGTCGCCGCCGGCCCGCCGCCCGAGAAGGCCGTCGACCGCGCTGTCGACCAGGCCGTCGCGCTGTCGACCGGGCTCCTCGGCGACCGGTCCGCGACGCCGCCGATGCCGCACGTCCGCGGGGACACCAGGGTCGCCGTGCTGATGATCGACATCGGTGCGCGGCGGGTCGTCTATGCCAACACCACCGCCCTGGAGCTGCCCGGGAACGAGCTGGCGCTGCCGGTCGGCGTCCGGGAGTGGGCCGATGCGGTGCGGCTGACCGACCCGGACGGGCGTCCGCATCCGGCCGGGGCCTCCCCGCTGGACCGGATCGCGGCGGGCGAGCAGGTGCCGGGGGAGCCGGTCGCGCTGCACGGCCCGGGTGCCGTGCCCGACCGCGACGGTGCCCCGGTGGACGGCGGCGACGGTGCGACCGCCGCGACCAGCCTGGTCTGGATGACCGGGTTCGCGCTGGCCGATCCGGCGACCGGGGCCACCGACACCTACGACGGCGCGCGCAGCCGGGCGCTGGTCGTGCTGCTCCCGCTGGCCGGGCCGGGAGACCTCGACCGGGACCGGATGGAGTTCCTGCGGGACCGCGCCGTGCTCGCCACCGAGATGTCGTTCACCATCTCCGATCCGCAGCGCGAGGACGATCCGCTCGCCTGGGTCAACCCGTCGTTCGAGCGGCTGACCGGGTACCCGCTGGACGAGGTCGTCGGCCGCAACTGCCGGTTCCTGCAGGGGCCGAACACCGACCGCGCCGCGGTGGCCCGGATCTCCCGCGCGCTGCGCGAGCGGCGCCCGATCACCGAGGTGCTGCTGAACTACCGCCGCGACGGTACGGCGTTCTGGAACCAGATCTCGGTGTCGCCGGTGCTGGACGGCGAGGGCAGGCTGGTCAACTTCGTCGGGGTGCAGAGCGACGTCACCGAGCGGGTGATCGTCGAGCAGGAACGCCGGGCCGCGCTCGCCGAGGCCGAGGAGGCCCGCGCCCAGCTCCGCCTGCTCGCCGAGGCCACCACCCAGATGACCTCGGCGTTCGACGTCGGCGACGTCTGTTCCCGGTTCGCCCGGATCGCGGTGCCCGAGGTGGCCGACCTGTGCACGGTGGACCTGCTCGACGCGCCGGACGGCGACACCCGCCGCCGGCTCGGCGTGGCCGCCCGGGACGTCGCCGACGAGGGCCTGCTGGTGCGCTCCGGGCCGCTGGGCACGTCGTTGCTCGAGGAGCCGGCCGCGGCAGCGGTCCGGGCCGGCCGGCCCTACCTGATCGGCGAGCTGCCCGAGCACGGCGGCGACGCCCACCCGGACGACCCGGTGGCAGCCGAGGAGTACGAGCGGCTGCGGCTGCGCAGCGCGATGGTCGTGCCGATGCTCGGCCGCGGACGGGTGCTGGGGCTGGTCACCTTCCACACCCAGTTCCCGTACGGCCGCCGCTACACCCACCGCGACCTGCACCTGGCCTCCGACCTGGCCGGCCGGGCCGGGCTGGCGCTGGACAACGCCCGGCTCTACGAGGTGGAGCGGGCCGCCGCCGCGACCCTGCAGCACAGCCTGCTGCCGGCGCTGCCGGAGGTGCCCGGCCTGCACGTCGCGGCGCGGTACGTGGTCGGCGCGGACGGCAACCAGGTCGGCGGTGACTGGTACGACGTGCTGCCGCTGCCGGACGGCTCGGTGGGCGCCGCCGTCGGCGACGTCGTCGGGCACGATCTGGCCGCCGCGGCGGCGATGGGTCAGCTGCGCGGTGTGCTGCGCTCCTACGCCTGGGGCGGTGACCGGCCGGGCTCGGTGCTGGACCGGTGCGACCAGCTCGTGCAAGGCCTGGACATCGCCGCGATGGCCACCGCGGTGTACGCCCGGCTGGGCCCGGCGGGCCCGGACGGCTCCCGGGAGCTCACCTACGCCAACGCCGGGCATCCGGCGCCGCTGCTGGTCGAGCCGGGCGGGGAGCTCGTCCGGCTGGACGCGCACCACTCACCGATGCTGGGCGCGGTGCCCGAGTTCGGCCACGCCTCCGGGCGGAGCCGGGACGAGGCGACGCTCACCTGTGCCGCCGGCTCGCTGCTGGTCTTCTACACCGACGGCCTGACCGACGTCGTCGGCGAGGACGCCGACCACCGGGCCGATCTGCTGGAGCGGACGGTCGCCGAGCTCGGCCGGGACGCCACGCCGGAGGCCGTGGTGGAGCGGGTGCTGGAGACCTGCCGTCCCGACCGGCTCGACGACGACATCGCGCTGCTGGCGATCCGGCTCGACGGCTGCGGCTGACCCGGACGGCCGACCGGCGGTCACGGAGCGCTGTCCACCGCCCGCCGGACGTGTGAGACCGTTCGACCGTCCGGCCGCCGATCGCTACCGGTGGCCGTCCGCGGTCACTTTGCGGCCGTATGACGCAGTGCGGTGCGGGAGGGTCGCGATCGTCGGCCATCCGCTCGCGGCGCGCGCGCATCCACTCGTCCGGACGGGGGTGTGCCCGGTGCGCCGCAGCGCCCCGTCCGCGGTCTAGTGTCCGGCGAGGGAGCAGCTGGCGGATCCGGAAGGCGCGTGATCGTCGTGGGGCAGGACGTGGTCCGGCCGCGCAGGCTGGTGGCCGTGGCGCTCACCGAGGCCGAGTCCGCCCGGGCCGGCGGCACCCTGGCCGAGCTGTCGGGCAGCGCGGGGGAGACCGACCTGCTGGTGGTGCGGACCGACCCGGCCGGCGGGCAGCGGCTGGTCGAGCCGGCCGACGCCGAGGACTACCCGGGCGACGGCGAGTCTGCCGAGCCGGAGCCGATCACGATGCCGGTCACCCGGGTGCCCTCCGGGAAGGTGCGGCTGCACCGGCTCGGGCTGCGCTGGACCCTGCAGGACGGTGACGAGGAGGATCTCGTCGCCGCGCTGTCCGAGCTGGTCGGCTTCGATCCCGACGAGGACACGTTCTGCGTGGCCCCGGCCGCCACCGGTGCGGTGGCCGATCCGGAGATCGAGGTGGTCCGGCGGGCCGTCCGCCGGGTGGCACGGGTGTACGGGCTGCCGGTGCTGCCCTACCGGCCGCTGGGCTGGGCCGGGCCGGCGCAGGACGACGCCCGCGCGGCCCCCGCGGTGCCCGGGGACTGATTGCCGGGCGGCTGCCGGGCGCGAGGGCCCGGAACGGTGCGCAGGCTCCGGCCGTGGGACGTATGCGGTCCGCGAGAGCAGGACGGTGCGCGCGGGCTCGCGGTACCCGCTCAGCCCGCGGCGGCGACCAGGCCCGGCACGTCCGCGGTACGGGCGCTGTCCCGGCGCTCGAGGACCGCGCGCCGCTCGGACTCGCCCAGGCCGCCCCAGACACCGAACGGCTCCCGGCTCGCCAGCGCGAACCGGCGGCACTCCTGGATCACCGGGCAGCTGCGGCAGACCTGCTTGGCCTGCTCGGTCCGCCGTGACCGCGACGGGTTGCGCTCTCCGTCGGGATGGAAGAAGACCGCGCTGTCCATCCCGCGACACGCTCCGAGGCGCTGCCACTGCCACTCGTCGTCCATCGGACCGGGAAGCCGGGAAATGTCGCTCACGTGCTCACCTCGTCGTTCGGCACCCGGGGGGCGGCTGCTGTTGCCACCCGGTTCCCTACGGCGCCCCGCGGCAAACGTGCCCGACCCGGGGGTCGGCTTCACGAGGGGGTGTTGCCGACCTTCCGGTCGCGGTGGTGCCATCCGGTTCGGGACCATCGGCCCTGCTCACGGCCCGGTCACCGGACACGGGCACGGCCGCCGGTTGCCTGACGACGATAAAATATGACCTACGTCACACTCCTCAGGAGTTCAGTGCCGCGGGCACGTCGTCGTGGATGTCGAACAGGTGATGCAGCCCGGCGATCCCGATCGGCCGCAGCACCCGTCGTTCGGTGCACGCGATCCGCAGCTCGACCCCGGTCCGGTGGGCCTGCTCGCGCAGCTCGATCAACGCGGCGAGCCCGCTGGTGCCGAGGAACCGCACGCCGTCGAGGGCCAGCACGACCAGCTCGACCGACGGGATCCGGTCGGCGACCGCCGCCCGCAGCTCCGGGGCGGTCAGCATGTCCAGCTCCCCGCTCACGGTGACCACCACGACCCCCTCGGCGGGGGTCGTGGTGCCGATCTCCAGGCCGTCCGCGGGATCGACGTCCTCGGGGCCGTCGGCCTGCGGCGGCGCGTCGGTCCGGGTCGTCCCACCGGGTGCGCCGTCGGTGTCACCGGGGCCTGGGCGGCGGGGGTCGGTCATTGGCACGACGGTAGGCACCCGGGTGCGGGCGCGCCACTCGGGGGGACTGCGCCGTTCGGGGCTGCCGCGAGCAACGATCGGCCCAGCCGAACCGGGCGCCGCCGGGGTCGCCGCCGGTGCGTGCGGCGGCCCCGGCGCCCCGGCCGTTCAGTCCTCCGGATCCGGTACCCGGACCTCCGGTCGGACGCCTCCCGGCTCGTCCGCGGGCAGCGCCCCGGCGGGCACCCGCTCGCCCGACGCGTCAACGTGGTCCGCCCCGCTGGGCGCCCGGTGGCCGGACGCGTCGGCCTGGCCCGCCCCGGCGGGCACCCGGTTGGCGGACGCGTCGGCCGCGCCGGGGCCGGCGGATCCGCCTGCGGGGTCGCGGTCCCCGGTGCCCTCGGCCGGGTCGCCGGTGCCGCCGTCGGGCCCCTCCGGCTGCTCCGGTCCGCTCCCCGGTGCCCGCTGCGCGGGCAGCGAGACCACGGGCAGCTCCCCGGTGTCCGGCCCGGTGCCCCCGGCCGGGCCGGTCGCCGACGCCGGATCGCGCAGGGCGTGCGCGGGCGCCGGGCGGGGCCGCGGGGACGCGGTGCCCGGCACGACCGGGACCGGGCCGGTGTCCGCGGGCTGCGCACCCGCGGGCCGCGGCGCGGCCTCCCGCGGGCGGTCCAGCGGCGGCGGCCCGTCGAGCTTGCCGATCTCCGCCCCGAGCAGGGCGTGCACCCGGGCCAGCTCGGCGCGCACGCTGCTGCGCAGCCCGTTGACGTGGGCGTGCATCGACGCCGCCGTGTCGGCGACGAGCTCGCTGTCCCGGCGCGCGGTCGCCCCCGCGGCGCGGGCCCGCTCGACCTCGGCCCGGGCGTCGCCGGTGATCCGCACCGCCTCGGCACGGGCCTCCGCGGTGATCCGTGCGGCCTCGGCGCGCGCCTGCTCGCGGAGCGCCTCGGTCTCGGCGCGGACCTGCTCGCGCAGTGCCTCGGCCTCGTCCCCGGCTTCCCGGCGGCGCTGGTCCGCCTCGTGCTGGGCCATCCGGAGCACCTTGTCGGCGCGCATCCCGAACGTCTCCGGTGGCGCGGCGCGGACCCGTTCCAGCTCCGCCGCGAGCGCCTCGGCCCGCTGCTCGGCCTCGGCGCGGGCGATCTCGGCCTCGGCCAGCGCGCGCTCGGTGGCGGCCAGCCGGACCCGCAGCTCGTCCGGCGCGGGAACGGGGCCGGCGCTGTCGGCGCCGTCGCCACCGCGGGTCAGCGCAGCGTCGTCACCGCGCGGCAGCGCGCCGGTCCCGCCGCCCGTGGTGGACCGGGTCCGCTCGTCGTCGCGCACGTCGTCCGCCTCGGTATCCGGGCCGCCGCCCATACCGCGCCCGGCCGCCGGGGTCCCGGCCGCACCGGCGCTACCGCCCGGACCGGCGCTGCCCTCGAGGCTGTCCAGACCGTCCGGGCCGGCGGTGCCGTTGCGGCCGTCCCGGCCGGTCGTGCCGCTCACGCCGGCCGTGCCGCCGTCCCTACCGTCCACGCTGCCGCCGTTCCCTTCCGATGCGGCCCCGGAGTGCCTGCGCCCGAGGAACTCGCTCCACCGGTCCGCCGTGCCGCCCGGGCGCCGCTCGCCGCGCATCCTGCTCACGCTGTCCTCACGGTGCGTCAGTCTCGGTGTCCGGACCGTTGCCGTGCAGCCCCCGTTCGGCGGACGGAGCCGGTCCGGCGGCCGACGGCGGGTGACGCTGTCCGGCAGGCCGACCGGCGATTCCGGACGCCGGCCGCCGGTCCGGACGACGATCCCGGCGGCCGGCCGGGGTCGCCTAGGCTCGGCCCGGTGCAGCCCGTCGACCGATCCTGTGCCCGTACCCGCGCCTGGGTGGACGAGGCGATGCGCCGGGTCCAGGCCGACGCGAACCGGTCCGCCGACACCCACCTGCACGTGCTGGAGCTGCCCGCCGACTGGGGCGTGCACGTCTACCTGAAAGACGAGTCGGTGCACCCCACCGGCAGCCTCAAGCACCGGCTGGCGCGGTCGCTGTTCCTCTACGGGCTCGCGTCCGGCTGGATCACCGAGGGGACCACGGTGGTCGAGGCCAGCTCCGGTTCCACTGCGGTGTCCGAGGCGTACTTCGCGCGGCTGCTCGGGCTCCCGTTCGTGGCGGTGATGCCGCGCTCCACCAGTCCGGAGAAGGTCGCGCTGATCGAGCGCGAGGGCGGCCGCTGCCACTTCGTGGAGCACGGTGTGCAGGTCTACGCCGAGGCGGAGCGGCTGGCGGCCGAGTCCGGCGGGCACTACCTGGACCAGTTCACCTACGCCGAGCGGGCCACCGACTGGCGCGGCAACAACAACATCGCCGAGGCGATGCTCGGCCAGCTCGCCGAGGAACCGCATCCGGTGCCGGAGTGGATCGTCGTCGGTGCCGGCACCGGCGGGACGTCGGCGACGATCGGCCGCTACCTGCGGTACCGACGGCTGCCGACCCGGCTGGCCGTCGTCGATCCGGAGAACTCGGCGTTCCTGAACGGCTGGGCGCTCGGCGCCCCGGATCACGCGACCGGCCTGCCGTCCCGGATCGAGGGGATCGGGCGGCCGCGGATGGAACCCAGCTTCGTGCCGTCGGTGATCGACCGGATGTTCCCGGTGCCGGACGCCGCCAGCATCGCCGCCGCCCGGCACCTGCGCGAGCTCACCGGCCGCTGGGTGGGCGGCTCCACCGGCACCAACCTGTGGGGCGTCTACCAGCTGGTGGCCGAGATGGTGCGCGCCGGGCGGCGGGGCAGCGTCGTCACACTGATCTGCGACGGCGGCGAGCGGTACCGGCACAGCTACTTCGACGACGACTGGGTCGCCGCCCAGGGGCTGGATCTCGCCCCGTACACCTCGGCCATGGAGTCGTTCCTGGCCACCGGCCGCTGGGAGCCGCCCACGGCCGGGTAGCGGCGTTCAGCCGGGCCCGAGCAGCGCCGCGGTCGCCAGCAGCCGCCGCTCCGATCCCGGCCGCCCGACCAGCTGCACGCAGGCCCGGCCTGCGCCGGGGTGCACCGGGGTGACCAGCGAGGGCAGCCCGGCGAGGTTCCACACGGCCAGCCCGGTCGATCCGGCGCCGGCCGGTCCGGCGGTCGCGGGCAGCAGGGCGGCCTCGGCGCCGGACGCGTCCAGCCAGCCGATCATGCGCTGCCGCCAGGACGCGGGGGTGGCCGGTCGCAGCCCGCCGAGCCGGCGCACCCGGCGGCCCCGGCGCAGCGCGCTGCGGGCCGCCCGCGGCAGCTGCGCCGGATCGAGCTGCAGGTCCTCGACCCGGCGGGCCAGCCCGGCCTGCCTGCGCCGGGCGCCGTGCACCGGCAGCACGACCCGGTACGGCGGGTCGGCGGCGACCAGGCCGATCCCGGCGGCGTCGAGCAGCCGGATCGCCCCGTGCACCCCGGCCGCGGCCGCCGGATCGGCGAACCGGGTCCGCCCGGTGCGCAGCGAGCAGGCGAGCGAGCCGACCGGCGGGCCCGGGTCGGGAGCCGGGCCGTGGCCGTCGCGGGCGGTGGCGAGCGCGTCCAGCACGATGCGCAGATCGGCCGGGCCTGCGGCGACCAGCGTGGTCTCGGCCAGGCCGGACCAGCGGCGTTCCTCGCCGGGTGGCAGCGGGAGCACCCGCCGGCCGGGCTTGAGCGCGGCCAGGCCGTGGGCGGCCGCGGCGGCCCGCAGTGCGCCGTCGCCGTCGATCCCGATCCCGAGCGGCACGGTGCCGTCGGCGACGGCGGCCGCCGTCGCCCGGCCGCCGGGGGAGCCGTCCGGGCCGATCGCGAACGCCGCGGTGCGCGCCCGGCCGGCGATCAGCGCGCCCGCGGCGCGCAGCAGGCGGACCGGCTCGTCGCCGCGCCCGGCGATCGAGATGCCCTCCTCCACCGCGGCCGCGACGCCGGCGAGCGGCAGCGCGAACCGGTCGGCGCGGCGGTCCACGGCGGTGGCCGCCGCCCGCAGCGGCTCGGCGTCGACGGTGAGCAGTGCGGGAACGGGATCGGCCCGGCCGAGCGCGCCGAGCAGTGCGTCGGCGATCCCGGCCGCGGTCCGGCGGCCGGCCCGGACGTCGTCGGCCGTCCGGCCGAGCACGCCGGGTGGCGCCGGGTCGGTGCGCAGGCTCATGGTGCGGGCCCGGGTCACGCCGTCCGGAGCGCCTCCGGGACCCCGTCGGCGACGTCGAACAGGGACAGCAGGCTGGTCGCTTCCAGCGCGCGGGTCACGGCGTGCGAACCGCACACCAGCCGCAGCCTGCTGTCGGCGCCCTCGGCCTTCTCCTTGGCCTCGACGAGCGCGGCCAGCCCGGCCGATCCCAGGAACGTCACCTGGGACAGGTCCACGACGAGCAGGCCCGTGGCCGCGATCTGATCGGTCAGCCGCTCGGTGAGTACGGGTGCGGTCATCGTGTCGATCTCGCCGTGCACGTGGACGACGACGGCGCCGCCCGCGTGCTCGACCACCTCGAAGCGGACGACCTCGCCGACGTCGGGGCCGTGCTCGTCCCCCACCCCGGTGGGCGTCTCACTGCTCATGTGCCTCGTGCTCCCTCGACAGTCGTCGCCGTCGGCGGGCCACCCGCGCTCCGCGGGGCCTCACCGTGAGTGACAACCGGCCGCCGTTGCTTGACGTGCCGTTGGTGCTTTTCAGGTCCCACCCTAGTCAGGACGGCCCTTCACCCTACGGCCGCGGTCGGGGGTCGCACAAACGTTCCGCGCGCCCGGGTGAGTGACGTTCCACGGGCTGCCGGTCGGGATGCCAGGGTGGCGTCCATGAGCGCAGAGCAGGCCGCCCGGTTCGCTGTCCGGATCGGGGTACGGAGCTACGAGATGGACGTGAACGGGCACGTCAACCATGCCGTCTACCACCAGTACGCCGAGCACGCCCGGATGGAGCACTTCCGCGCGAGCGGGTTGTCCGAGCACGCACTGGCGGGCCACGGGCTGACCGTCGTCCTGTTGTCGACGACTGTTCACTTCCGCGCCGAGCTGCGCGCCGGTGAGACCGTCGACATCGACTCGGGGATCGCGTTCACCCGGCGGAAGCCGTTCACGATGAGTCACCGGATCCGGCGGGTCGCCGACGGCGCCGGGACACCGGTGGACCAGCTCGCCGCCGAGGCGGAGTGCACGATGGGCGTGCTGGACCTCGGCACCCGGCGGCTGGTGGCCGATCCGTACGCCCGGCTGAGCGCGGTCGCCACGAACCCGGCGCTGCTGGGCCCCGAGCCGGACTGAGGCCGGGCGGACCGAGCCGGACCGAGCCGGACCGGGCCGGGCTCAGGCCGGGATGACGGGCGGCTGCTCGGCGGCCGGCTGCCCCGCGACGACGACCGACGGCGCCCGCCCGATCAGCGGCGGCACCGCACCGCCGGCCCGGCGCACCGCGCGCCGGGACCGCAGGTAGGCGCGGGGTCCGGTGAGCAGGCCGCGGGTGCGGGTCTGGTCGGCGTCGGTCGGGATGGCGTCGCCCGCGCCGGCCTCGCGGGCCGAGATGTGCCGCAGCCGGACCAGCGCGGCGGGCAGCCGGCGCAGCGCGACGGCGCGGCCCTGCGGGGACAGCGCGACCTTGGCCAGGAAGCTGCCCAGCCCGACGGCGTAGCCCTCCAGCTGGGCGCGCAGCGCGTCCTGGTCGGGGCGGTGGTGGTGCCACAGGTAGGCGCCGGGCGCGTAGCCCAGGACGTGCCCGGCCAGGATCATCCGGACCAGGAACTCGCAGTCCTCGCCGCCGTGGGTGGGGGTGCCGGGGCCCATCGCTTCGTCGAAGCCGCCGACCGAGCGGGCGGCTGCGGCGCGCACCGCGAGGTTCGCGCCGATGCCGAACAGGCCGGGGGCGAACGGGAAGATCGGCGA